>NZ_QBTW01000005.1:0-121855 GCF_003057865.1 Muricauda brasiliensis | reverse complement strand
CCTAGACGAACGGGCCATTATGCTTGCATAATTGCGGATGCAAAAATACAACTATTTTTAAGTCTTGCAACAGTATTTTTTATTTTTTGCAAGCTCTTTAATATGCCTTTGCAAACAACACCCTTTTATGGGACGGTTTTCCGGTTATCATACACTTACCCTCTTCCTCCTTTGCATCCAATGGAATACAGCGAATAGTGGCTTTGGTCTCTTCTTTTATCTTATCCTCGGTTTCAGTGGAACCATCCCAATGTGCGGAAACAAAACCTCCTTTTTCCTCGATAACCTTTTTAAAATCATCATAGGAATCAACCTCTGTAATATGTCCCTTCCTATAATCCAACGCCTTGTTAAAGATATTTTCTTGGATTTCATCCATAAGGGCAACTACTTTATCCACTACTTCCTCGGCCTTTACGATTTCTTTGGACAAGGTGTCCCTACGGGCCACCTCAAAAGTGCCATTGGCCAAGTCACGCTGACCAACAGCCAAACGAACCGGAACCCCCTTCAACTCATACTCATTAAATTTAAAGCCTGGTTTATGGGTGTCACGGGTATCATATTTCACGGTAATGCCTTTATCACGCAGTTGCTTCACCAAAGGCTCCACTTTTTCAGAAATGGCATCCAACTGCTCCAATCCTTTATAAATGGGCACGATTACCACTTGAATCGGTGCAAGTTGAGGCGGAAGTACTAATCCGTTATCATCACTATGGGTCATCACTAAAGCACCCATCAATCTCGTGGAAACACCCCAAGACGTGGCCCAAACATAATCTTGCCCCCCTTCTTTATTGGCGAACTTTACATCGAAAGCCTTTGCAAAATTCTGACCTAAAAAGTGGGATGTTCCGGCCTGCAATGCCTTACCGTCCTGCATCAACGCTTCGATACAATAGGTCTCTTCAGCACCCGCAAAACGTTCGCTTTCGGTCTTGGTTCCTTTGATTACGGGAACACCCATATATTTTTCGGCGAAGTCGGCATATACGTTCATCATAAGCTCGGCCTCTTCAATCGCCTCTTCTCGGGTCGCGTGAGCGGTGTGGCCTTCCTGCCATAAAAATTCGGCAGTCCGCAAAAAAAGACGGGTCCGCATTTCCCAACGAACCACGTTGGCCCACTGATTTACTTTTAAAGGTAGATCACGATAGGATTGAATCCATCTTCTATATGTATCCCAAATGATTGTTTCCGAAGTTGGTCTCACAATAAGCTCCTCCTCCAATTTGGCATCCTCATCCACTACTATACCGCTTCCATCCTCGGCATTTTTCAAACGGTAATGGGTAACCACGGCACACTCCTTGGCAAAACCCTCTACATGACTTGCTTCCTTGCTCAAATATGATTTCGGAATGAACAATGGAAAATAAGCATTTTCATGACCTGTTTCTTTGAACATTTTGTCCAATTGCGCCTGCATCTTTTCCCAAATAGCGTATCCGTACGGCTTTATCACCATACAACCCCTAACTCCCGAGTTCTCAGCCAAATCCGACTTTACCACGAGTTCGTTATACCATTTAGAATAATCCTCTGCTCTGCTCGTTAAATTTTTACCCATCAATTGTAGTTTGGCACAAAACTTGCGACTTTATTAATAAAATGATTGGGTAAAACTAATTATTTTTAGTATGTTCAACAATAAAAATTGCGCCATGTTAAAGTCTTTACTCCACAATAATTTACGAACCCCGGCCATATTGATGGTCAGTGCCATTTTTGTGGCCTCCTGTGGTTCCTATCAACAAGCTTCTTATTATGATGACGGCATCTATTCCTCCAACGACCGCGTTGTTGGTGTTGAAAAGAGAAATGCCCAAGGCATGAGAATTGAAGAGCAGGAAAGCAATATGTACGGAGAGTACTTCGGTGACCGCGCAAACGAAATTGGCGAAGTATTGGATAGTGAAGTTTTCACCGATATAGACAGCTATTCCAGTCAGGATCAGAACGATTCAATTCCTTACGGAGAACAGACCGATTATTTCGCATACAACAATAATTATAACGGAAACCCAGGATGGGGAGACAATCCTTCCAGTATATCCATCAACGTTTACGACAACAGCTGGGGCTGGGGCGGTTATGGATGGGGATGGAACGATTCATGGCTTTGGAATGCCGGCTGGGGATGGAACTCTGCTTACTACGGTTGGGGCTGGGGATGGAACAATCCTTGGAGATATAATCGTTGGGGCTGGGGCGGATACTACGGCTGGGGACACCCATACAATGGCTGGGGCTGGGCCGGCAACTATGGTTGGGGCGGATACTACGGCTGGGGTGGATACTACGGCAACTACTGGGGCCGTCCGTATTACAACCGTGGCTATTATGGCAGAAACTACGCCTACATGTCAGGACGAAGAGGATACACTTCCCGTATACCTGGTACCGCTATAACATCTAGGTCTGGATATTCCAGTAGGTTTAGAAATAACAGTGGACGCTCCAATGGAACCGTTTCCAGAAGTAATGGTTTGGCCAATAGAAGAAGTACCAATGGCTACAGCAATAGGTCCAACGTAAGAAGGTCCATAAGCGCCGATGCTGCTTCTAGAAACCAAAATTACAGAACAAGTAGAAGTACTCGTACTTCACCTAGTTACAATGGAAGTTCTAGAACATACCGTTCCTATAATAGCTCTCCTACCACAAGGAGTAGTGGAACCTACAATAGAAGTTCCAGAAGCTATCAATCCAGAAGTGCTGCACCGAGCAGAAGTTACAACCGTTCTTCTAGCGGATCTAGTTCTAGAAGCTATCGCAGTAGCGGTTCGTCTAGGAGCAGTAGGTCAAGCGGAAGCTACCGTAGTTCCGGAAGCAGTTCCAGGAGCTCTGGGGTGAGTAGATCATCCGGAGGAGGATCAAGATCATCTGGCGCATCTCGCTCATCAGGTGGTAGTAGAGGTGGCCGAGGTGGCGGCAGACCATAATCCAACAATCAATATTGATTAATCTAAATCAGAATAAATGAAAAGAATCTCAACTTTCATAATGGTATTGGCATGCACTTTTGCAAGTGCTCAGACCATTGATGATGTTATACGCTACAGCACGGAAAACCTACAGGGAACTGCAAGGTTTCAAGCTATGGGCGGTGCATTTGGAGCTTTGGGCGGTGATCTATCTGCCCTGAACGTTAACCCTGCCGGTTCCGCAGTATTCAATTTTAGCGAGATCTCGATTACAGGGTCCAACTATCATAGGAAAAACGATGCCCTTTATGGCAACACCACAAGAAATTCCACGGACAATTCATTGGATTTTAACCAAATCGGCGGTGTTTTTGTGTGGAATTCAGCCACAGATAGCCCATGGAAAAAAATTGCACTAGCGGTTAATTATGATTTGGTCGAGAACTTCGACAATCAATTGGTCGTTTCTGGAAACAGCAATGTCGGAATCGACAATTATTTTCTAAATTTTGCAGATGGTGAACCTTTGGGTCCGCTACGCACCCAGCAAGGCGAGTATATTGAAGATGCTTATTTGGATATCGGTGCCAATCTAGGGTACTCCGCCCAACAGGCATTTCTTGGGTTTCAGGCCGGCATTATTGAACCCGTTGAAGATGATGACCAAAACACTTCTTATTTTTCAAACGCGCAATACGGCAGCGTAAACCAAAGATATGTTCGGAACACTTCCGGCTACAACAGCAAATTCACATTGAATTTTGCCAGCCAGTACAAGGAAGACCTTTATCTTGGGGCATCTCTAAATTTTCATAGCGTGCTCTACGACAGGGTGAGCTATTTGGACGAAGAAGGTTATGATACCGAATCAGATATACAGAGCATCTCTTTTGATAATTTATTGCATACTGAAGGCTACGGTTTCTCCTTTAGCTTAGGAGCCATTGCAAAGGTAAACCAAACAGTTCGGGTCGGAGCTAGTTATCAATCCCCAACATGGTACACCTTAACGGATGATACATCGCAACGTATCAACTCAAATTTAGCGGTTACGGATATTGATTTCATCAACTTTACCATTGTAAACCTATATGACGAATACAAGATAAAAACTCCCGAAAAGTATACGGGTAGTGTTGCTTTGGTTTTTGGACAGGATGGACTCATCAGCTTTGATTACTCTTACCAAGATATGTCCAAAGCCGAACTCAGACCAACTTCCGATCCTAGCTTTGCTGCTGAAAATGATTTTATCTCCGATACACTTGGCGCTGTGAACTCCTTCCGTGTAGGTGGTGAGTACCGAATCGACCAAGTTAGCCTAAGAGGAGGTTATCGATATGACCAAAGCCCATACGAGGATACGGATTTTGTGGGAGACCTGAACGGTTTTTCTGCTGGTATAGGTTACAATTTTGGCGCAAGCCGATTGGATTTGGCCTACAGCCGTACTGAGCAAGACGTGAATTCCTATTTGTTTGATGGTGGTATCGACAGCGCGGCCCTTATCAATAGAATAAACACAAATATATCTTTAGGATACACCCTTAAGTTTTAAAGGTCTAAAAAAGAGAAAAATACGAGGCTGGAAGAAATTCCGGCCTTTTTTATATTATCGAACCAAAGAAAAATGCCTGCGAACTGACTTGGCCACGATTAAGCCATCCTCATCTCGCCCGTATTCCAAACGGAACCAATAATCGGATGACGGCATATCCCTACCATTAAACGTACCATCCCATCCAACGCTCACATTCATCTGCTTTAACAGCTTTCCATAACGGTCAAAAATATACACCACAGGATTATTCAATTCCTCCACTCCATAAACGGTCCAATTATCGTGGGCACCATCACTATTGGGCGTAAAGAACTTTGGGTAACCCACCACTAAAAACTCGATGGGCTCGGTGGTACCACAACCATTTTTATCGTTGATGACAACGGTATTGATGCCCGGAGGAACATCCTCAAAAACAGGGTCGTCCTGAAACTCACCCCCATTGATCGCATATTCATAATTCCCATCACCGACAGGAACAATCTCCACATTGTACGGGTCGGTCTGGTCACTGTTCACCAAATCATCGATGACCACAACTTCATCCAATTCTGGCACACCGTAAAAGGTAATTAGGATATCATCGGTAATCGTGGTACCGAACGTAGATTCGATAGTAACCCGATAGCGACCAGAATTTGGACTGGAAACGGTCAGTTCTGTCTCACCTGCACCTGAGGCCAATACAGTTTCATACGTTCCGTCATCCTCAGCGTCCAGTTCCCAAATTATATTGGAAATACTTGGTCCAACCGGAGAATTTAAAGCGGACAAGGTAATATCCGGGTCGCCCTCACAGGCCACAATATCAAACCCTAAAAATTCATCTCGCAGGGTACAGTCCAAAGCATTGTCCTGATCTTCATCTACGGAAGACCCGGTAAAAGTCAACATGAAAGACTCAGGCTCTTCATCAAAATTGGTATTGTAGTTATTGATATACAGGTAGTAAATCTCTCCCTGCCTAACATTCAACCATTCGTCGTACGTATTCTGGCTGGACTTAACGAAGGGAGCACCTTCCCGCCCATCAACAGGGTTTACCCCTATCCCCGTAAAACCGGTATCGTTGTATTCATAATTACATCTAATGGGCTGTGCGCTGCCATCTCCGACTATGGTACAGAAATTATCATTGGAAGTTTCATCAAAAGGACCGTAAACTGCAAAATCCCATTCCGAAGTAATCGGACTACCGGGCGTTACGGGAAGTGCCTCGATATCAAAACCGATTTGCCCGTCCGTACCTGCCCTAAAAACATACCAGCCTGTATTGTTCTCAATATTGGCAGAGCTCACACTCCCCTTCTCCAAACAGCCTGTCTGGGTAATTATCTCCGGGTCAAAATCATCGATATCCCCACTGCCATCAGTGGTTCCCAGGATAGGCGCATCGGCACAGACAGGTATTGCTGTCCTACAATCTGGTGAGTTTTGCGCGCTAACCGCCTGAAATAGAAAGAAGCAACAGATAGCGCTAAATAGGGCTCTCATAGAATTTTGGGGCTAATGGTTATTCTACTTACAACCCTTATAACTCCATTAACCCTACCTTTAGTATTTTTTATCGAAGAAATTTGCTGTTAATCGACCAATAACCCTCTTATCATCGTCTCAGAGAAAAATGACTTTGGATATGCTTGGCAAAGGTTCGATTGCCATTATCATCGATATAGGACAATTTGAACCAATAATCCGTGGATGGCAATGGTTTGCCCTGAAAACTACCGTCCCATCCGGGGTCAAATTCGTTCATTTGCTTGATGAGCTTACCATATCTATCATAAATTGTCACAATGGGAGAGTTCAAGGTAGATAATCCCTCGATTTGCCACGTCTCGTTCATTACATCTCCATTCGGCGAAAAAATCGCCAAATATCCAACCACCACAATATCTTCTTCAACTATACCACACCCATACGGGTCTTGCATTTGCACGGTATGAACACCAGGAGCCACACCTTGAAAAACATTACTAACCTGAAAATCATCACCATCCAAACTGTATTCATACATACCATCGTTCTCCGTATTGATGGTTACCGTATTGTTTGCGCTCAAATCCTCGATATCCACACTGGAAATTTGCGGCATCCTAGAAACTTCCACAAACACGGTTCGGCTGGTTTCACAAAGAGTTCCGTTGGATTGATTGGTCACCGTTAACGTATATTGACCACTTTCGGAAACTATCAAGGATGGTTCTTCTTCACCGGTACTCCATTGATAGGTATAATTTGGATTTGGGCTGATTTCTCCTATTTCCAGACTTCCGACCGACTCACAAATTACAGCCTGGTCCGAAAAACTTAGAATCGGAGTTTCAATCGCATTCAAAGTAAAGCTTTGGGAAGCATCATAACATTCCGGGTTTGCCAAAGAGGTGGTCCTAACAAATAGGGTTTCCATACCGCCCATTGGGATATACTGTTTTTCCAGCGGACGAACTCCTAAATCAGCATCCGCTTGGGAACTGTGGTAACTCACAATAAAATTTTCGGGGTCCATACCATTCAATGCCTCGGAATTTTTACCGTTCAAACCAAATACCATATCGGTTTCTTGACAAAAGGTTTCATCGGTCAGCATACCTGTAACAGGCACTTCATTGAACCCAACTTGGACATCGCTCACTATATTTTCGACGGATGTGGTCACAACCACACGGTACTGGCCAGTATTTTGAACATGGTACGTAGCAGCATTGGCACCGGCAATAAGTTGATATCCGCTTCCTGTATCGCTATACCATTCATAATTAATGGCGCTAGAAGTGGTAGCGTCCAAGGTTACATTATCGCCCTCACAAGCTGCAATCGGCGGTCCCAGTAAATTGTTTATAATGGTGCAATCCAATGCACTATTGGGATGATCCACCCAAATATTTCCCGTAAACTGAATGGAGAATCCAGAATTTACATTACTGAAGTTATTGATAAAAAGGTAATAGTCCTCGCCAGCCTCGACTTGGAGCCAATCCTCATAGTGGACCGAATCCAAATCCCCTGTCGGGTCTTCTCCAACCCCTATAAAACTGGTGTTTTCACTGTTATCAAAAAAATTACAGCGAACGGGTTCACCCAGATTATTGCAATCCGATGCCCGATAAAGGGCAAAATCCCAATCTTCATCACTGCTATGTCCAATATTAAAGCCCAACTGCCCCGCTTCCGCAGTTCTAAAACGATACCATGCAGAATTGGATTCTATGGCTCCCGTAGTAGTCTGTTCCAAACAACCGCTAGAGGCCGCTCCATTAAAATCATCCGTGCCATAACCATTGGTTCCACCATTAATCGGGGTATTGCTACAAATAGGCACCGCGTCGGCACAGTCTGGCACAACTTGGGCGTGTGCAGAATGGCAAATCAATAGAACTAATAAGGTCTTCAAAAAGGTTTTCAACATAAAAGACTGTACGTTTGGGCATTATAAAAGTACCGTGGTGTTAGGGTTAACAATAATTTATGTTGTCAAACCTCGGCAAGCAGATGTTAAATCCCTCATTAATGTATATCTTTGCTCTCCTTAAGCAATAGCTATGAAACTAGAGCAGGCATTGGAAGAACAATATGAAGAAAGAGGAAACGACCATGTAGGTTCCTCATCGGACACCCCATTAAGGGATGATGCTTTTGTATTGAGCGACGAAGAAAAAATCGAAAGAATACAAAAAAGCGTAAGGGAAATTATGCTTACCCTTGGCCTTGACTTGGATGATGACAGTTTAAAGGGAACTCCTAAACGCGTAGCGAAAATGTACGTACAGGAAATATTTGGCGGATTGCATCCTGAGCGGAAGCCAAAATCCTCCACTTTTGACAATAAGTACAAGTACGGCGAAATGTTGGTGGAAAAGAACATTGTGGTCTACTCCACTTGTGAGCATCACTTGTTGCCCATCGTTGGACGTGCACACATTGCCTACATTTCTAACGGAACGGTGGTAGGTCTTTCCAAAATGAACCGAGTTGTGGATTATTACGCAAAAAGACCTCAAGTCCAGGAACGTATGAACATCCAAATTGTAAAAGAACTTCAAAAAGTTTTGGGCACCGAAGATGTAGCTTGTGTTATCGATGCCAAGCACCTTTGTGTAAACTCTAGGGGAATTCGAGATATTGACAGTAGCACGGTGACCGCCGAATACGGTGGAAAGTTTAAAGAAGAGGCCACTAGAAGAGAGTTTTTGGATTACATTAACTTGGACACCGAATTTTAAACACCAACCATTTAAATGCAACCTTATAAAGACCAAACCTTAAGAATCCATAATTCACTTACTGGAAAGAAAGACGTATTCGAACCTATAAACGAAGGCCATGTGGGCATGTATGTCTGTGGTCCAACCGTTTACAGCAACGTACACTTGGGTAACTGCCGCACCTTCATGTCTTTCGACATGATTTTCCGATACTTCAAATATCTGGGATATAAGGTGCGTTACGTTCGCAATATTACGGATGCCGGACACTTGGAAAACGATGCGGATGAAGGCGAGGATAAAATTGCAAAAAAAGCAAAACTGGAGCAGATTGAACCTATGGAAGTGGTGCAGCGATACACCGTTGATTTCCATAACACCCTGCAACTGTTCAATTTGTTACCGCCCAGTATAGAGCCGACCGCCACAGGCCACATTATAGAACAGATAGAAATCATAAAGGAAATCCTTGAAAAAGGATTGGCTTACGAGGCCAATGGTTCTGTTTATTTTGATGTGATCAAATTCAACGAAGATCACGACTACGGTAAATTGAGCGGCAGAAAGTTGGAAGATATGATCGCCAACACCCGCGAGCTTACCGCACAGGACGAAAAGAGAAATCCACAGGATTTCGCCCTTTGGAAAAAAGCGGAACCCCAGCACATTATGCGTTGGCCATCCCCTTGGGGTGATGGTTTCCCGGGATGGCACTTGGAGTGTACCGCAATGAGTACCAAATACTTGGGTGAAACATTTGACATCCACGGTGGAGGAATGGACCTTAAGTTCCCGCACCACGAATGTGAAATTGCACAAGCAGAGGCCAGCACCGGAAAATCTCCCGTAAACTATTGGATGCATGCCAATATGTTGACCTTGAACGGTAAAAAAATGTCCAAATCCACGGACAACAATATTTATCCATCTGAGATTTTTAGTGGCGACAACAACATATTGAGCAAGCCATATTCACCTTCCGTGGTTCGCTTTTTTATGATGCAGGCCCACTACACCAGTATTTTGGATTTGAGTGATGATGCCTTGCAAGCATCCGAAAAAGGGTACAGCCGTTTAATGGATGCCCTCGACAGCATCGATAAATTAAAAACAGGTGAAAAGTCCGATTTTGATGTGGCCGCTTGGAAGCAGAAATGCTACGACGCTATGAACGATGACTTCAATACACCTATTTTAATAGCACAATTGTTCGATGCCGTAAAGCACATCAACCTGATCAAGGAAGAAAAGGAAAGTATTTCCGAAGAGGACAAGGAATACCTTGCAAGCTCTCTAAAAGCATTTGTTTATGATGTCCTTGGTATCGAAAATCAAGCTATGTCCAAAGATGATTCCGGCACTCTAAATGGAGTGATGGACTTATTGATTGACATTAGAAACGAAGCTAGGGCCAAAAAAGACTTTGCCACTTCTGATAAAATCAGAGATCAATTGGTGGAACTCGGCATCCAAATAAAAGATGGCAAGGATGGAACTACCTTTAGCGTAAACTAGTGTTTCACAAATTTTGATTGGTACTCTCCCGGCGACACATGGATTTTTCGCTTAAAAAGCCGATTGAAATAAGAACGGTTCTCAAACCCACATTCCATATATATCTCTTTTATTTTCCTATCAGGGTCCTTTAAGAGATTAATAGCCATTTTTATACGCTCGCTGTTGATGTAATCAATCGGTGTGACGCCCAGTTCATCTTTAAAAGTTTTATGGAAATGAGACTCGCTCATATATGCTTTTTTGCTTAACTCCCCTACCGTTAGTGGTTCGTGGAGATGCTGCGAGATATATTCTATTACGTAGGCCAATCGGTTGTTAGAACTTATTTTAGACGCATTCTGGGTATATTTTTCTCGGGTATTTCCCTGCAAGATTCTAATTATCAGCTCTTGGAGCATATTATCCACAAAAAAATCTTTGGAAGGATGGTTCTCCGTGAACAGGTACAGCAAGCGTTGGATAATACCATAAATACTGGCATCATTGGTAAAATGGTAGTTATAATCCATCAAGGCCCATTCCGAACCATCATGCTTGGGCATGGATTCGTTCATTAAATTGATGACCTTATTTATCTTCTCATCGGAAATGGCCATAGCTAAACATCGTGTCGGATTCTCTTCATTGGCTTCCGGAAAGTCGATGCACATGACCTCATTGGAAGGAAGTATCAAAGATTCACCAGGTAGAAAATCAAAGGATTTTTTGTCCCTAAGATGCATCACCTTCTTCCCTATCAACATAGAGGCCAGTACAGGCTGGTCAAATTGAAGGAGTACTTTTTCCGCCTGCAAATGCGTCTCGAACACATGCATTGAGGCATTGTTCAAAGTGTAGGAGGTTTGGTTCTCAACCAAATGCTCGAGTTTTCTTTCCTTATAGAATTTATCCGGCAACCGCATATTGAATACTTACTCCTTAATATATTATACAAATAGTTATTAAATATAAAAAATATGATGTGATATTTTGTTAAAAATATAAAAACAAAGAGGATTGGTCATGTCATTAATAGAATACGTCAGATGTACAGCGTTCAAAATCAATACTTTTAGAATCAGTCACTTGAGCAAAGTGTGAACGAACATAAAATTAACTTTAACAACAAGTATTATGAGCAATGTACAAACTACTGAACGCAGTGTTTTGGAAAAACCAAAGTTCAAAGATCAGTATGAAAATTACATCGGTGGAAAATGGACCCCGCCGACAAAAGGAGAATATTTTGACAACGTTTCCCCAGTAGATGGCAATGCATTCACCAAAATTGCGCGATCCACAGCGGAAGACGTAGACAAAGCCATTGATGCCGCATGGGCAGCAGCTCCGGAGTGGAACAATTCCTCGGCAACATACCGCAGCAACCTTCTTTTAAAGATTGCGGATGTCATGGAGAAAAATTTAGAAGTATTGGCACGCGCCGAAACATGGGACAACGGTAAAGCGTTGCGTGAGACACGTGCCGCGGACATGCCATTGGCAGTAGACCACTTTAGGTACTTTGCAGGTGTAATCCGTGCAGAAGAAGGTTCGGTAAGTGAATTGGATAGCAATACCGTATCCATGAACATTATGGAACCTCTTGGTGTGGTCGGACAAATCATACCTTGGAACTTTCCCATCTTGATGGCCGCCTGGAAACTGGCTCCGGCCTTGGCCGCAGGAAACTGTGTAGTGCTTAAGCCAGCCGAACAAACACCAGTTGGAATCTTGGTACTGATGGAACTGATAGAGGATATACTACCTGCCGGTGTACTCAACATCATTAACGGATTCGGTCTTGAAGCCGGAAAACCTTTGGCATCGAGTTCTCGAATCAAAAAAATCGCCTTTACGGGAGAGACCACTACAGGTCAATTGATCATGCAATATGCATCAAAAAACATCATACCCGTTACCTTAGAGCTAGGCGGTAAATCCCCTAACGTTTTCTTCGAAAGTATTATGGATGCCGATGATGAATTCTTCGACAAATGTTTGGAAGGTGCCGTTATGTTCGCATTGAACCAAGGGGAAGTATGTACCTGTCCATCCAGAATATTGGTTCAGGAAAGTATTTATGACAAATTCATTGAACGTGTTGTAGAGCGCACCAAAGCCATCAAATTAGGGCATCCGCTAGACCCGGAAACTATGATGGGCGCGCAGGCCTCCAATGATCAGTTCGAGAAAATCATGAACTATATCCAAATCGGTAAAGAAGAAGGATGTGAAGTGCTGGCCGGTGGTGAGGCTGCTTACAATGAAGGTCTGGAAGGTGGCTACTACATTCAACCCACCATCTTAAAAGGAAACAATAAGATGCGTGTGTTCCAAGAGGAGATTTTTGGGCCTGTAGTCTGTGTAACCACATTTAAAGATGAAGCTGAAGCTCTGGAAATAGCCAATGACACACTTTATGGATTAGGCGCTGGGGTCTGGACACGCGACATGCACCAAGCCTATAAAATTTCCAGACAAATAGAAGCTGGTAGGGTTTGGGTAAACTGCTATCACAACTATCCTGCACATGCACCGTTCGGCGGGTATAAAAAGTCGGGTATCGGTAGAGAGAATCATAAAATGATGCTCAGCCATTACACCCAGACCAAAAACATGCTGATTTCCTACGACAAGAACAAATTGGGCTTTTTCTAGGATGGGAAATTTGATAAAACGCGTGTTGGTATCGGACAATGCCATAAAAATCATTGACCAATTAAGGGAGCGCCACGGTGAACTTATGTTCCACCAAAGCGGGGGCTGCTGTGATGGCTCCTCCCCTATGTGCTTCCCTAAAGGTGAGTTGATGCTCAATGAGAACGATGTTAAATTGGGCACCATTCATGGATGTGATTTTTTTATGAGCAAGGACCAGTTCGAATATTGGAAACACACACAGCTTACAGTTGATGTAACCACAGGGCGTGGTGCCAGTTTTAGTCTGGAAATTCCGTTGGGACTCCGTTTTGTCATTAAATCGCGCATGTACACGGATGAGGAGCGGGAACATCTGGAGCCCGTACAATCCGCTGAAGAAGTATAAACCAAGCCCCGACTTTGTCGGGGCTTTTTGCTACCTTGCCCCTATCCTACACTTGAGGTTCACATGAAGAAAATTTTGATAGCGCCATTTTTACTGTTGGTACGGTTTTACCAACTTTTTATCTCCCCCATGCTTCCCGCAACATGCCGCTATTCACCAACTTGTTCGCAATACACGTTGGAAGCTCTAAAAAAGCACGGCCTGTTCAAAGGGGGATGGTTGTCCCTTAAGCGAATTGTCAGTTGCAACCCATGGGGTGGAAGTGGTTACGACCCTGTACCTTAAAAATTGCACTTTAATTAACCCGTGCAACCATTCAAAGTAGTTATATTAGTCCAAAATTTAGATAAATGTATTCTCTCGGATTTGATTGGAACCCCGAAGGAACCCTATTTACATTGGGTTTCATACAGATAAAATATTACAATTTGTTGTGGATTGCCGCCTTTGTTCTAGGCTGGTTCATCATGAAGAAAATCTTCCTGAACGAAAAGAAATCCATGGAGAAACTGGATTCCCTTTTTATTTACACCGTGGTATCGATAATGCTCGGAGCACGTTTGGGGCACGTTTTCTTTTACGATTGGGACTACTACAAGGACCATTTAGCGGAAATCCTATTACCTATACGAGAAAGTGCGAACAGCAATCTTTTCGGCATCATCAACGGATATGAATTTACAGGCTTCACTGGCTTGGCCAGTCATGGTGCCACCATAGCGGCCATCATCGGAATCTGGCTGTATACCCGTAAATGGAAAGACATTAAAATGCTTTGGTTATTGGACCGATTGGTAATTCCTTCCGCCATAGGCGCTGCATTTGTTAGGTTCGGTAATTTTTTCAATTCCGAAATCAATGGAAAAGTGGTCGACAAGTCCTATTTTTTAGCGACACGATTTATCCGTGATTCGGATGATATGCCAGCGTATCAGGCGATGGCCCTGACCAAGGAACAAACCCCCAATGCGGCTTATAAAGCCATTCAGCACAATCCAGAATTCTCTGAAGTACTACAATCCATTCCTTTCCGTCATCCAGCACAATTGTATGAAGGATTTTGTTACGTGTTGGTATTCATAGCACTTTATCTACTGTACTGGAAAACAGAATGGAAAAACAAACCGGGCTTCCTTTTCGGATTGTTCATGGTACTATTGTTCGTGGTTCGCTTCTTCGTGGAATTCTACAAAAAGAGTCAAGGTGGGTTCGAGGATACACTTGGCATGCTCTCCACAGGGCAATGGCTCAGTATCCCCATGATTTTAATAGGGGTGTATTTTATGGTAAAACCAGAACCCGTAGAATTATAACAGTATGGGAAAAATTCTGAAAATAATGTTCTTGGCCTTTGCCATTGTGTTGGCATCTTGCAAATCGGAGCCTAAACAATCCATCAAAACGGAAAATATTTCCTTCACCAAAGAAGGTGAGCTTGATATCCTATCATCGGAAACAGACTCCATTAAAGCCAATTTTGATATCGAGATTGCAGAAACGGAGTACGAAACCCTGACAGGGCTCATGTACCGAAAGTCCATGCAGCAAGACCGGGGAATGTTGTTCATCCAACCAGAAGAAGCTGAGCAGAATTTTTACATGAAGAATACCGAAATCGCTCTGGATATTATTTATATCAATTCCGGAATGAAAATCGTTAGCTTCCAAAAAAATGCAAAACCCCTGGATGAGAGCAGCCTACCTTCCAGGGCACCGGCAAAGTACGTATTGGAAATCAATGCGGGGCTTTCCGACCAATTGGGACTTCAAGTTGGCGACAGCATTTCCTTTTCCCGCAATTAAATGTCGAAATACCTTCTAGAAAACCAAACTTCAGAAAGGCTGATTTTTCGTAAGCTGGAAGAAGTGGATTTTGAGGAGTGGCTCCCCTTTTATCACAATCCAAAATCCACCCAATATTGGGAAGGTCTGCCTAGTGACCCGATTGAAGCTTGCACGTCTCAATTTGATAGGATCTTTGAACGTTACGAAAATGACTTGGGCGGAATGAACGCGCTTATTTCACAAAAAACAGGTGAACTGGTCGGGATTTGCGGTTTGCTTGTCCAGATGGTGGATAATATCGAGGAACTGGAGATTGGATACTCCATTCTACCCAAATTTTGGTTGCAGGGCTATGCGTTTGAAGCTGCACAAAAATGTAAGGAGTTTGCTTTCGAAAACAATTTCTCAGATTCTTTGATTTCCATTATTCATGTAGATAACATACCCTCCCAAAAAGTAGCTCAAAAAAATGGGATGTATTTGGACAAGACCACTACTTACAAGAATAATCCGGTGCATATTTTTCGGGTAAACGCAGGATAATCGTAATTTTAGTGCTTTACTTTTATACTCCATGAAGCTCTCCAACAGCTACGCTATCCTCACACAAAACAATTCCAACTCTGACCATTTGGTTCAGCATTTGCTCCGTAACCAAACCGTTACCGGTCTTACTGAATTGAAGGAATTAAATGGGCTTCTGTTTTCGCGTTCCGAAATCAATAGGTATATGGACGAGGAGGAACGACATGACATTAAAATACTGACAAAAGACAGCGAACAGGCATTAAAGACCATGAGCAGTGGGGAACAGAAAAAAGCATTGCTCAGCTATTTAATGAAACAGGACCCGGATTTTATCATACTGGTAAATCCGTATGATAATTTGGATGTAGCCACCCAAGCCCAGCTCAAGGAACAACTTATAGCTATCACTTCCAATAAAATAATGGTTCAGTTGGTCAGCAGATTGGATGATATATTGCCCAGTACCGACCAATTTTTTAAACTGGACGGTAACCAACTCCATTCCTATGATTCGCCCGATGCTTTTTGGAAGGAAAACAAAACCGAAGCCATCAGCTTTAACAGGACAATACCACCACCTTTGTCACCCGTTGTTGTGGATTTTGAGGAACTCGTGAGCTTTAAAAAAGTTTCTGTCAGTTTTGATGGTCGTCAAGTACTCGATAACATCGACTGGACCATATCAAAAGGGGAATTTTGGCAACTTATTGGACCCAATGGCAGCGGCAAATCCACACTTTTGTCCATGATTACAGGTGACAGTCATAAAGGATATGGTCAAGATTTGACTATTTTCGGACAAAAAAAAGGAAGTGGCGAAAGCGTTTGGGACCTCAAACAAAAAATTGGCTACTACACTCCTTCCATCACCAATAAATTTCGGGGCTACCACAGTCTGGAAAACATGATCATATCAGGACTGCATGATTCCATTGGACTGTATGTTCTACCAACCGATAGTGAAAAACAATTGGCCAATGAATGGTTACATCTGTTAAACTTAAAAAATAGAAAGAATGATCACTTTCGCGACCTATCAGTGGGAGACAAACGTTTGGTGATGATGGCCCGCGCCATGGTAAAACATCCCCCTTTATTAATTTTGGACGAGCCTACTGCCGGTTTGGACGATTCCAGTGCACATTTATTTGTGGCCTTGGTCAACAAAATAGCCAAGGAAAGCGATTCCACTATAGTTTTTGTCTCGCATCGCAAGGAGCCTCAATTGGATCCTGAGTATATTTTTGAACTTCATCCATCGGAAAATGGCTCAAAAGGAATGGTATCAGACATTTAATTGACTCATAAATAACCGTTTAAACAAATCAACTGTTTTTTCGCTATCTTATAGGGAATTCAACATTTAACCACTCCCTTACATGCAAAAGATCACTGTAAAGCCAGGCGCCAAACTTGTGGATTACAAGGCGTACGGCTCCCTCTACTCCTCCGTACTGGATTTTACGGAACAAGCGAAAGAACCTATTGAAACGCTACAAGGCCGAACCATCTGGATGATAAATTCTACTGCTATTGGTGGTGGAGTTGCCGAGATGCTCCCGAGTCAAATGAGAATTTTACGAGAACTTGGCGTCTCCATTGAATGGCTCGTTATTGAGGCAAAAAAGGAAGCCTTTTTCGATTTGACCAAACGTATACACAATGCGATTCACGGAAGTGGCAACGGCATTTTTACGGAAGAAGACCGGAAAATATATGAGGAAGTCAACCAAAATAATCTATCCAAGGCTTTGAATCTAATCAATGACGGTGATATCGTTGTGGTACATGATCCCCAACCCATGCCGTTGGCGGCAATGATCAAAAAAGAAAAAAATGTTTCCATTATCTGGAGATGCCATATCGGACTTGAGGATGATACCGATGTTACCGATGCCGTTTGGAAGTTTTTGGAACCCTACACCAACGATTATGATCATTTTGTATTTAGCCTTCCCTCCTATGTTCCAAACCCATTGAAAAATAGAACCTCTATTATTCCACCTGCTATTGATCCTTTAAGTCATAAAAACCGGGAACTGCAATTGCACAAGTGCATTGGAATTTTATACCAATCCGGCATACTGGACGATCATAAGGCCATTCTTTATCATCGATATAAACATTTAGTAAGAAGAGTAATGCCAGATGGCTCTTTTGATGTGTTGGATGCTGGAAAAAACCTAAATCTGATTTATCGCCCAATAGTTACAGAGATTTCACGATGGGACCGCCTAAAAGGTTTTAAGGAGTTAATGGAGGCCTTTATCAAAATGAAGACGGACAATCGAAAAAATGGTGACCCCAAAAGTCTGGAGTACAAACGAATTGAAATGACACTATTGGTGATGGGTGGACCCGATCCTGCATTTGTTTCCGACGATCCAGAAGGAAAAGAAGTCCTCGAAGAATTGACGGAAACCTATAAAACGGTGGATAAAAACATGCAGAACGATATCGCCATTTTGTTACTGCCATTGGACAATCCAAAAGAAAATGCACTGATTGTAAATGCGCTTCAGCGTTCCTCCAGTATTATTGTGCAGAATTCCATCCAAGAAGGGTTTGGACTTACAGCTACGGAAGCCATGTGGAAAAGAAAACCCGTTTTGGTATCCAATGCGGCGGGACTCAAATATCAGGTTGTTCACAATAAAACAGGGCAAATAAATCCAGACCCTATGGATATCGAAAGCCTGTCCAAGACCTTGGCCTATATGCTCAATCACCCTAAAGAAAGGGACAAATGGGGTTTTAATGGCCAGCTCAGGGTCATCCAGAACTTTACTCTGTTCAGTCAACTATTATCGTGGCTGGGAACGTTATCCGCAAACAAAGTATAAAAAATAAAGGCCCTCAAAATTGAGGGCCTTTATTATTAAAGTGTAATGTAAAAAAACGAAAAACTATGCTCCTGTAGCAGCAGCAATTTTCTTCTTTAATGAGTCGAACATCACAGGTGTTGCGATAAATACAGAAGAGTATGTACCTACAATTACACCTACGATCATTGCGAACATAAATCCTCTAAGGCTCTCACCTCCAAAAATGAAGATGGCCAACAACACGATCAACGTGGTAAGCGAGGTGTTCAACGTTCTACTCAAAGTGCTGTTCAATGCATCATTAATGTTTACTCCATCGTTGAATCCTTTAAGTGCTGTAATCTCACGGATGCGGTCGAATACTACTACCGTATCGTTCAGGGAGTATCCAATTACCGTAAGTATGGCAGCAATAAAGGCTTGGTCGATTTCCATATTGAAAGGCATAATGCTTCCTGTTAGAGAGAATATACCCAACACGATCATTACATCGTGGAATACCGCAACAACGGCACCCAATGAGAATTGCCATTTTCTAAATCGCAATAGGATATAAAGGAAAACTACCGCCAAGGAACCTATAATGGCCAAGAATGCATTTTTCTTGATGTCATCTGCGATTGTCGGACCTACTTTAACCGATTGTAGAATCCCGATTGATTTTTCTGATGCTCCCACGGTAAAGTCTTCAAAAGACGTACCATCTGGCAAATATTTTTGAAGGGTGATGTATAATTTATTTTGAATTTCGGTATCCACTTCCACACCTTCTTCATCCACCTTGTAAGGAGTGGTCACCTTAATTTGATTGGCATCACCAAAGGTTTTCACCATGGTTCCGCTACCAAATTCGGCATTCAGTTCAGAAGCAATCTCAGAAGGACTCACGGCTTTCTCAAAACGAATTTGGTATGAGCGTCCACCAATAAAATCGACACCTTGGTTTAGTCCTTTGGTAAGCAATGAGAATACACTTACTGCTACCAAGATTCCAGAAACAATGTAAGCAATCTTACGCTTGGACAAGAAATCAATGTTCATCTTGGTGAAAAGATTCTTGGTAATCCCGGTACTGAAATCCAATCGACGTCCTTTTTTACTGGTGTAGGCCTCAATCATTAACCTAGTGACAAATATGGCCGTGAACAGCGAGGTTACAATACCGATCATCAATGTAGTGGCAAAACCTTTAATCGGTCCTGATCCAAAAATAAACAGTATGATCGCCGTAAGACCTGTAGTAATGTTGGCATCCAAAATGGAAGACAAGGCATTTCCAAAACCATCGGCAATGGCTTGAGCTTTTCCTTTTCCACGGGCCAACTCTTCTTTTATCCTCTCAAAGATAAGTACGTTGGCATCTACGGACATACCAATGGTCAATACAATACCTGCGATACCCGGCAATGTCAACACAGCACCAAGGCTTGTTAAAACACCAAAAATCAAAAGAATGTTGAATACCAATGCGATGTCTGCGAACACCCCTGCTCTACCATAGTAGAAAATCATCCATACCAATACAAAGATCATGGCGATGACGAAAGACATAAACCCACTATCGATAGCTTCTTGTCCTAAGGATGGCCCAACTACTTCGGATTGGATAATATCTGCGGACGCAGGAAGTTTACCAGCACGCAGTACGTTAGCAATATCTTTGGTTTCGTTTACCGTAAATGTACCTGTAATCTCGGAACGTCCTCCAGAAATAGGCCCTGAAGAAACACCCGGTGCAGTATATACTTTGTTATCCAAAACAATGGCGATACCTGTTTGGTTATTGTATGCATCACCTGTCAATTCTTCCCACTCTTTAGCACCACGAGTATTCATGGTCATGCTAACGGCAGGTTTGTTGAATTGATCAAAGGTATCTTGTGCATCGGAAACTACATCTCCACTAATTCTTGGAGTTCCTTCCCTGTTAGATTTCAATGCATATAAATCTACTATCTCAACATCTTGTGCTGGACGCTCCCAAAGGAACTTTGTAAATTGAATATCGTTTGGCAACAATCTTTTGATTTCTGGCATCCTCAAGTACTCGCCCAATTCAGCGGTATCGGAAACCATAGCTCTTGCAATGGCGTGGCTACCTGGATTAGCAGGAATCAGTTTGCCCAAAATTGGATTGGCCTGTGCGGTCATATCCAAAGAATCCTGTGAAACATCGGAAAGCAAAGAATCGATTTCAGACTCTGGTTTAGCTTCGGTATCTTCTTTAGCTTCGGGCTTCAAGATTTCTTTTAAACGCTCATTGGCACTTACCAAAAAGTTTCCAATGCTGTTGTTGCTCTGCGGATAGGTTTCCCAGAACTCCAATTGTGCGGTACTTGACAAAAGCTCTTGTGCACGGGCGATATCCCTAGCACCAGGAAGTTCCACCAAGATTCGGCCGGAATTTCCTTCCCTTTGAATATTTGGCTGGGTTACACCAAAGCCATCAATACGTTCGCGAAGTACTTCGAATGCAGATACAATGGATTCATCAATCTTTCTTCTGATGATAGGCTTCACCTGATCATCCGTCATTTGAAAGTTGATATCATCGCTAAGACCTTTGTTTGCAAAAATATCCGGTGATGCCAATTTGGTATCTCCCTTGATTTGGTCAAAAGCCTCGAAAAATAGCTCCAAGTAAGTGTTATCACTACTCTTGGATGCTTCATCCGCATCGGCCAATGCTTTGTTGAAAACTGGGTTCTTGGTATTGTTGGCCAAGCCTTTCAAGATATCCTTAACGGAAATCTGCAAGGTAACGTTGATACCTCCTTTAAGGTCCAATCCCTTGTTCAACTCTTTCGTCTTGGCATCTTCATAGCTCGTAAAGCCCAAAACAGTGTTATCACTGATCGAGTCCAAATACGATGCCTCTAAAGCTTCACGCTTTGCAACATAATCTTCCTCAGCCTCCGAAATTTGGCTAACTGCGTATGCTTCAGCATCTCCCTCCAACTTGTTAGTGATGAAAGTATAAGACAACTGATAGATGCTCACCAAGCCAAAAAGGATCGCGAAAAGCCTTATAAGTCCTTTATTCTGCATTGATTGTTAATTTTATAGAAGTTTTCTTAAACAGCGTGCAAATATATCATTTCCGATAACATTTGACAATAGAAATTGATGTAATTGCAATTACGGTTGATGGTTACGCTGTTAAAATAAAAATGTCATTCCGGACAAACCTTTAAATTTCCATACATATTGATGGTAAAACTCCTCGAGGCCGCGTCCGAAATGACATCTTAGTTGGTTATTGTTGATTTGGTCTAGACTTCCAGAAGTCCGTTGGTTTTTTTAACGCCTTCTGCACTTTCCTGCATTTTGGCCTTTTCTGCATCGGACAATTCGATTTCAACGATTTTCTCGATACCTCCTTTACCCAAAATAACTGGTACGCCGATACAAATGTCGTTCAATCCGTACTCACCTTCCAACAAAGTCGAACATGGGAACATTTTCTTTTGGTCGCATGCAATGGCCTGTACCAATCCGGATACGGCAGCACCTGGGGCATACCAAGCACTTGTGCCCAACAATTTGGTCAAAGTGGCACCTCCAACTTTGGTCTCTTCCACTACCCAATTCATTTTATCCTCCGACAAAAATTCGGAAACCTTCACACTGTTTCTAGTGGCGTGGCCAATTAGAGGAACCATTCCCGTATCACTGTGCCCGCCGATTACCATACCGTCCACATCGGAAATCGGGGCTTCCAATGCTTCCGCCAGCCTATATTTAAAACGTGCACTGTCCAAAGCACCGCCCATTCCGATAATTCTATTCTTTGGCAATCCTGTTGCTTTGTGAACCAAATAGGTCATGGTATCCATTGGGTTGCTCACTACTATGATAGTTACCTCTGGAGAATGCTCGATAAGGTTTGTTGCAACGGTTTTTACGATTCCGGCGTTGATACCGATCAACTCCTCGCGAGTCATTCCCGGTTTACGTGGAATTCCTGAGGTGATCACTGCGATATCACTACCTGCAGTTTTACTGTAATCGCTGGTACTTCCAGTAATTTTGGTATCAAAACCGTTCAAAGAGGCCGTCTGCATCAAATCCATGGCCTTACCTTCGGCGTATCCTTCTTTGATATCCAATAAAACAACTTCTGCCGCAAAATTTTTCATTGCTATGTATTCTGCACAGCTTGCTCCCACTGCGCCTGCTCCAACTACGGTAACTTTCATTTGTATAGATTTAAATTTTAGTCTTCAAAAATAATGCATTTGACGCAGAAAGAAGCTGACTTTTACCAGTTTTAGCGCGTCAATTCTATCAAATTATACCTTCTCAAAGTTATTTTGAAGTGTAGAAAAGCTGATTATGACAGGTGGCGCCTAAAAAAAGAAATATTTTATAAATTTTATGCAATAGATTCCTACAATGCTACGTTCTTATAGTCCCAAATTTAACGTAACCTACTTGACCTATGAAAAAGCTCTTTTCATTGTTGTCCATTGTTGGCATCATTGCCATAAGCAACTGTACTCGCGTACCAGAGAATCACGACCCTATCCTGGGCATCTGGGCAAAGACTGAATCTACCAGCACCACAGACAAAAGTTCCAATACCGTTCGCGAAGAATGGATTTTCAACGATGTATACCTAGGTAGGTACCAAAGGTATTCGAACTCCAAATTGATTTTTTACACTGATTTTAAATGGTCCCAAGAAAAAGGAACCTATTCCATTACATACGGTGATCCTGAGGTGACCGATATTACGGTAAGCTTGGAGAAAGCAAAAACACCAGAAATATTGACCCTGGATAATGGCTCGGTCTTCGCCACCAGGGAATGACGTGAAGACTACATATATGAAAATAGGAGGCCCCATTACGGGGCCTTCTTTATTTTTGGTCAGTTGATTTGGTTTCCTTTCTACCTGAATCCGAAGTTAACACCAAAGGTGAAGGTGCTGAATTCAGCTATATTGTATTCTGCATTAAGTCTAAAAAAGCCAAGTTTCAATTTGGTACCCAAGGTGGCGGCTACCCCACTCGCATTCTTTGACACCGTAAAAGGGTCCTCTACCGTCTCCGAAAAGAAAGGTCCGTTTGCCTGATAAGTTCCCAGCAAATCGATATCCGATTTACCTGTGATATAACCAAGTCCTCCATAAAAATTGATTACCGGAATGTTTTTTGTTGAAACGACAGCACTAAAATTCCAAGTTTTAAAGTTTGCATCAATACGTTGATCACTGCCATCAATAAAATTAGAATCCGTAAAATCATACTCTCCGTTCAAATTGGTATATCCTATGACCGCCGAAATGGCCACGGGCATCACCTTGTCCGCTGGCAATATTTTGGTGAAATCATATTGCAAGCCAGCTCCAAACAATCCTATTTTGGCATCGTCATCAAATTTGATTTTTGGCAAAAAGCGTGCTTTCACCTCCAGTCCTTTGACCAAGCCAACACTTGCCTGAAGATACCCTGATGGGATAAAATTTAGGTTTTCTGACGAAAGTCCCGAAGGAAGCACAAAGTCCTCACGGAACACGCCGCTTTGGTCCTCAACAAAGACCTCTACGCCTTCTATATCGCCCAAGGCGGTCGACACCATTCTGGCTTGGCCCGGATTCTGCACAAAGTCCAAGTTCTCATAATCGGCAGGATTCAACAAAAATGCCTTTTTATCATCCTTGTTCTTAAAGCCGGTCATGTTACCAATTATAGAAATTTCGAATCCACCCAAAGGTTTGGCATACGCAGTATTGTACCATCCATTGGATATGCTGTAAATGGCCCCTTCAGAAACGGGAGACAAATAGGCATTGGCAAATCGTTCTGCATCTGCCACACCAGAAACAAAGATATCATTCAAATCTTGGGCCTTGCCCATGGTCACCGAGACCAACGCTAAGGCTACAATTATTTTTTTCATAATCTTGAAGTTTTACCCAAAACTAAAAAACTCGCCTTGGTGAGGCGAGTTTTTGTTGTGAAATGCTTGTTATCTATACATCTATATTGGCATAGACGGCATTTTTCTCTATAAATTCACGTCTAGGCGGCACTTCGTCCCCCATTAACATAGAGAATATTCGGTCCGATTCGGTGGCATTGTCAATTTGTACCTGACGCAATTTTCTGAAATCTGGATTCATAGTGGTATCCCAAAGCTGCTCAGCATTCATTTCACCAAGACCTTTGTAACGTTGGATACCTGCTCCCCCACCCATTTCTGCATTGATTGCATCACGGTCCTTATCGTTCCATGCATAGCGTTTTTTGGCACCTTTTTTCACCAAATATAACGGAGGGGTTGCAATATATACGTGCCCACCTTCAATAAGCTCTCTCATATAACGGAAGAAGAATGTCAAAATCAAAGTTTCAATGTGGCTACCATCGACATCCGCATCACACATGATGACTACCTTATGATAGCGAAGTTTATCCAAGTTCAACGCCTTACTGTCCTCTTCGGTTCCGATGGTAACACCTAAAGCCGTATAAATATTCTTGATTTCCTCGTTTTCAAAAACCTTGTGCTGCATGGCTTTTTCCACGTTCAAAATCTTACCACGCAATGGCAATATGGCTTGGAAGTTCCTGTCCCTTCCCTGTTTTGCCGTTCCACCTGCGGAATCTCCCTCCACTAGGAACACTTCGCATTTGGTCGGGTCTTGTTCGGAACAGTCAGATAGTTTCCCTGGCAATCCACCAACACTCATCGGGTTTTTACGCTGAACCATTTCACGCGCCTTTGCAGCGGCATGTCTAGCTTGAGCGGCCAGCTTTACTTTTTCCACAATTTGCTTGGCATCATCTGGATTTTCTTCCAAATAATCTGTCAACATTTCGGAAACGGCTTGACTCACTGCACTGGTCACTTCTCGGTTACCTAATTTAGTTTTTGTTTGACCTTCGAACTGTGGTTCTGCAACTTTTACAGAAACAATGGCCGTTAATCCTTCACGGAAATCATCTCCGGATATTTCGAACTTTAATTTGTCCAACATCCCGGAATTATCCGCATACTTTTTCAAGGTAGTTGTCAAACCTCTTCTAAAACCTGAAAGGTGCGTACCTCCTTCGTGTGTGTTGATATTGTTCACATAGGAATGAAGGTTTTCGGAATACCCTGTATTGTAGACCATGGCCACTTCAACGGGAATACCGTTTTTTTCGCCCTCCATGGAAACTACGTTCTGAATCAAAGGCTCTCTGTTTCCATCCAAGAATTTGATGAATTCCTTTAAACCTTCTTCGGAATGAAAAGTTTCCGAGATAAATTCTCCCTTTTCGTCCTTATTCCTTTTGTCCGTAAGTTTTATAGTGATTCCTTTATTCAAATAGGCAAGCTCGCGCATTCTATTGGACAAAGTCTCGTAATTGTATTCTGTTGTTTGGGTGAAAATAGTATCATCTGGAACAAAGGTTACTATGGTACCCGTTTCCTTGCTTTCCCCTACACTTTTAACAGGATAAAGACTCTTCCCTCTTTCATATTCTTGCTCCCAAATTTTACCATCACGATAAACGGTCGCTTTTAAACTAGTTGACAATGCGTTGACACAAGATACACCTACACCGTGGAGTCCACCGGAAACTTTATAGGAATCCTTATCGAACTTACCACCTGCACCAATTTTGGTCATTACTACCTCGAGGGCAGAAACTCCTTCTTTTTTATGAAGGTCCACAGGGATACCCCTACCATTATCTTCCGTAGTTATGGAGTTATCTTCATTGATGGTCACCTCGATTTTATCGCAGTAACCGGCCATCGCCTCATCGATGGAGTTGTCCACAACCTCATACACCAAATGATGCAATCCTCTGACCCCTACATCTCCAATATACATGGAAGGTCTCATACGTACGTGCTCCATTCCCTCGAGGGCCTGGATGCTATCCGCGGAGTATTGTTTCTTGTTAGCTTCTTCGCTCATATATTTTCTGTATTTGCCTCAAAAATTCAAATCTTACAAATATAATCAATACCCTGTGTAAATGGTCTTAAACTGCTTGTTGGACACCCTAAGTTATCAACAAAAACTGTGGAAAACGACTTGGTTTGAAGCTTATACCCACCTACCGCTACAGACAACTAAAAAGCCCCTTTGATAAGGGGCTTTTCGGACTAATTAAAAAATGAAACTAGTTAGATTACTGCTTCATAACGTTTGGTTGGTTTAAACGGGGGTTATTTCATATACGCATCGGTATGAACCTTAGCCACAGCTCTTCCTGATGGGTCGTTCATATTTTTAAAGGCCTCATCCCACTCCAAGGCAATCTTGGTACTGCAAGCAACTGAAGGTTCCTGGGGAACACACAGTGCTGCTGCATCCGATGGAAAATGACTCTCAAAAATTGAACGATAATAATATTCTTCTTTGGATGTAGGCGTTTGTATGGGGAACTTAAAATGTGCGTTCTCCAACTGCTCATCCGTTACTTCTTCCGCCACTACGGCTTTTAAAGTATCTATCCAGCTATATCCTACACCATCCGAAAATTGTTCTTTTTGTCTCCAGACCACACTGTCCGGCAAATAATCTTCAAACGCTTTTCGCACTACCCATTTCTCCATTCGTTCGCCATTGATCATCTTATCTTTTGGGTTGATGCTCATTGCCACATCCATAAACTCTTTGTCCAAGAAAGGTACACGCCCTTCAATACCCCAAGCGGCCAATGACTTGTTTGCCCTTAAGCAATCGTACATATGGAGCTTATCCAGTTTTCTTACGGTTTCCTCATGAAAATCCATTGGGCTCGGTGCCTTGTGGAAATACAGATATCCACCAAACAATTCATCGGCTCCCTCACCCGAAAGGACCATTTTGATTCCCATGGATTTGATTACCCTCGCCATTAAGTACATTGGAGTGGAGGCTCTTATAGTTGTAATATCGTAGGTTTCTAGATTATATACAACATCTTTTATTGCATCCAGCCCTTCCTGAATGGTAAATTTGATTTCGTGGTGCACTGTTCCGATATGATCGGCTACTTTTTGGGCCGCTGCCAAATCGGGCGAACCTTCCAACCCTACGGAGAATGAGTGCAGTTGTGGCCACCAAGCATCAGCAGTGTCTCCGGACTCAATACGCTTTTGGGAATATTTTTTGGCGATTGCGGAAGTTACTGAAGAATCTAACCCACCCGAAAGCAACACTCCATAAGGGACATCGGACATCAATTGACGGTGCACTGCGGCTTCCAAAGCATCCTTTATTTTTTGAATACTGGTCTCGTTCTCCTTTACGGCATCGTACTCCATCCAATCTCGCTTGTACCACCTAACAAACTCACCGTCGGAGCTGTGCATGTAGTGTCCGGGAGGAAATAATTGGATTTTGGAACATGTTCCTTCCAAAGCCTTCAATTCGGAGGCTACGTAAAAGGTTCCATTTTTGTCCCACCCGATATATAAAGGAATAATCCCCATATGGTCACGGGCAATGAAATATTCATCTTTTTCGGAATCGTAAATGGTGAAACCAAAAATTCCGTTCATTTCGTCCACAAAGTCAGCTCCTTTTTCTTGATACAAGGCCAATATTACCTCACAATCAGATTGGGTCTGGAATTCATATTTTCCATCGAACTGTTTTCTTAGCTCTTGATGATTATATATTTCGCCATTGGCGGCAAGCACCAATTTACCATCTGCACTAAACAGCGGTTGTTTGCCCGAAGCCGGGTCTACAATGGCCAATCTTTCATGGGCCATAATCGCTTTATCATTGGAATAAATCCCACTCCAATCCGGCCCACGGTGCCTTACTTTCTTCGACATCTCCAACAATTGGGGCCTAAGTACTTCTGTACTTTCCTTCACATCAAATGCGCATACAATACCACACATAAAAATAAATTTAATAACAATCTTGAAACAAAAATGAATTTAAAGTTAATAAAACAAAACAGTTACGATTAAAATAATTACATATCGAAATAAAAAACCATCAATATTAGTTAATTTGAAATAAAAAATTTGGTTTATCTTTTTTAACTGCCTCCTTTTGTAAGGATACTTAATTTTCCCGTCTGTATATTTAAACAATATTTTATTAACTAGTTTTGAAAGAACTTAAATCACAATCATGAAGAAATTAACAGTATTACTTATGGTGCTATGCACTAGTTTGGCATTCACTACAGATGCGACGGCACAAAAGTTTAGCGGACTGGACAAAAGTCCTGCGGATATCGCCTATTACCCAGCTAGTTCAAGAGAAGCTGATAAAGCTGCGAGAGTAATTTACAGTCGTCCGCAGTTAAAAGGACGTAGCCTTGCCGAGTTGGCCCCTGTGGGTAAAGTTTGGAGAACTGGAGCAAACGAAGCTACTGAAATCACTTTTTATAAAGATGCCAAAGTGGGCGGCAAAACCATTAAGGCGGGCTCCTATGCTTTGTTCACCATTCCTGGTGAAGATGAGTGGACGGTAATCCTGAACAGCAACCTACACCAGTGGGGAGCTTATTCCTATGACAGTGATAGCGATGTGGTCAGAGCCACAGCAACCACTTCTACCGATAGCGAAGAATTGGAAGCTTTTGGTATTGCTTTTGACGATGACGGAAATTTGGTCATGGGTTGGGGTACTACAAGGGCTACCTTACCCATTAGCTACTAAAAAGTTTTAGTTTTATAAATTATGAAAGCCCCATTTCGGGGCTTTTTTGTTTTTCCACATCACTATTAATGGAAGGTATTATTTCTTCTGAACACCGCCCAAGAAAACATGTTCGGCCGTTACATGTGGAATTTCTTCAGAGGGAATCGTCATAATGTCATCGCTCAATATTACAAAGTCGGCAAATTTACCTGGTTCGATGCTTCCTTTTTCATCTTCCTCAAAATTGGAATAGGCCGCCCAAATAGTCATCCCTTTCAGGGTTTCCTCCCTGCTCAAGGCATTCTCCATTTGAAAACCACCTTCTGGGTATTGTTCCACATCTTGACGGGCCACGGCTGCATAAAATGTTAAAAATGGGTTTACCTGCTCCACAGGAAAGTCGGTACCCAAGGCAACTAGACCTGCTCTATCCAATAAATCTTTATAGGCATAGGCACCTTTGACACGCTCGGCACCCAACCTATCCTCGGCCCAGTACATATCGCTAGTGGCGTGGGTAGGCTGAACCGAAGGAATAATACCATCTTTAAAATAATCGAAATCGGATTCCGATATTACTTGAGCATGCTCCACTTTCCATCTGCGGTCGGTTTTGCCCTCCAATGCTTTTTCATAAGCACGAAGCACCACAATATTGGCCGAATCGCCAATAGCATGTGTATTCATTTGATAATCGGTGGATGCGATTCGCTGTGCAAGTGCTTCAATCTGGTTTACTGGGGTGACCATGGCCCCAAAATGACCAGGCTTATCGGAATAGGGAGCGCGTAATGCAGCTCCTCGAGAACCCAATGCACCATCACCATATACTTTTACAGAACGAACATTCAAGCCTTCTGTTTTGATAATTCCTTTTTCCAAAAAATAATCCAGATTCTCGGGATAATTGGACACCATGGCATACACTCGTATAGATAGTTCACCAGCTTGTTGCAGACTATCTATCAACTCAATGATATCTCTCGGCAGCCCCGCATCGTTAACAGTCGTCAGTCCATAATCCAAAGAAATTGCTTCAGCATCCTTAAGTGCCTGTATTTTTTGTTCTAGACTCGCTTTTGGAATTACATTATCAATCATTCTCATTGGGCCATCTACCAAAACTCCGGTTATATTGGTATTTTCATCCAATACAATTTCACCCCCTTCCACGAATGTATACTCCGTAATACCAGCCAAATCCAATGCCTTTTGATTGACCAAATAGGCATGTCCATCAATGCGTTCCAAAGCCACAGGAGTATCAGGGAACAATTCATCCAGTTTATCCTTGGTCGGAAACTCTTTTACCTTCCAATCGTTCTGGTCCCATCCTCTTCCTAAAATAAAATTGGAAGGACGCTCTTGTTGAAACGTCACCACCCGTTCCACCACTTCGTCAAAACTTTGGGTTCCAACCAAATCAACCACCTGCTGATTCTGTCCCAATCCATAAAAATGACAATGGGCATCTATTAGTCCTGGAACAATGGTTTTGCCCTGGGCATCAATCTGCTCTTGGGCTTCGTATTTTTCTAAAATTTCTTCGGTACTGCCAACTTCAACAAACTTTCCATCTTTTATGGCCATACTTGATGCTTTGGAAAAATCGGCATTTACCGTATAGATATTTGCATTGGTAATGACAAGGTCAGCTTGTTCCTTATTCTCGCATGAAAAGGCAAGAAGAGCAATCACAATTAGATAGAAGTTTTTCATTTCTGTCGGTTTCCTTCAAAAATAGAAAAAGTAAGGATAGGGAAATCGCGCTCACCTAAATAAAGAGCTAGATATTTTTTGAAAATTTAAATTTTAAGAGTTTCGATTCATTATTATCACTACTTTACAAAACATTTTTGATAGCTAATTTACCTATGGACATTGTATCAGCTTTTTCCTTTTGGACAAAGGCTATACTGCCTTTAAAAACTTTGGAGACCGCCATCCCCAGCGAACTCAATCTACTCCATTTTATATTCATCGGAATATCCCTTTTGGGGGCTGGAGTTGGCAGTTACCTTATTTTTTTGAAAAAACATAATCTGTACATGGGAGTTTTCATAATTGCCATGGCGGCCATTCTTCTAGAGCTTACTTTACTGTGGTGGGATGGTGTTCTGCATATACCCAAAATCCCGTTTTATTCAAGTATTTCCTTTCTTTTGGGCCCATCCCTATTCCTCTATATCCAAAGAAAGGTGTATCCGCATCAAAAAATGAAGGCAACAGCAATATTGCAGTACTTCGTCATTTTTATTATTAGTTTGTTATCAATATTAATTCTGACCAACACCAATAGTGATATGCCTGGCAACGGGCTCAGACTACAAGGGGTTCAACTACTGAACAGTTACTACTTAAAAAGTTTTTATTTTGCCTTTTTCTTGGCTTTAATTATAAAACAATATATCAAGTATCGAAAACAGATTGATAGCATGGACCGAAATTGGTTAAGAATACTGGTTATTTTCTTCTTTTCAATATTTCTGATCTCAATAATAGGAGCCCTATTTAAAGATGAATTTTCACTTATTAATGTAACAAGATATATAATCGCCTACTTTTTTTCGGTTTTTATTATTATCATCTCTTTCCTGTTATATCTATTTCCTGCTATTGTTACTGAACCTTTACAAATTAGACTGAACAATACCCAAATCAAGGAAAAATATCAAAACTCAGGCCTAACTATAGCCATGGCGAGCACATTAAGATTACAACTTTTAAGTTCCATGGAGGAAAAAATATTTTTGAATCCTACATTATCGCTGGAGACCTTGGCCAAAAAACTCAATACAGACCGTTACAGTCTCTCACAAGTTATCAATCAAGAATTCAATAAGAACTTTTATGAATTCATCAATGATTATCGCATTGATGAATGCTTGGCTCATATTGATGAAAACCCACATCAAATAGACTCAATTTCCGACCTTATTTATGCGTCTGGATTTAACAATAAAGTATCTTTCTACAATGCTTTCAAAAAGCGAAAAAGTATGACTCCAGTCCAGTATATCAAAGCCTTAAATCAATAGTTTTTTGTCTTTTTTTTAAGAAAACCCAGCTAGCCTGAAATTATTTAACAAAATTTCAACAATCTCATCATCAATCTATTACACAAAAGTAAGGGTTAATATTCGTCGGTAAACCATAAACCTAGGTCGGTCGTAATCATCATCCCATCACCTCTCATTTATTTTATCTGCTGATTAAGATTAGTTCGGTCATATTTCAAAACATTATGTAGTCTAACTGGCCCATTTGTTTATTTGGATTAGTCACCAAAAAATTGACCGGCTTTTCTTAATCAATAAACTAATTCAAAAAATGAATCTATTAATTAACACTCAAATTAAATGAGAACAAAAACAAAAGTATTACTGGCGCTTTTGATGGCATTTGTTGTGCATCTGTCTTCCGCACAGGAAAAAATGATAAGTGGTACAGTAACTGATGGGAGCGGACTGCCATTACCAGGCGTAAACGTTGTTATCAAGGGGACCACACAGGGTACTCAAACCGATTTTGATGGTAACTATAACTTACAAGCAGAAGTAGGCCAGACCCTTGTATTTACTTATCTGGGGCAAAAAGAGACCCAAGCCACCGTAGGTGTACAGAGCATCATAAACATACAAATGGAAGAAGACGCGCAAGCCTTGGAAGAAGTTGTAGTGGTTGGTTATGGTGTACAAAAAAGGAAGGAAATCACTGGGGCGATTGCCAGTGTATCCGGAGGAGACATCCAAGGCCTTGTAACACCCAGTTTCGAAAGCCAATTGGCCGGTAGGGCCGCTGGTGTGCAAATCACCACCAATAACGGTATACTCGGGGAAGCCCCAAGAATCAGGATCAGGGGTCTAGGCTCAATTAGTTCTGGAACTTATCCTTTGGTAGTTGTTGACGGTGTTCCAATTATTACTGGAGATATTGGTGGATATGCATCGACCAACGCATTGAACAGCATCAATCCAAACGACATCGAATCTTTTGAAATTTTGAAGGATGGTGCTGCAACCGCTATTTACGGTTCGAGAGCTGCCAATGGTGTAATCTTGATTACTACAAAAAAAGGTAAAAAAGGTTCTACCCAAGTGAGCTACAACGTGGTAACCGGTTTTGCATCACCGATCAAAACCTTTGATTTGTTGAATACCGCACAGTTCTTGGAAACTGCAAATGAAAAGCGTACAAACAGAGGACAGGCTCCTTGGGCCATTGGAAATGACTATGATACCGATTGGCAAGGTGCAGTACTCAATTCAAACGCGCTGCAAATGGATCACAACCTATCCGTAAACGGAGGAACCGATAGGACCAAATATTTCATGTCCCTTGGTTTTACCGATCAGGACGGTGTTGCAGTATCCAACAACATGAAGCGTCACAGCATTAGAACCAACCTTGAACACGATGTTTTTGATTGGTTGACCGTTGGTGGTAACCTTGCAATCACTAGAACTGAATTAAATGGATTGAATACGGGAGGAAACTCACTTTCAGGAAACATTTTTAATGCTACCAGACAGCTTCCCAACATACCAATCTATGACCCGAGCAATCCTACCGGCTTTAACCTATCTGCTGATGGAAGCGTAGTAGGGCAATGGGACAACACAGACCCTGTTGGCGACAACATTTCCAATATTGGCTACGTACTCGTCAATAATAAATTCCAGTCCATATCAAACAATACTTTGGCCAGCGCTTTTGGCGAAGTAAAACTATTGGAAGGTCTTACCTACAGGTTCCAGGCAAGTGCCAACAATACCATTACCAATGGATTTTTGTACTACAGTCCCATACATGGTGACGGCAGGGGATCTAATGGAAGGTTACAAAACAACAATCAGGATTATCTACGTTGGAATACCCAGAACATCATCAACTACAACACTAGTATTGCTGATGCTCACAACATTGGTGTTACCGCTGTTATGGAATTTCAAAAAGATAAGTTCAAAAGTTTCTTTGGAACAGGTACCGATCTTTTAGATGAGTTCTACAACAAAAACTTAGTTACCGGAGCTTATGGCACACAAACTTCCGGAGGTAGTGTAACAGAAAACGGTATCAGCTCCTATGTAGGTCGTTTAAGCTATAACTTTAAACAGCGTTATTTTCTTCAAGGATCTATACGAAGGGATGGTATTTCAAAATTAAGCGAAGCCACCCGTTGGAATAACTTTACTGGGTATTCTGCAGGTTGGAACATTGCCAACGAGGAATTTTTCAGTGGTTTGAACCCTGCTATTTCCCTCTTTAAACTAAGAGGTTCATACTCTGAGGTAGGAAACACAGATATTGGAGACTATCCATATTTAGGATTGACCTCAGCCTCACAATACGGCACCCTAAACGGTATCGCATTCACCCAATTTGGAAACGACCTATTGATATGGGAAACTAGTAAAAAGACAGATTATGGGGTGGACTTAGGCTTCATGTCCGACAAATTGACCATCAGTTTTGACTACTATAAAAATGATATTGATGGTTTGATTCTTGATGTACCTGTACCTCAATCATTGGGTGTGCCGGACAGTAGAATCAAGAAAAATATTGGTAATATGGTAAACGAAGGTCTTGAATTTGCTGTAAATTACACTCCTTTCAACACAGCTAATTTCAGCTGGAATGTTTCCGCTAACTTGACATTGGACAAAAACAAGATAACCAACCTTCCCGAAGGTCAAGATATTATTGGAGGTACTTCTACCAACACCAACATCGCTCCCAACTTGATTATTAGAGAGGGGGAGTCCATCAACTCTATTTATGGACACAGATATTGGGGCGTTAACCCTGCTAACGGTAACCCAGTGTACTATAAAGCTGATGGTTCTTTGGTACAGGGCAACCTGGATACACAGACCTATTTTGTATTCAACCCCAGCAATCCTGGAGACCTATCAGAAGCTTCTTCTTTAAGCGCTGCGGACGACAAGTTTATTCTTGGAAATTCCTTACCTACTTATTACGGTTCCGTCATTAACAGATTCACATACAAAGGCTTCGATTTTAGCTTTATGTTCCGTTATAGTGGTGGTAACGAAGTGTTCAACGCAACTCGTAGAGATTTAGTGACCCAAAACTTCAATAACAACTCTACTGAGATTTTGGGAAGATGGCAAAGTGCTTCCAATCCTGGAGATGGAATTACACCTAGGCTTTACGCAAGTAGCAACACCTTTACAAACCTAACAGGACATGCTACAACTAGATTCTTGGAAAAAGGTGATTTTATTAGCTTGGACAATATCACTTTGGGCTATAAACTCCCATCACTAGTAACTGATAAGTTGAATGTGGACATGGTAAGGTTCTTTATCCAAGGACAAAACCTATTGACCATTACAGACTATAAGGGCTTGAACCCGGAAATGGAGTCCAGCGGTGTGGACATTAACGGTACACCAAGATCAAAAGTATTATCCATAGGTCTAAATGTTAATCTATAATTCTTCAAAATGAAAAAGATATTCAAATACATCACCCTTTCCTTTTTCGGAATTAGTGTGATCTCATGTTCTGACGAAACTCTTTTGGACCTGAGTCCTATCAATAACATTTCGTTGAGTGACTCATATTCATCCGCCTCGTTGATCGAGAGTTCGGTTAACGGGATGTACAATGCTGCCGCAATTGGTCAGTATAACTCAACTAACCCCAATGCTGGGCGTGGATATATCTGGGGTGCCGCTTTCGTACAACAAGGGGACAACCGAGGAGAAGATGTGGTAAACACAGCTACCTTCTACCAGTTGACCTATACGGCTACATATGACCCAACCACTGCGAACAACGTGTATTATTGGATAGATGGTTACCGTTTGATCAACAGGGCCAACTTGGTGATTGAAGGAGTTACCACTGCTGCTGAAGCTGGTATCATTACCCAAGCTGTTGCAGACGATTATATTGGACAAGCGAAATTTTTGCGTGCCATAACCCACTTTGAATTGCTAAATTTCTTCGCAAGACCTTATAACTTTTCCGCTGGTGCTTCACACCCTGGAGTTCCTTACAGAGAGGTAGGTATCGATACTCAAGCTGAAATCGATTCAGAAATCGTGCTCGGTAGAAATACCGTAGCAGAGGTTTATGAAAAAGTATTGCAAGATTTGGACGATGCGGAAAGCTTGATTACCAACACATCATTGACCAAGGCATCTGCAAATGCAGCCATTGCATTTAAAACAAGGGTATATCTGCACATGAGAGATTGGGACGGTGTTATCGCAGAAGGCAACAAGCTTACTGGCGAATACACTTTGGAAGATTCTCCTAATGGACCTTTCAATGATAGTTATGGAAACTCCGAGTCGATTTTCTCATTGACACAGGCTGCAACCATGAACCCTGGTGTGAATGCTGCATTGGCTTCACAGTACAACAGAAGAAGATTGGTGGCCATCAGCCCTATCATTTGGAGAGATCCTAGCTGGTTGGCTGATGATTTACGTCGTGAAGACAATTCAACTGAAACCGAAGTGGGAACCGGAATGGTATTTACCGCTGGGGGGGCAAAATTCACCCTAAAATATAAAGATGGGGTAAACTATACCGATGCTTCACCTGTTATCCGTTATGCTGAAGTATTGTTGAACATGGCCGAAGCACAAGCTAGAAGAGTAGCTGCCGATTTAGGAGCTTCCTTGTCCTTATTGAACCAAGTTAGAAACAGATCTCTTGCTGATCCAGCTACCCAAGCTTATGTAGCCGGTGATTTTGCAAATGCAGGAGAACTTGTTGGTGCAATCCTTAAAGAGAGAAGAATCGAGTTTTTGATGGAAGGCAGAAGATGGTCCGATATCCACAGACTTCAAGGGGATGACCTTCAACCCATCAACGGAATACCACAAAAGGTAGCCAATGGAACACCTGCAGCTGAATTGTACACTTTGGGAACTCCATATGATGGTCCTTACGGTGTACCTGCTGTGCCGTATGCCGACTTTAAGTTTGTTTGGCCGATACCTCAGGTAGAGATTAACGCGAACCCTACACTTGCAGATCAGCAAAACCCAGGCTGGTAATTATCGAAAGGTTTAAGCATGTACAATAAAAAAACCCGTGGGCTCTCCCACGGGTTTTTTCATTGTTTTGGGATTAACTTTTCACCATCCCATAAAAATACTTTTTCTTCTTGGAATGATCTAACTTCATAAGCCTGCGATAAATCCAAGTAACCAAGCACAATTTTGTCTTGAACACCAAACATCTCATTAGGGAACCTATACTGCCAATAATTAAATTCATCCCCGCAATTTTCAACTTTTAATTCAGGTAAGGGAACAAAACGACCCTTGGCAGTTTCAACGATATAATTCAAACTTATTGACAAGCAGCAAGAAGTAAAATAATTTTCGACCAATATTATTCTTTTGACTCCTTGAATATTTGGCAAATCATTTACCGAAAGATGTAGACTGGAATCTTGCACGTCACTCGCATATTGATCCAAAACTGGGACAAGCGTATCATTTTCCTTAACTAAATAAATTGTGGATTTAGCGTAATCGTCATGAAGCATTAGAGATTCCTCATCCACATCAGCCCATATAGCTTTGGTCAATGAATAAACATCAGTAGGATAAAATCCACTCCCAAACTTTGGATGTTGCATATCCTGTGCGAATAGACCAAAAGTTCCCAAAGCACATCCTGCAATGAACCTTGGTATGGTATAAGTATTTTTCATAAGGATCAATTTTAATGAAATCCGATAAAAATACATTTAACACCAATACCATTTGTCGTGAATTGATGGATGATACTTTTCAATTGATGGATGGCCAATTATTAACCACTCACCAATCCAAGTTTCCTGTTTTTTTGCTCAATCTATGATTGAGATACTATCAGAAAGTCTCCTTAAAAATCGAATTTATAGGAAACTCCGGCCAAGGCCTGGAAGCCTTGCACTTGAAAATTGGCCCAACGTTGGTAACTATTGTTGGCAATATTCGATGCTTTTAAAAAAATCGAAAGCTGTTCGTTAAACCGGTACCCTACGTGTGCATTGGCATCAAAAAACCCATCCAAGGTTACCTGTTGGAATTGCAACTCGGAATCAAGCGGATTAATTTGAGATAACAGATCATCTCTTTCACCTACGTAGAACAGATTGGCACCCATGTACCATTGGTCGGAGATTTGATAATCCATAAAAACCGACCCTTTAATGGAGGGTAGGTTCCACGCTGGATTGTCGGTCTCAGTATCATAATCGTAGAATTCGGCATTTACACCAAGTGAGAAATTACGGTTTACATCCACATTGATTTCCCCGAAAACACCCAAGGTCTTTACATCATCATAAAATACTTGAAAAGAGTTGCCATAGTAATAGCTTTTTTCGTCATCCCTTGAGGTATTAACGGGATTGTGAAAGAAAAGAGGCTTTCTGTTCTCAGCCATATAAGAACCTTTGATATTGTATCCCACATTAGAGGTCAACTGCCCTTTCAAACCTAAATACCCTTCATACTGTTGGTCCGTTGGAACAATATCCAAAGTCGGAGAGACAAAAGGGTTATCATTCACAAAATCATAATAGGTGTTTTGCTTCAACTCCCCTTCTATTCCACCATAAGCGATTACATTTTCGTCCATTACACGATAAGATGCTGTTACCGCCGGATAGATATAAAAGTTGTTCTCACTATTTTCCATATCAAGGCCATAGACAATATTTGCTCCCAAATTAATGGTCAAATCATCACGCAGAATCAATAAACTTGGTGTTACCCCTGCCTGAAGATTGCTATACTTTTTCTCCCCTGCATTGACTCCTTCCGTAATAGAGCCATTTTCAAAGCTGCCCCCAACATAATCGACCTTGGCAGAAATCGTGATCAACTCCTCGGTTACGGGAAGCTCGAATGTTGGATTGATAACCGCACGGTTCTCTGCAGATTCCGTGGCGTCCCAAAAGCGTCTTAATAAAAGATTTCCGCTCTTAAAATAGGAATCTTCCATATTAAAATGGGCCTTGGCCTCGGCATTGAAATAGTTTTGCTGCTCATCCATGGCATTGATTTCATCCTCGCTGAACAGTTCGCTCTGTATTCCGTACCAATTGTAAAGTTGATGTTGCAGGCCAATAGCTGCTCCCCAATCCATATAACGGTCTTTTTTGGCATAGGATGCATTCAATTTGGTATCGTAAAAATCGGTTTCCAAGGGTGTAGAGTCCAAATCGCCACGGGACGAGTTATGGGTCAGGCCAAAATCCAACAGGTCCTCTCCCCTATTAAATTCTCGGCTTGTATAAAAGTCAACCAGAGCATTGTTGTAATTGCCCAACCCGATGGACGCATAGGAATTATACAAGGTCGGCGGCGGTGTTTTTTCCACCCCCGAAGCCTTCCCCTTGGCCGGGGTAAATGTAGATGCCACAGGCACCGAAAATATACTGTAATTGATTTTCTTTTTCTGGAGTATGATCGAATCGTTCAGGCTGGGGGACGATTTAATTTTAAAGGCATCCGAAACGGTCGGGGAATACGGCTTTACCACCGTTACCGTTTCCGTACCAATGTTATCCTCTTCCTGGGCGATAACCATTCCACAAAGGCTCAAAAAAAGTAATGAAAATATATAGGTTCTCTTTTGCATGTTGTGTCTCGTTTAATTTTGGTTCGGATCTACGGATGAATTGCTTTCTGCCTCTTTGGCCTTAATCGTGGCCAGTTCACTCTTCGCATCAGCAACGATGTCCTCAAATTCTGAAAAGTTGGAAATCACACTTTCCAAAATGTACGTGGCTTGGAAGGCATCGCCCAAATTGTAGAAGTTCTTCGCCATAATCACCAACCCTTTTCCTGCCCATTCCTTATAAGCTGCATAATCCTTCGCTAATTTTTGAACGGACTCGTTGGAAGCTTCATAATTCTGCTCCTGATTCTTAAAGTAAGCATCGTAGTACCATGCTTCTGCCGCCAATTCTCCAGATGCAATTTGTTTTACATCTTGGTAAGCAGTTTTGGCCAAGTTCTCATTGTTCGTCGCAATGGCCGACCGTGCGATCATGATCTGCGCATCACTCTTGATGCGGTCATCAATTTTAGGAGCTTTCAATACCTTCTCCGCATAAGCAATGGTCTGTGAGTAGTCCTTTTGTCCGTAGTAGCCCTTCATCAAATTGGATTGTGCAAAGGTTTTGTTCTCCGAAATATCCGCAGTGCTCTCCAATCTTTTCAAATAGGGAATGGCACTGTTATAATCCTGTTTATCCACGTAGATTTCGCAAACACGGGTCAGGGCCTGCTCCGTATACTCACCATTTCCACCATCGGCAACAGCCTTGTATTTCGGCAGCGCCTTATCCTTTTCCCCATTGGCAAAATACAGTTGTGCCAAGGCGAAATTCGCATTCTGGGCATGCAACCCATTGGGAAATTGCTTTAGGTAATCCTCGTATCCTCGTATGGCCGCTGGCGTTTTGCCTTCGATCTGTTTTCTTTCGGCTGATTCGAAACTTGCATTATCCAGCTCGGAATCGGTCACCTCCACAAAATCCAAGTTTCTGGCCCAAGCAGCATATTCGCTTACCCTACCTTCGTCCACATAGACCAATTTTGCGGTAGCCACCGCTTGTTTGGCTTCTTGGGCTTTCGGATATTTTTGGACCACTTCCTTAAGTTTGCTCAACGCCTGCTCATTTCGACTGGAATTGTAATACACCAATCCAGAACGCAACAGTCCACGAGGGGCAAATTTGCTTGTAGCATACTCCGCCACGATACGGTCATAGGTCTGCAACCCCAAACTTTCTTGGTTGTTGTTGATATAGGAATTGCCCAGTTCGAAGAGGGCATCATCTCGAAGGGATGAGGAAGGATAATTGGTCAAAAACTCGTTTAGGCCATTGATCTTCGCAGAAATATTCCCCAAAAATCCATCGCAAAGTGTTTTCTGGAATGCTGCATAATCACGCTCGGGACCATTCATACCGGATGCGGTATCGTAGGCCTTCTTTGCCAATTGATATGTACTGTTCACAAAATAGCTGTCGCCCAAACGCAAATAACCATCGTTTTTCCTTTGAGCATCAATGCTATTGGAACTCACCACATTCTGAAAATAGGATATGGCGTTGTTGTAATCCTTTAATTTGAAATAAGAATAGCCCAGGTTATAATCCAAATGCTCGTACTCTTGTAGCGATTTGGACACTGATGAATTCTGGAACCTGACAAAATCGACCAAAGCTTCCTCGAAACGGTTCAACCTGTAAGCCGACTCCGCTTTCCAATAAAGTGCACGGGCCTCAAAAGTAGGGTTCGATGCGCTTTTCAGGGATTTATCAAATCGTTCCCAAGCCCCTTCATAATCGCCATCGATAAAAAGTTCGATACCGCGATAATAAGCTACTTTTTGATAGGTTTCCTTGCTTGCGTAGTTCTGGTTCTCCTCCAAAAGTTGCATCGCTCCTTCAAAATTTCGAGAAGTGATATAAGAGTCTACCAAGAGTTCCTGGACCTCCATTTGATGTTCATCCTTAGGATATTTCTCCAAATATGAGGTCAAAACTTGTGGAACCGGCTCGTAGGCATTTCCGATTTCGTAGCTCAAACGGGCATAGTTCAGCCAAGCATCTTTTTGGATATCCGGGCTGAACTCCATTTGTGAAGCATTTCGGAACGCGTTCAGGGCTTCTGATTTTTTATCCAATTTTAAATAGCATTCCGCTAGGTGATAATACGCATTTTGCGAAACGGCATTGTTGCCACCTATAATTTTATTGAACTGTTGAACGGCCTGTTCGTAGTTACCCAATTTATAATGGCTGTAGCCCAAGAGGTAATAATCGGTATTGTTCCATTTTCCACGTTTGCCCCTGTATGCTTCCAAATAAGGAATGGCCTCGGCATATTGTTCCAAGTTGAAATAACTCTCCCCAATAATTTTGTTGAGTTCTGAAATTTCCTCTCTATTTGATTTTGGCAATTGCTTTTTGGCCAGTTCAATAGCCTCTTGAAACTTGCCCAGTTTAAAATTCAGGTCAGCCTGATAATACGTCAACTTTTCATCGAGCAGCTCTGGGTCTCGGATTTGGTCGAAACGAGCACTAGCAGAATTGTAGTCGTCCTGTTCGTAGGCGATATATCCTAAATAATACTTGGCCTGGGACCCGTATTTCTGGGAGGTGGTGACCTTGTTCAAATAACGTTCTGCCTCTTGCGGACGTTTAGACGCATAAAGTGCATAACCATTGTTGAAATTATATCGGTCACGCTCCGAATAGGGCATTGAACTTTCATCTACCTTTTTGTACCATTTTAAGGCATACGGATATTTTCCCGTTTCAAAATAGTAGTCGGCCACATCCAAAAACGCAGAGTTCCGTTTTGTGGAAGTCGGGTATCGCTCCACAAAATCTTCCATCATCTTATCCGCCCCGCGCTGGTTTAACCGAATTGCTGCGTTGGCGGCATAATAAGCGCTGTTCGCTTCGGTTTCCCCATCCTTGGTACTGGCCTTCACAGATTCAAAAATGTTCTGCGCTGCTTGGTATTGCTCATTATTGTAGAGCGCCAAGGCATCTTGATAGGCTTTGTTTTCGTGGGTAAATATCTTGGTTTCCTGTGCGGACAGCACAAAAAAAGTTCCCATAAAAATGGGAATTATAAGGAGGTTTTTTCGATTCATAGTGTTCTACGCTCTTCTCGATTGACTTTACACATAACGTCAAATTTAAGGCCAAAGTATATTTTAATTTGTCATTTATCGAAAAATACGTGTCTGAACTTGATTTATTTGCCCGAAATAATAATTTTAAGTCCTCTATTGAAAACCCCTTCAATAGCAATATTTCCAAACCTCAACATATAAAGTCTTTTGGGCTTTACGATTACAAGAAAGGGACAATCCTTGTGTTTGTTCCAATGTCTAATTTACACCATGTTGAGATGTCTTATTTTATTTTGATTATTGTCCTTATCCTATTGTTTTGTGTTTTCTTATACAACAACTTAATCAGCAAAAAAAACAAGGTCGAAGAATCTTATAGCAGCATTGATGTAATGCTAAAAAAGAGAACGGATCTAATCCCCCAACTCATCAGTACCGTTAAAGGCGCCATACAGCACGAACGTGAAACCTTAAGCGAGCTGACCCAATTAAGAGAAAGATTGTTGGACAAAACCGTTGATACGGAAGAACGGTTTCAGTTGGAAAGTCAATTGGGAATCATGTTGGGAAAATTGCAAGTGCGTGCCGAAGCCTACCCCGATCTAAAAGCGAACCAAAACTTTCTTTTGCTGCAATCCAGCCTCAATGAAGTTGAGGAGCAATTATCCGCAGCCCGGAGGGCATATAATGCCGCCGTAAATTCCTTCAACAATTCCATTGAAATGTTTCCATCGAACCTAATGGGCAAAATGATGCACTACTCCAAAAAGCCTTTGTTCACTATTAAGGATGAAGAGAGGAGTGTACCAAAAATTTCATTCAACTCATAGCAAATGGTCGATTTTAACAAAATAAGGGATGAGGTGTTTCCGCTCCTAACAAAAGCAGAAAACATCCGAAGGAAACATATTGTTTATCAAAGTGTGTTTTCAATTTTAATGTCACTAATGATTTTTGGCTTTTTGCTTTTACCCATCATTACGTATTTCAACAATGCCGGTTTCAGCAAATGGATTGCCAACATTACCCAAGGAAGCTCATGGAACCCAATTCAACTAATAGCAACGTTATATTGGGTGCCTTTTTTCATTACGATGGTTGCCGCCTATACCACCAAAAATAAGTACAAGGCAATGGAAAGGGAAATAATAAAGATTACCCTAGATAAAATGGCGCCTGAACTGAAATTTGACCCCAAAAGACAGATTTCCCCAAAACTGATTGAAGAAAGTAAATTACTGCCTTCCTATGCCCAAATAAAAAATGGACAAAACAGGCAAGGTGGTTACAACCTTCACTTTGGGACTTTAAAAGGAACGGTCGGAAATACATCAATAACTATGGGAGATGTCAACATCTTAAACCAAGGAGTTTATGGTTCCTTTTTAATGTACATTCCTTTGTTCCCCTACCTCAATTTAGTCTATAATTATGTGAGACCTTATTTCTCCAAACATCACTCTACCGAGAATTTGGGAAGTAGTTTCGTTGGAATGTTTGCCGTGGTCGATTTTAATAAAAAGTTTAATGGACACACCATTGTTTTGCCCGATGCAATGGAAAAAAGGGTCGGATATCTGGCAAAAAATCTTCAAACCATGAATATGACCAGAGGCCAATTGGTACATCTCGAAGATACTGAGTTTGAAAATGATTTTATGGTGTACAGTACCGACCAAGTCGAGGCGCGCTATATTTTGTCGACCTCCCTAATGGAAAGAATCACCCAATTAAAAAGAAAAATTGACAAACCCATTATGTTGTCTTTCAATAAAAATAAATTGTATTTGGGCATACAGCATCCACATGGTTTTCTATGTTTCGACAAGAAAAAAAACTTATTGACTTCCAATGTTTTTGAAAAGATACATGATGATATTTATGCTGCGATCGCAATTGTGGAAGATTTAAACCTGAACACCAGAATTTGGAAAACCGAATCTCCGGAAGTTTCAAAATAAATTAGGGATTAACCTTTTATTTTGATGTCGCTTAGCATATTTTCAAATACTTTTGTGTAAGCTGTTTAAATAAAATTATGTCCGAAACCATAGTAAAATTACAAGACGTCGCCGTATTCCAGAATGAGAACATGGTTCTCAATGATATTGATCTTGAGGTCAAAAAAGGAGAATTCGTCTACGTAATCGGCAAAACAGGTAGCGGAAAAAGTAGTTTTATGAAAACCCTGTACGCCGACCTTCCCCTAAAACAAGGTGAAGGACAGGTAGTGGATTTTGACCTAAAGACCTTGAAAGAAAAAGATATTCCATTTCTGCGAAGAAAGTTGGGCATCGTTTTTCAGGACTTTAAATTGTTGCCGGACAGAAATGTCAATAACAACCTTAGGTTTGTACTCAAGGCGACCGGTTGGACGGACCCTAAGAAAATGGATGACAAAATCGAAGAGGTGTTGGACAAAGTTGGCATGAAAACCAAAGGCTTTAAATTTCCCCACGAGTTATCTGGAGGTGAGCAACAGCGTATTGCCATTGCCAGAGCCCTGCTTAATGACCCAGAACTGATTTTGGCGGACGAGCCCACGGGCAACCTTGACCCGCAAACCAGTGTGGAGGTGATGAAAGTGCTACAGGACATCAACCAGAACGGGCGTACCATTATTATGGCGACCCATGATTATGCGTTGATTCTAAAATATCCCCACAAAACGCTAAAGTGTGATGGCAGCAAAGTATTTGAAGTGATTCAAAAAGCGATATAACGCCAAAATTCTATTCTAGCTGATTGATTTCCACCTAAATTACTGGATCAGCAAAAGTTTTTGTTACTTTGTTCAAACTAACATTGATTCCTTTTTATGGAGATTCTTGGTATTGATATTGGCGGGTCGGGCATCAAAGGTGCTCTTGTAAATGCCGAAACAGGTGAAATGCTAACGGAACGTTATCGGATTGAAACACCAGCTTCCAAAAAACCCGACGATATGGCCAAGGTCGTGGCCGAAATAGTTGAACACTTTAACTACAAAGGCCCGGTGGGTTGTGGTTTTCCTTCCATTGTTAAAAACGGTGTCTGTAAATCCCCTGGGAATTTGCACCCCAGCTGGGTGGGTGTCAATATCGATGAGTTGTTCACCGAATATACGGGTCATGAGTTCACGGTACTCAACGATGCGGATGCGGCTGGTTATGCCTCAATGAACTATGGTATAGGCAAGGGAAAAGACGGATTGGTGATAATGATTACCATTGGCACAGGATTGGGCAGTGGTGCTTTCTACAACGGAGTGCTTATCCCTAATTTCGAATTGGGCCAGATTCCTTATAAAAAGTACAAGAAGATTGAAAAATGGGCCGCAGCTTCGGCAAAGGAACGCGAAAAGCTCAGTTTTAAAAAATGGGGTAAAAGGTTCAATAAATTTTTGGGATTCGTAGAACTTATTGTTTGCCCAGACCTTATCATAGTGGGCGGTGGTACATCAAAAGATTGGGAACAATTTAGCCATCGCATAAATATCGAGACAGAGGTGGTAAAGGCCGAGCTGATGAACCATGCTGGAATTATTGGAGCAGCCGTAGCGTGTTTGCGAGAGCAACACCACGGACATTTGCATTAATCTTTTTTGAAACAAGACTAAAAGGAATCTAGACTTCGCCCTTATTGTTCTAAAAAGAAAAGCGAATGAAGTATAAAACTCCATCCGCTTTATTCAAATGTCAAATTGAATTATCTTAAACTACTTTATTTCTTTTTCTATCTACCTCTTTTAGGTATATTTTCCTAAGTCTCAAGTGGTTTGGAGTTACCTCAACATATTCATCTTTTTGGATGTATTCCAAGGCTTCTTCCAAAGAAAACTTAATTGCCGGAACAATCTTTGCCTTATCATCAGCTCCAGAAGAACGAACGTTTGATAGCTTTTTGGTCTTGGTTACGTTCACCGTCATATCATCCTGACGAGAGTTTTCACCGATAACTTGACCTTCGTAAATATCCTCTCCCGGGTCAATGAAGAACTTACCTCTTTCCTGAAGCTTATCGATGGAATAAGGAATTGCAGTTCCGTTTTCCATAGAAACCAAGGAACCGTTCAATCGCTGGGCGATATCCCCTTTCAATGGTTGATATTCAAAAAATCGGTGCGCCATAATGGCTTCACCTGCTGTAGCTGTCAACAATTGGTTTCTAAGACCAATGATTCCACGGGATGGAATAACGAATTCACACACCATACGGGAACCTCTCGCCTCCATACTGGTCATCTCCCCTTTACGGATGGAAACCATTTCAACAGCTTTTCCTGAAACTTCTTCCGGCAGGTCGATGGTCAAGTGCTCCACTGGCTCACATTTTACACCATCAATCTCCTTGATGATTACCTGTGGCTGCCCAATTTGAAGCTCGTAACCTTCCCTACGCATGGTTTCGATCAATACAGAAAGGTGCAATACACCACGACCAAACACCAAGAATTTATCGGCACTATCCGTTTGTTGTACGCGAAGCGCCAAGTTTTTCTCCAATTCTTTTTCCAAACGCTCCTTGATGTGACGGGAAGTAACAAACTTTCCATCCTTACCAAAAAACGGACTATCGTTGATTGTGAAAAGCATACTCATGGTAGGCTCATCAATAGCGATGGTCTTCAATTTTTCTGGATTTTCGATATCGGCAACGGTATCACCAATCTCGAATCCTTCCATACCTACAATGGCACAGATATCCCCAGCAACCACTTCTTCCACTCTTAAACGGCCCAAACCTTCAAAAGTGTAAAGTTCCTTGATCCTAGTTTTTACGATAGCACCATCTCTTTTCACCAAAGAAACTTGCTGCCCTTCACGAAGTTTACCACGTTGTAATCTTCCGATGGCAATTCGCCCGGTGAATGAAGAGTAATCCAAGGAAGTAATCAACATTTGAGTGGTCCCTTCTTGAGGCTTGAACTCTGGAACATGTTCGATGACCATATCCAATAATGGCTCAATGTTTTCGGTCTGTACTTTCCAGTCCTCGCCCATCCAGTTGTTCTTTGCAGAACCGTAAACGGTCGGGAAATCGAGCTGCCATTCTTCTGCACCCAATTCAAACATCAAATCGAAAACTTTTTCGTGAACTTCTTCCGGGGTACAGTTTTCCTTATCAACTTTGTTGATGACCACGCAAGGCTTCAAACCAAGGTCGATGGCCTTTTGAAGTACGAAACGAGTCTGTGGCATTGGCCCCTCAAAAGCGTCCACCAATAACAAAACTCCATCGGCCATGTTAAGTACACGCTCAACTTCTCCACCAAAATCGGCGTGACCAGGGGTATCTATAATATTAATTTTTGTGTCTTTGTAAACAACGGAAACGTTTTTGGAAACGATGGTAATCCCACGTTCTCTCTCCAGGTCGTTGTTATCCAATATCAGGTCGCCCTTGTTCTCGTTTTCCCGGAACAACTGGCAGTGGTACATAATTTTATCAACCAAGGTAGTCTTACCGTGGTCTACGTGTGCAATGATTGCAATGTTTTTGATTTTGGACATAACCTAAATTTTAAGCCCGCAAAGATACTGCTATTTTTCACTTGTTGGCACACCTAAATGTTATTTTTATCTTATTGATTTTGTGGAAGTTCCAAATCTAAAGACCAACACACCAGCGCTTTTCGCTAATAATCCATCCAATGCTTAGGTTCACCACGGGTTGAATGGTCCCTTTGAACGGCCCCACATAGTAGCCTGCACCGGCATCAACAGAGAAGCTGAAACCTGAATCAAAACTGCGCTGGATGCCATACACCAGACCGCCATAACCGTGAATGCCATCTACCAATCGACCCTCAACCACACGATCTCCCGGAGAAAAAACGGCAACTGAAGGTGCAATATAATTTCCGGAATTCCCATAAATGGACCTTCTTCGCCTTTCCCGACTGTTCAAGTTGTGATAATATCTGTTCTGAACGGTAATGGCAGGGAAAAAATCAAAATCTTCCAACGGTCGGGAACTAGCAGGTTCCAAAGCGGCCTGATACGCCACTCGAATGTCCAAGGTACTATTTACTCCCAGAGCCATTTCATACTCAATTCCTGGATTGATGGCATTGAGCTTAAACTGACGAATTTCACAGTTAGTGCCATATTGGGCTTGGGTAAGATATCCCATGAAAAAGAATCCCAGAAGTAGTAAGCGACGCATTGTAGGTTAATTTGGTAGTAGTATAACCTTAAGTTGTGCAAAATAGTATGTGGCAAGGCTTTTATTTAATCTAGATACGGGTCTTTTTTCTTCCGCTTGGTGGCCACCCATCCAAAGGTTAAATTAATCAATGGCCCATATCCATTCGGCACGCCATCTCCTCGATAATATCCTGCCCCTAGCTCCACATTAAAATTGAATCCTTTTTCATAGGTACGTTGGATACCGTAGACCATTCCGTAAAATCCTAAGTTAAAATCGCTAGGGCCTTCCACATCGGTCGCAACTCGAAGTTGTGAAAAGAAGATGGCTTGGGCGGCGGCGATATAGTTCCCCGAGTTACCAGAGGTATTTTTTTCCAGCCTTTCCCTCCTATCAAAATTATGGTAATAGCGGTAACGGTTGTTCATTGCCAAACCGAACACATAGCCCTCTTCATAAGTAGCGGTGGCCAAACCCAAATTTGTGGAAACGCTTTGGTTTTTAAAAATTCCAAGTTCATACGTAAATCCGGGGCTCAATAAGTTCAATTTAAATTGATGCCGTTCCAAATGGGCCAAATCAAATGTTCCGCCCCGCTCTTGCCATTGGGCTTCTACAAAAGTTGATACTAAACAAAGTAAAATAAGAACATATTTATTTTTCATGGTTGATGGTTTGTATCGATAAATCTAAAAAGGATACCATGGTTTAATATTATATTTGTGCAAACTTTAAGAAATGGACATCACCAAAATTCCACAGATAAAACACACGGACAGCGATAATTTTTTCCTATTGGCTGGCCCTTGCGCCATTGAAGGCGAGGATATGGCCATGCGAATTGCAGAAAAGGCGGTTGCCATTACGGACAAGCTTAACATTCCCTACATTTTTAAGGGGAGTTTTAAAAAAGCTAACCGTAGCAGAATTGATTCTTTTACGGGAATTGGTGATGAAAAAGCTTTAAAAATCCTTCGAAAAGTTTCGGAGACTTTTGGTGTTCCGACCGTAACCGACATTCATGAAATCTCTGACGCAACCATGGCCGCCGAATATGTAGATGTTCTCCAAATTCCTGCGTTCTTGGTCAGGCAAACCGATTTGGTCGTAGCAGCGGCAGAAACAGGCAAGGTCGTCAACTTGAAGAAAGGGCAGTTTATGAGTCCTGAAAGTATGAAGCATGCGGTTACCAAGGTGACGGAAACCGGAAATGAGCAGGCCATTATCACCGATCGTGGAACCATGTTCGGTTATCAGGACATGATTGTAGATTTCAGGGGAATTCCAACGATGAAACAGTATGCACCTGTGGTTTTGGATGTGACCCACTCACTTCAACAGCCCAATCAATCTTCTGGGGTGACAGGAGGTAGACCCGCATTGATAGGAACAATGTCCCGAGCAGGAATCGCAGCTGGTGTAGATGGACTTTTTATGGAAACTCATTTTGATCCTGCAAATGCCAAAAGTGATGGCGCCAATATGCTGGATTTAAGTTTATTGGAAAAACTTTTGACGGATTTGACTGCGATTAGAAAAACCATCAATTCATTATAAAATCTCCTCAAACTACAATTTTAACAAAATCAATATACTGATTTAAAGATAATTACATTTAAATTTTAGATTTATTTATAATTAGTCTAAATATTTTTTGTATGATTAAATGTTGGAACATACATTTGCAATCGAAATTTATTTAGACCAATTACAAATAACTAATGAAGAATATATTACTCATCCTCAGCCTAGCTGTCTTTTCTTTTTCGCAAGCTCAAACAGGAAGTTTGGAAGGAAAAGTGACAGATCAAAGAAACAACGCACTATCAGATGTAAACATTATGCTATCCAACACCAGTTTGGGAGCCACATCCGATAATTCTGGTTCTTACAAAATTGAAAACCTTGCTCCCGGCTCCTACACACTCACCTTTTCTATGGTAGGTTATGGAATGCAAACTAAGACCATCACGATCAATGCTGGACAAACCACTCAGGTTTCAACAGTTAAAATGGTGGAAAAACAGGAGCAACTCAACGAAGTAATCGTTGAGGGCCATCAGAACAAATATCTCGAAAGAGAACTTTCAACCTCGTTGAGGTTAAAAACGGAACTGGTAAAACTTCCACAAAATGTACAGGTCATCAGCGACCAGCTCTTAAAAGATCAGCAAGTAACCACCATAATGGACGGACTTACCCGAAATGTGAGTGGTGTTACCATGTTGGAACATTGGGGACAATTTGCCCGGATCAACATGCGTGGCTTTCGTTTACCAGCTTTTAGGAACGGAGTAAACGTTCAGGACAGTTGGGGGCCATTGGCCGAAGACATGAACACGGTGGAACGCATTGAGTTTGTAAAAGGTCCGGCCGGATTTATGATGTCCGCAGGTGAGCCCGGTGGTTTTTACAACGTAGTCACCAAAAAACCTACGGAAGAATTTGTTGCCAATGCCTCTTTTACCGCTGGAAGCTTTGACTTTTATCGTGGTACAGTCGATGTGGGTGGCAAAGCCTCCGAAAATGGAAAGTTGCTCTATCGCTTCAACGCCATGTACCAAACTACGGACAGCCATAGAGGAAATGAGCAAACCGATAGATTTGGTATTGCTCCCGCCCTAACCTATAAGTTTAGCGACAAAACTTCAGTTACCGCTGAAATGAACTTGCAGGATGCCGAATCCTTCTTGGGGTCTGCCTATATTTTTGCACCTATGGAAGATGGATATGCAAGCCTGCCCCGTGATTTCAACTTTGTTGACACCAATTACCCAAAAACCGATATTCAGGAAGTTACTTTCTTTTTGAATGCCAAACATGAATTTTCTGATAATTGGAGCGTTGAAGGTCAAATGGCATATTTAAGATATGATCAAATTGGAAATTCTGCCTGGATAGCTGGACTTGATAGCGATACCGGAGATGTTGTTAGGACAATATCCCAATGGGATGCACTGTCGGTAGGTAAATATGCCCAATTATATATCAACGGGGCCTTTAATACCGGAGCCGTTTCACACAAAATCTTGGGAGGTTTCGATTTTAGCGAAAAATCCTATTGGGCCGATTTCTCGGTTACCCTTCCAGTGGACACTGCTGCACCATTCAATATATATAACCCTCAGTATGGTGTCACATTCCCTGAGTTTGACCGTTCTGTAAATGTTCAATACAGAAATGGAGGTGCTCCATATAGTGCAAATACCTTAAGAGGATATTACCTGCAAGATGAGATTGGTTTCTTGGATGATAAAATTCGATTGACCTTGGCCGGACGGTATACCAACTTGTACACTCAAGGAAAAACGGAAAACGATGACGTATTTACACCACGTGTTGGCTTGAGCGTTGATATTTTGCCAGATTTGACCGTTTACGGACTCTATGACCAATCTTTTTTGCCTCAAGCAGGAATGAGTGTCGATATGGAACCTTTGAACGACCCTGTAGACGCCAACGATATAGAAGGTGGTATTAAAAAGAGCTTTTTTGATGGACGGTTAAGAACTTCTTTAGGGGTTTACCAAATAACGAAGGAGAATATTTTGACCACAGATCCATCCAATCCTAACTTCTCCATGTATTTGGGCGAAGTACAGTCAAAGGGTATAGAATTCGACCTTCAAGGTGAAATTACCCCAGAGCTAAATGTAATCTTGAACTATGCCAATACCAAGGTAGAGGTAACCGAGGACCCCAACCCGGATATTGTAGGCACTAGAGTGGCGGGCCATGCCAAGCATGTAACCAATGGATGGTTAAATTATAACTTCGCCCAAACATCATCATTGAACGGATTCGGTGTTTCCTTAGGCTATCAATACCAAGTAGACCGATCTACTTGGGCATGGGCCGCTGACAACCAGTCCGACCTTCCAGATTATTTTAGAATGGATGGTGCCCTATCATGGAGAAACAGCAACTTCAGGGTTCAACTGAACATCAACAATATTTTGGACGAATATCTATATTCCGGTGCCAACTATGGTTCTTATCTATATTGGCAATCAGAGCCCGGCATCAATGGAAGGCTAACAGTAGCGTATAGTTTTTAAACATTAACCAATTTAAATAAGGCCCATGCAAAATACCATGGGCCTTTAAACGCACATGATCATGAAAACAAAATTCATTCTTTTTTTAACTTGCCTATTTGGGACCCTTACGGCCCAGGCACACTACCTATGGATCGAGACCAATGCCAACGGAAAACTTGGTCAGTCCCAAGAAATACGTGTACACTATGGTGAGTACACTTACGGCGTCATTGAAAAAGTAGAAGGTGAGGCCTTTCCCGCAGTTTCTAAATTTACCCTTTGGGCAATCGGTCCCGATGGTTCAAAGACTGAACTTAAGACAGAACCAAAGGAAGACCATTACTTGGCCAGTTTTACCCCATCACAAAACGGTGTTTATACCATTGCCTTGAACAACAATGAAATCGATGTGATCGATTATACCCAATATGACTTCGGAATCTTTAAAACCCACTATCATTCCACTGCAAAGGTTCAAGTAGGGACAAATGGGGACACCAAAGCGGAAAATCCAGAAGGAATCGTGGTAAAACAATTGGAAAATGACGGGAAAGAAATCAAACTCCAAGTTTTGTACAAGGGCGAGCCCATAGCCAAAAACGAACTTAAGGTCTATGTCTCCGACCTATGGTCCAAAACATTGTATACCGATGATAATGGTGAAGTTTCCTTTACTTTGCCTTGGAACACAAAATACATTGTAGAGACCACGACCAAAGAAGAGATTCCAGGCACCTACAATGGCGAAAAGTATGAGTTTATCTGGCATTGTGCCACCTACTGTATAAAACAATAACCATGTTCACGGGAATTTCCCTTCTAACCTTGATTTCCTTTTACCTGCTGTACAGTACATCAAAAAAAATGTCGGCCGTCGGGAATCTGGGCTTTGAAAAGTCGATCGGAGAACACGAAAAAGCATCCAAATACATTGGCTTGGCCTTAATGATTTTATCATTGGGGCTGAGCTGCTTTTATTGGGGCATAGGTGCTGGAACCTTCACCTTTTTTATCATTTTAATGACGATTGCCAGTTTGGTTATACTCCTAGCCCCCTTGCGATTGCTGAACTACACTTTTTTGATTCTCACTTTTGGCTGTTCCTTTATTTTTGAAATCCTGTTGTTTTAAACTATGCCCGCCAACAAAAAATATTTGACCCCCTCCCCCGCACAACGTTTTGCCAAGATATCCTCTGCCATTTTGGGAGGTTTAATCGTTTCGGTGATGTTCCATATGGCTCTGGCCGCTTGGTTTGATCACGTTATCGTAATCATCACCAGTACGTTTTCAGCCTTTATTCTATGGGCCATTTTAATGGTTGTTGCTTTTTTGGGCAAAAATGGCTGGAAAATTTGGAGTATCTATCTTCTGGCAAGCCTTGTGTTCTTTGTGATCTTTTATTTTGGAAACCAAACCAATCCACTTGTTTAAAACCATGGGAAACCGCATCTATAATATATTGTTCCACACACATACCGTAAGCGGTATCGTAATCAGCGTTGCACTTTACGTTATCTTCTTTACAGGTTCGTTCTCCTTCTTTAGGGATGAGATTACCAATTGGCAACGCGGACATTCCGTGACCCAGGAAGATGCAATATCCGGAAGCGTGGACCAATATCTTGACGAACTCTCCAAAGAACACAATCTTTATGGGCGTGATGTGGTGCTGCGCCACTATTACAATGAAAGAAATATTTCCGTAAGCATTGGGGCTTCTCAAGACTCTCTAGCTGCTGAAAAAGACAAAGCCCGCGTCTTTTTTTATTTGGATACAGTGGATAATACCAAAGGAAACTATGAGGGCAATTACCATTTGGGCGAGTTTTTGTACCGCCTTCACTTTTTGGACCAAATCCCATATCCCTACGGCAGATATTTATCGGGATTGGTGGCCTTCTTCTTCCTATTTGCCATTATCACGGGAATCTTGGTGCATTGGAACAAGATTGTCTCCAACTTTTACACCTTCAGACCTTGGGCCAAGATCAAAACTATTTGGACGGATGCCCATACTGCTTTAGGAGTAATCGGTTTCCCTTTTCAATTTGTGTATGCCGTTACCGGAGCCTTCTTTTTGCTGAAAGGCGTTTTGATTCTTCCTGTGGTGATGGGAATGTATGATGGGGATCAAAACAAACTATTCGAAGACCTAGAGTACAATCATCCCGTATATGAATTTCAGAACGGAAAACTGAACAAAGAAATCCATCTTGATCAACTTGTGGACCAAATGAAGGAGGAGTGGCCCAGTTTTAGAATGACCGAAACCCACATCTTTAATTACGGGGACAAAAACATGCATGCTGCCATCAGCGGATACCTTGGTTACGAAACTAAATTAAATGGTCTTGGATACCGAATCTACAATATGGCCAATGGTTCCATCGTAGACGAAAAGGTTCCCGCCAAGAACAATTCATATTTGGATGCAGTTAAAAATATGATGTTCCGTCTTCACTTTGGTGATTATGCGGGCATCGGGCTTCGTTTAATATCCTTTATTCTTGGACTAGTCTCCTGTTTTGTTATCCTATCCGGGATCATGATCTGGCTCGTGGCCCGTGATAAAAAGAATATCCCAGAAAAGCGCAGAAAATTTAACGCACAAGTAGCCAATTGGTATATGGCCATCTGCCTTACCCTGCTTCCTGTTACTGCCTTAGAGTTTATCCTTGTAAAGTTTGCAACAGAAGTCAACCGCACCTTTTTGTACCAAACCTATTTTCTTGTTTGGTTAGCTGCATCTGTTTTCTTTATCCTTAAAAAGGATATTGCCTTTACCAATAAATGGACATTGATCTCTGGTGGTATTTTGGGATTGTTGGTTCCGATTGCAAATGGAGTCGCAACGGGCAATTGGATTTGGGTAGCCTATCAAAATGGATACCAGCACATTCTTTTGGTGGATTTGCTCTGGTTGATATTGGGAATTGTATCGCTTTGGATAGCTTTCTTTAAACTGAACACCTCTAAGAAAGAACTCGCACCTTCCTAAACCTACTTTTTGTAAAATCCTTTATGTTTAAGCGAATAACATTCCTGTAAAACTTCCACCAACACCTTTTGGTCAATTTCTTCCAACGAAAAATAGCGAAGCGATTTGACCACCTTTCGGTTTTCATTGACCATTTTATCCAAATGCAATGTGAGATGGGCCGAATTCCAAAAGGCAATATCCACATACTTCTTTTTTTGTGACACATTTAAGTAGCAAATGGGCTGTTTGCCTGCATAAAAGCAAGGGATGTTCCATTTGTATTTCATGTCAACATCAGGAACAATAGACTCGATTACAGCTTTTAGGTGCAATAAAATGCTTCTGAAGGGTTCTTTTTGGTCGAGTATGTAGTTTTCGGCTGGATTCATACAACGACTTGCTTAGGATTTGCGTTTGAATAGCTTATTGACCAACTTCAACAAAAGAAGCGCAACAAATCCGATGACCAGCCCAAAAATAAAATCCTTTAGCATACTGGGGAGGCTTGGGAACAAATGGTGAAAAAAATCAATGTTATGGGTAAAAATACCCCCTGAAACCAACAATAGAGCCAATGTACCTACAATGGACAGACCCTTAATTATTTTCGGAAGCGCATTCACCAATACCATGCCCACCTTATCTGAAAAGCTGTCGGTCTCCTCATTTAAGTTAATAAGCCGGTAGCCATAATCGTCCATTCGTACAATCAAGGCAACAATGCCATATACACCTACTGTTGCCAACAACGCTACAACAGACACCGTAGCTATCCGTATGGTCAATGGTTCGTTTACCACAGTGCTCAAGGCGATGATCACAATTTCAATGGAAAGGATAAAATCGGTTATGATGGCCTGTTTTATTTTTTGTTTCTCCAGTTCCGGCAAATCTTCTTCGGGAATTTCGGTGGGATCGGTTTCATGGGCTTCCTCTCCTCTATGAAAAATGTACTCGTACACCTTTTCGGCCCCTTCATAGGCCAGATATACCCCTCCTAAAATCAAGATAATGGTAATAGCAAAGGGCAGATAGGCACTCAACAAAAATGCTATGGGCAGAATGATCAATTTGTTCAAAAAAGAACCTTTGGTAATGGCCCATAGTACGGGAATTTCCCGGCTGGATAAAAATCCTGTCGCCTTTTCGGCATTCACCGCCAAGTCATCGCCCAAAATACCTGCTGTTTTTTTTGTGGCAACCTTGCTCATTGTTGCCACATCATCCATAAGTGCGGAAATATCATCCAAAACGGCAAAAAAACCTGATGCCATAAGCTTTGTTTAAGGTTAGTGATTTAAGTTTGGGAACAAAATAAATAATTCCAACCTTACCAATGGTCAAAATCGAAAAAACTATTGTCTTAAATGCCTTCCATAGACATTAAAGTGGCCGCCCAAATAATCACAGAAGAGAAAAAGATTCCGATTGTATTTGCTGCAAAGGCTTCGCGTTTTTTCATCTTGAAAAGATATGCAGCAATACTGCCTGCATAGACCCCGGTGCCAGGAAGGGGGATCATAACAAACAACACAATCCCCAAGAATCCGAAACGTTGTATTTTGTTTCCCGAACCCTTTTTGGCTCTTTGACCTACGAAGACAGCGGACTTTTTATAGAAACGCCATTTAATCAAATGACGGTTGATATATTCCAAAAAGAACATCATTAAGGGAAACACCATTACGTTTGCCAAAAAGCAGACAATGAATACAATGTACTCATTTACCCCTTGGTACATTCCATATGGAATACCGACCTTGGCCTCACCAAAAGGCGATATACTCCAAAGTGCCGCTATAATCAAATCTTTGTGCAACGTACTGAGATTTTAAGCCGACAAAAATAAACAGGAATTTACATTTTGCGTCTTGGTTAACCCTTAAAAATTTATTAATTGTGATTTATGTAGCCTAAGCTAAAATAACTTTAAGCCACGGAAGAAAAAGATGAGCCATTTATAGCCTGATCAAAACCGGAAAGAATTTGATTAGTATATTCCTTTGGAGTTCTATCCGATATAGAAACCCGTTTATTATCCACATCCACATTGAAATGAAAGCTAGAAAAGTCGGTATCGACATCCAGCCGAGACAACAGGAATCGCATAATCCTAGGTCTAAGGCTGTATTCCATATCGATACAGGTGCGTTGCATTGCTGGATTGTCATCTCCAGAAAATACCCAATTGAATTTCACTGGCTTATGGAAATTAGGACACACAATATACTAAAAAACGGTCCATAGTCAACTTATAACCATTGTTTTTGGACAAAGAGTTATTCTTTGCCGTCCAAGTAATCCTGTAGGTAAGCATAACGTTCGGTCAGCTTCCCATTTTGAGTCATACGAGCTCTTTCAAGGACTCCGTCCTTGTCATTATTGAAAAACGAGGGAATTACGTACTTAAAGAATGCTTCTCCAAAACCAACACTGGCATCCCTGGGCAATTCACAGGGCAGGTTATCCACGGCCATTACAGCAATGGCATTTTCCAACATAAAATCGGTTTCTTTTTCAGAATACGGGTCATAGCCGTAGATAGGTTCCGCAATGGTAGACGGACGAATAGTAGATGCGACCGGACCATCGATATCGCAACTAATATCGGCAACCACCTTTATTTTAAAATCGGGCTGCTTGGCATCCTCTCGGGTGTAGAGATAAGGGGCCCCATCTCCATAAAAATGACCTGCGATATAGAAGTCGGTTACATTGGCAAACCGGAAAAAGTCGGACTTGTAGGCTTCGGGGTTTTGGAAAAAGTCAGCTTTGTTACCCTTGTTGCCGTCTTTTCGTTTGACATATTGGGACACATCAATTTGGCAATACACAGGTTCGTCAAACGTTTTGGACAAATATTCACTAGAGGCAATGTGCCTTAACCCCATCGCATCGAGCATTTCTTTTGCTCCATTGCCCACTCTGCCCTTTCCCGTGAGCAGTATTTTGATATTGGGCAGTTGTATTTTTTTGAGTTCGTTAATCAGATCCTGCTGGTCTAGAAGAGACTCCGCTTTGGGCAACTGATACAAATTGTACTTCAACCCATATGCCCTAAACCCGTTGTAGGCTCCCACAATACCAGCGTAACGACCAAAAGCTACCAATCTAGCTCCTTTGGCATTGGTAATCACCTCATGATCGTATAGTTCTATGTTTTTGTCCAAGATAGCTCGGAGCAGTTCTCGATTATAGGGCTGTTTTTTTATGGTATGGGAAAAAAAGAAATATTTTTTGTGGGGAATCAATGCATCGATGGGAACCTCTTTGACGCCGAGAAGTACGTCGCAAATCTCCATAACGTTTACCACTTGCAAGTTCTTATCGGCATACTCTTGATCGGCAAATACCCGTATGGGGGATGATTCGACCAAAATTTCGGCTTGTGGAAATTTGGACAAGACATTTTGACATTCTTCTGGAGATAGCACTACCCTGCGGTCTGGCGGATTTTTACGTTCCCTGATGATTCCGAACTTCATATAACATTTTGGTATAATTGTTGACCAAAATAAGAGGAAAAGGCAGGGTTACCAAACTTTTTATTGTTTGATGGATATGCGTTACCTTTGCCGACCGCGTTAGGGATAGAGGCAAGTACCGTGTACAGCCGATAGCCCGACCAAAATGTTGCGAAGCAATGTTTTGGGAACGCCCACACTTCGACTGCGCTCAGTGCAGACAAGTTCTTTGATAAAAAAGTGAGTAAATGTTTAGGCCCTTCGACTCCGCTCAGGGCATAATTCGTTCATGGTAAGCAAAGCTTACCTAACTCATTATGGGGGCCGACCGGTTTTGACAGCAAGACCAATGGCGATGTAAGCATGCCGAGCGCTGGGATATAGCTCGTTAATCTCATATTTCACACTTTTAATTGGCGAAAATAATTACGCTCTTGCCGCATAATCTGAATTATAGTAGGATTTGCCTCGTCCCTACAAGGTAGGGAAGCGAGATGTTCCTGAATAGCCCTTGTTGACGGCGATTCGTTTAGGAGCACCAAAAAAGTCAACACAAGGGTGTCCGTTCGCTTTGGCGACACCTCTAAAACCTAAAGAAGATAAGTGTATGTTAGGCCGTATCTGGTCAGGCATGCATCGAAAACTAAGCAGATACTAAGCATGTAGAAAGCATGGTTATTGCTTGTTTGGACGAGGGTTCGAATCCCTCCGGCTCCACTGAAACATACCCAATTCAAAACATCAAACCTGTAAATTACTGATTTACAGGTTTTTTTATTTTATTTAATTTCATTTGCACTTGAATAATATCAAATAAAAAGGCACCATATCGATACCCAAAATATGTCAAATTCCTTTGCAGTCTTATTTTACCTTAAAGACAAACGCCTCGACAAGAACGGAAAAGCTGGACTATACCTTAGATTAACAGTAAATGGCCAACGCTCTGTAATAAGCCTTCATAGAAAGATCGACCCTAAAAAATGGGACTCAAGAATGAACAAATTGAAAGGAAAAGGAATTGAAGCAGAAGAATTGAATCGATTCATGGCTACTGTACGTCATAAGATTAATAAGATTCACCATGAATTAGTAGAAGAAGGAGAATTTTTCACCGTGCACGATGTAAAGGATAAATTTCTAGGAAATGACAAAAGAGTAAAAATGCTATTGGAACTCTTTAATGAGCATAACCAACAAATGGAAAAACTTATTGATATTGAATTTGCATTGGGCACCTACAAGCGATACCATACCACTAGAAACCATGTGGCTGAATTTATCAAGTTGGAACTAAGAAAAACTGATATTCCTGTCCGAGATGTGGATTTGAAATTCATCAAAGGATTTGAGTATTTCCTAAAAACAGTCAAAGAATGCAACCATAATACAGCTTTGAAATATATCAACAACTTCAAGAAGATTATTCGAATGGCTGTTGCCCATGAATGGATCAGCAAAGACCCATTCTACAATTATAAAGTACAGTTCAAAACAGTGGAAAGGGAATTCCTTTCCAAAGAGGAACTACAGACTTTGGTGGATAAGAAAATTGATGGGGAACGTTTAAATATCGTCAGGGATATGTTCGTGTTCTGTTGCTATACCGGCCTATCTTATATTGATGTCCAAAAATTACACCCTGACAACATCGTGAAACATATAGATGGTAGCCTTTGGATAAAATCCAAACGCACCAAGACAAAATCTAGATTGGGCATTCCCTTGCTCCCAACTGCTTTGTCAATTATGGGTAAATATCAAGACCACCCAAAGGTTATGAATGGGGATTGTGTATTGTCTGTTTTGAGCAACCAAAAGTCCAATGCTTATTTAAAAGAAATTGCTGACCTATGCGGCATTAAAAAGAACCTCACAACCCATTTGGCCAGGCATACATTTGCAACGACAGTTACACTTTCCAATGGGGTTCCCATAGAAACCGGAGGGCAGATGCTGGGACACAAAAATCTAAGGACCACCCAACATTATGCCAAGATTATTGATAGGAAAGTGAGCGAGGATATGGCTGTTTTAAAGGAAATTCTTGCAGAATAGAGAAATAATCCAGCTAAAAAGAGTGGTTTGCCTTAGTGGCAGACGGACTTTACCTACCTGAAGATTGTCGGGTGGGGCTGGTACTATCTCTCGACCATACTGGACGATTACAGCCGGTATATCATCCATTGGAAACTCTGTCCCTCCATGAACGCCGGGGACGTGAAGAAAGCCGTGGCAAGGGCATTGGAAAAGGTATCTTTCCCCAAGGGAAAATGCCAAGGCTGCTGTCCGACAACGGGCACTGTTACATCAGTGGCGAACTGAAGGAGTTCATAAAGGAAAGGGAGGTGGAGCATATCCGGGGAAAGCCCAACCGCCCACAGACACAAGGCAAGATAAAGCGTTACCACCGTTCGATGAAGAACATCATCAAACTGGACAACTATTATCTGCCGGGGGAGCTCAAGGAAAGATTGGAAGAGTTCGTGGACCATTACAACAACAGGAGATATCACGAATCATTGGACAACCTGACCCCTGCAACCGTATATTTTGGATTGGACAAAAAGATATTGGAAAACCGTAAATTGATAAAGAGAAGAACGATGCTCAAAAGAAGAAAAGAGCACCAAATTCAAAAGTTGAAACTATGACTTAACTTTGGACCGGGCCAGTTCAGATTCGTTTGAAGACGTACAATAAAACGATATCTCTTTTTGTCGTTTGTAAAAAACTTGTGTTTGCCCAATTTATGACCCCTAGCGTCCTAAATCTTCTTTGACACGTCGGTAACATTGACTCCATAGTTATTTTTCATAATTTTAAAATTGACCGTTGAATACGTTGCATAAACTATTTTCTATCTTGGATAACGATACACCAAGTATGCCTATTGGTTGCATGCAACTTTTAGCAGAAAAAGGACTGATACGTCTAGTAAGGCTTAACTTAGAGACCGTTTTGGTCTCCCCTTTCTCCTGTTAAAATTATGAATTCAAAGTAAAGGAGACCGTTGTGTATCATTTAAGACCAAAAACCTGATTACAAAAAATGGAAAATAAACCCTTCAAAAAAATATCTAATTGGTACCAAAAATTACAAATTAGTAAATCACCTCAAATGAATTTAGTTTGGGGATTTTTTTTGTATACACTAATTGGATTCATTTTATTGTCTATTCCTTTATTTCACAAAACCGACATATCTTTTTTAGATAATTTATTCATTTCGATTTCTGCCATTTCAACTACTGGACTTGTAACTATAAGCGTTTTCGATTCCTATAATTTTTTCGGTCAGTTTATTATTATGGCATTAATACAAATTGGCGGAATTGGATACATGACGCTAACGACTTATTATTTACTATTTACTACAAAAAAAATAACGCATTGGCATAGTAAATTAATAGGTGCGGAATTTACTTTACCCAATACAATTCAGATAAAAGATTTCGTAAAAAGCGTTATTGTTTTTACCCTGATAATGGAAACTATTGGAGCTATTCTTTTCTACTTTGCCTTTACCAATTCCGGAATGGGAGGTTTAAAAGCAATTTGGTTTTCAATTTTTCATAGTATTTCATCGTTTTGTACAGCTGGGTTTGGATTATTTAATGATAGTTTCGAAAGTTATCAAGAACATACTTTTATAAATACAATTATTTCTTTATTAGCCATTTCTGGTTCTTTGGGTTTTATTGTTATAACAGATTTGTGGTATCGAATTAGAGGTAAATCAAAAGAAATTTCGTTTACAACAAAAATCATTATTTATGGTTTTTTGATTTTGCTTTTTTTAGGCACTTTTCTCATTTATACAACTGAGCCGCCATCTATTCTCAGCTCAAATAGTTCATTAATGACCTCTTTCTTTCAAGCAATGTCAGCCATGACAACAGTTGGATTTAACACGATACCTATCGGTGAATTATCCTTGCCAATATTATTGCTTATAACCTTTCTTATGTATATCGGAGCTTCTCCCTCGGGAACAGCTGGAGGAATGAAAATAACGACATTAACGGCAATGCTATCGATATTGAAAAGCCGATTGTTTGGTCAGAAAAAAATTACATTTTTAAATAGAAGTATACCATTTGAAAGAATCTATGTTGCCACATCAACTTTTATGCTCTACACGAGTTTAATTTTCTTGTTTTCATTTTTACTTTCTTACTTTGAAAACTTTTCTTTTGAAAGCATATTGTTTGAAGTAGCATCCGCTTTAGGAACTGTTGGATTAAGCACAGGAATCACTGGGGATTTATCCAACATTGGGAAATTATTGATTATTATTTTGATGTTTATTGGACGAGTAGGAGTCCTTACTTTTGGATTTGCTTTGTTGCAACAAAAAGAGAACGATTCAAAAAAAATCAGAACTGATGACTTGGCTGTATAACATAATAGTACTAAGAAAAATAGAAAAAACGCCGTACAACAATGCTAATAAGTAATTGCTTGTTCCCGCATACTTCCAAAATCCGCATGGATTTTCAGTTTGATGTGTACCTGCCCGCCGGGCAGGCAGGCTTGCAAAGTTAAGTACCAACCCATACAACCACTCAAATCCGAGACTCTTAGCGGAAATATGACAAATCAACTGTAATCTTGAATTGTAATACGTTTATCCTTGATTTGAAAACTTTTTGAATCTGTATGCCTTGTAGTTTTGCTAAAAACAAAAATTATGGGTGAACATAAAGTTTGGCTTATTACCGGAGCCTCTAAAGGAATGGGGCTTGAAATTACAAAAGCAGTTCTGGGAAATGGTGACAAAGTCATTGCAACTTCACGAAATACGGACACACTTTTGGAAAAAGTTGAAGAACACAAGGGAACCTTACTTCCAATAAAATTGGAGGTCACTAATGAAAAAGATGTTGAAAATGCAGTTTTAAAAGGCATAGAAACATTTGGACAAATAGATGTTGTGATCAATAATGCGGGATATAACCTGTTAGGTAATATCGAAGAAATAAGTGATGCCGAATTTAGAAAAACCATGGATGTAAATGTTTTTGCAATGACCCATATCATTAGACATGTCCTTCCCCATTTACGGAAGCAAAAATCGGGGCTAATCATCAACACTGCATCTATGATGGGTTATATGAGTTATCCTGCCAACGGAAGCTATAGTGCATCTAAATATGCGGTTATTGGACTGTCAGAGGCCCTTGCCCAAGAAGTCGCTCCTTTTGGTATAAAAGTGACCATCATGGCTCCAGGAACCTTTCGCACAAATTTTATGAATGAGGACACCCTCAATGTTGCGCAACATAAAATTGACGCTTATAATTTAGACAAACAAGTAGAACAGTTTACGGGATTCGATGGCAAGCAATTAGGAAATCCTAAAAAATTAGCAGAGGTAGTACTTCAACTGGCTGAAATGTCCAATCCACCATTGCATCTTCCTTTAGGTTCTGATAGTTACAATGCCATTTTGAAGGTTCGTAAAAACGAAATGGAAGAAATGGAAGAATGGAAAACCCTATCTTTATCCACTGATTTTGAACAACATTAGTGTGAAAAAAACTGCTCCATATAAAATTGAATCAATATCTGAACTCCATAGATTGTTCCATTTACCAAAGCCAATTCATCCATTGGTAAGCGTGATTGATTTTGAACATTTAAAATTCGATTCTAATGAAATTTGGAACAGCTTTTATTATGATTTCTATTGTGTGGCTATTAAAAAAGGTACTTCAGGGAAATTTCGATACGGACAAGCTCATTATGATTTTGATGAAGGTATCATGAGTTTTACCAAACCCGGTCAAATCTTTTCGGTCACGGACCCTACCGATGACCCCGTGTCAGGATATATGACGGTCTTTAAACCTGACCTAATACGACATTATGATTTAGGAAAGAATATTGGCAACTATGGATTCTTCTCCTATGCTGCCGCAGAATCGCTTCACCTTTCCGAAAAAGAGGACCATATCATCATGTCCCTGATGCATCAAATGCAGGATGAGCTAAAAAATAACATTGACCATTACAGTCAGGATTTACTAGTCTCGCACATTGATCTACTTCTCAATTACGCCAAGCGTTTTCACAATAGGCAATTTCTGACTCGAAGCGCTGTGAACAATGACATTGTCGTAAAAATGGAAGAATTGATGGAGGCCTATCTAAAAAGTGATGCTGCACTATCGGGTGTTCCAACGGTCAACTTTTTTGCGGAAAAACTCAATGTCTCTCCCAGTTATTTGAGTGATCTATTAAAAAATGCAACCGGCAGGAATGCACAAACAATCATCCAGGAATCCATAGTTGAAAGAGCGAAGGAACTGCTATCCACCACTAATTTAAGCATAAAGCAAATTGCTTATCATCTGGGGTTTGAATACCCCCAATCTTTCAGCACTATGTTTAAGAGGAACACGCAACAAACACCATTGCAATTCAGAGCATCATTTAATTGAAAAGATTATTACCCTTCCAATACGTTTCTAAAAAAGCAAAAGTGTTTCAATCTAAGTTATTATAGTAGATTTATCATACATTTAAAATCGATAAATCGTTACATTAAATCTGCACTACTTTAAATATCCAATATCAGTTTGTAACCTGCCCTTTGAAAAGAACTACTTGTATATCCTTTCGCATAAATTCGGGATGACTGGCCCAATAAACATCCAGTACACCACTATAAACCAACACGTTATGTCTATTCTTTAAAAAATCACCGAATAGATAACTTTTGACCGTTTCGATATACTTTCTATGACCAAACTAATGAATTCTAGAGACATTCTTGATTAAAACTGTAGCTACTCGATTCAACCCAGCTTACATGATAAATTATGTTAATTAGTTTTTGTTATTCCTTTCTCCGAACAGTATAGTAGATAGTTTTGATTGCTTTAATTATAATGTTTTAACCTTTACAATAAGCACTGTAAAATGTTTAATCCGCAATGATTTTATGTAAATTCTCAAACAACAGAAAGTTTATATATTGTTTTAGTACGATAGACTGTTCCGGGATCCAAACGTACAGAAGGAAACCTTGATTGATTCGGACTATCTGGATAATGTTGAGGCTCCAAACATAGGCCTTGTCTTTTCCCGTATATGATCTTTTTATCGGTTGTACAATATCCACTTAATAAATTTCCACTATAAAATTGAATACTAGGTTCAGTAGTATACACTTCCAATCGACGGCCACTACGCCAATGGTATAATGAAGCTGCTAATTCTAGATTACCGTTCTCTTTATCTAAAATCCAACAATGATCATAGCCTTTCCCTATCAACAATTGCTCATCATTGTCAAAAATGGAATCGCCTATGGTTCTATATTTTCCAAATTCAAATGGTGTTCCCTCTACGGGGCGATATTCTCCAATTGGAATCATTTTATCGTCCACGGGCAAATAAGATTCCGCATTCAATAATAACTCATGATCCAAAATATCCCTTGAAAAATCTGCTGAAAGATTGAAATAACTATGCTGCGTAAGGTTAATGATTGTTGGGCGGTCAGTTGAAGCCTCATATTGGACCTCAAGTGCATTATCATCCTTAAGGGTGTAGGTGACCTTTACATCAAGATTTCCAGGATATCCTTCTTCCATATGATGACTGGTATATGTCAAGATAAGAGATGTAGATTCCATCTTAATCCTTGTTGTAGCATTCCAAACCACTTTATCAAAGCCCTTTTCTCCACCATGGAGATGATTTTCGTTTTCATTTTTGTTCAATTCATACTTTTTTTTGTCAAGTATAAAACTGCTATTTGATATCCTATTTGCGAATCTTCCTATTAACGCTCCCAAAAAAGCACCTCCTTCCATATAGGACCTTAAATCATTAAAATTTAGAACTATGTTGCCTTGGTTTCCATCTTTATCCTTAGAAGTCCATCTGGAAATTATACCTCCATAATTAATAATATCAACTTCCATTCCATCAACGTTCCTTAGCGTATATTTATACACTTTTTCTCCTTCAGGAGTTTCTCCAAATTGTTTTTTTTCAAGACGTGTATCCTTCATTATTTTATAGTAATTAGTTAAAATTGATATTTCAAACCCATACTCCCATAATAATTCCGACCATTTCCAGGGTAAAAATATCTGGGTTCTGCCCCACCAAAACCAACTGCATTGATCAATACGGATTGGGCATAATTTTCATCAAAAACATTGTTGATGCCGGCATTCAGGCCCAAATGAATGTGTTGGGAAATAGAAGTTTGATAACCGATTTTGGCATTGAACACATTAAAAGAGTCGCTATAGGCCGAATTTGCATCCGTAAGGGGAATTTCATCCACAAATTGGTGGGTAAGGTTCAAATGCAGACCACTGGTGTGTTGCACATCCAATCCAGAACTGATCAAATGTTTTGGAACTCCCGTGAGCGGATTGCCAGAATAATCGTTGTCGCCATCCACAAAATCCACAAAGCTATGGTCGTTCAGGGTATAGCTGAGGTAAGGCGTTAGGGTAAGGGTTTGCAAAAGCTTTCCCCGGTACTGTAGGTCCAATTCCACACCTTGGTGACGGGTTTTCCCAGCATTTCTTCCAATATATTGGTCTTCCCCGACACGTTCTGCCACCAAAAGGTTTTCCACATTCATTCGGTACAGCATAACATTGACAGATAATCTTTTGCCAAACGGTAACCATTCGCTGCCCAACTCATAATTAACTCCAGTTTCCTGGGCAATATCTGGGTTGATGATTCCACCTGGAGTCAAGGTTTCCTCCAAACTGGGGTTCGAGAAACCACGGCTGATGTTGGCATAGATTTTTCCGTTTTCCAATTGATAGTCGATTCCAAGATTGGGCAACAAGATCGCATCAAAATCGCGTTCGGCAGATGCATTGCCATCACCTTGATCGAACAAATCCCGAAAATCATAAAAGGTTTTGTTCAGGTTAAGGCCCAATTGGGCGGTTAAATTTTCAATAACCGGATATGTGAATGTTCCAAATAGGGTAAACTGTCTTCTAAATTCTTTGTTATTACTCAATGGGTCACCTAGCAAGCTGCCATTTCCATCATTTTCTTGGTATAAATTTTCAAAAGTGCCCCACTGATATTCATCTTTGTAAAGTTCTCCACCAAAGGTGAACTGGGCTTTTTCCCATTCACCCGCAAAACTAGACCTAATACCAAACCCGTTGGTGTACTCATTTAAAATATCAAAGGGCCGTGGTTCGTAATGATCTAAGTAGGTATAGAAAATGCTGGTTGTATTTTGAAGGTGTTCGAAAAACCGATACGTATGCGAGAGACCTGTTAAAATATATTTATTGGCTTCGTATCCCTGTGCAGCCAGCCAATTTGATGCTGCCCGGGTTGGGTCTTCATCAAAATAGGTCTGGTTGATGGAACTTGGAATATGGGCAGTGTAATCTATATAATTCATCAAAATGGACAGACTGCTGTTTTGTCCAGTCCTAAACTGTGTGTTCAACAAAAAACCATCCCGAACAAACTGACTGTTCTGTCGGTAGCCATCCGTTTCCAGGTGATTGTAGCTTAAGCTCAGGTTAAAACCATCTTCGGAATGCGAAAATGTGAGATTGTCCTTTAACATATTATAGGAGCCCACTGAAAATGAATTGATCAATTGGGACCTATCTTCCACCGATGCCTTGGTGTCCAACAAAAAGGCCCCTCCAAGATTGGCACCATATGCAGTGCCTTTGGGGCCTTTGATAATTTCTATTGCCCCCAGGTTCTCAAAATCGAAAGCTTCGATTGTGCTTGCACCTGTGCCATTGGTTACGGGAATTCCGTTAAAATACATACGAAGCTTATTAGTGCCGTAAGGAGTCCTTGCCCCAATGCCACGGACTGTGATTCGGTTAGTGTTTATGGCGCCGGATAAAAGATAAACTCCCGAAATCTGGTTGATGGCCGAGGGAATATCCGTTGGGTTGAACCGTTCAAAAGTTTGCCCGTCAATTTTGGATGATGTTGTGATTCCCGTAGCTTTTTTTGGGATAGCATTATGGATCAAAACAATTTCATCCAATTGGGTTATGGTATCCTTGGGGGTGGCTTGCGCATGAGTCAATAATCCCATTAGACCAAAGGCAACAATTGGTAAAAGTTTTGTCATTTTAAGTATCTCTCTTTTTCGGTTTAGGGGCTCGGCGAAAAAAGGCGTAGCACAATACTTGCGCTACGCCAACAAACTAAACTAAACCAACTAATCTAGATTGATTTTTGATTGGTCGGTCCCAACTATTATAATGCACTTATAGTTTTCTTATTCGAATGTTTTTCCATTTCATGGTAAAAGGCCCAGGTTCTTCAACACCGTGCATTTGAAGCCCTATAAAGCCTTTAGGGTTTGTTTTGTAAACCTCTTCATTGGTGAGGTCTTCAATCTGTATACCATTCAACCAAGTCTGGATACGGGGTCCTTCGGCCAAAATGCGCAATTTGTTCCAGCCATCCTCATTTAGATAATTGTGGCCGTTCTGTATCTTTTCGTCCGAGGACAACCAACCTGTTCCTAAGGCCTCTCCATATATAAGTCCTGTTGTCGGGGTACCTGGCTCCCTGTTTCGTTGCATTTCCACTTGGGGCCCGTACACACGACCGGCCCTTCCCCTTTGGTGTTCTGCTTCAGAAACCGGTTTTGTCCTACTTCGTATTTGAATTCCAGAATTGGTCACATCATCGACCATAATATCCAAGGTCAGTTCAAAATCGTCAAACTCATCCACCGTACACAGGAAGGAATTGGGACTTCCCTGTGCTGTTCGGCCTACAATGCTTCCATCCTCCGCAAAATAGTCGTGCCATCCATTGAGTTGTACCCAACCTTCCAATGATTCACCGTCAAACAAATCGGTCCATTCTGAATACTTCTCCTTCACCTCTTGTCCATTTTCAAGGACTTCATCGGGCAGGGCAAATGCAATTACGGAATCACCATATTTGGTCGCGTTCTTTCCTCCACCACCAGCTGCTATCACCAAATATTGTTTCCCATCTATCATGTATACACTTGGGGTGGCATAGCCTGCTGCAGGCAATTTATATTCCCAAAGCACATCGCCATTATGCGAATTGAAGGCCCTGATTTTTTCATCCGGGGTGCCGGCCATAAAAACCACATCTCCGGCTGTGGCCACCGGACCTCCAAAACTCTTGGAGCCTGTATTTCGTATGCCTTGCTCTACCAGTTCTGGATATTCGCCCAATGGAACTTTCCATAGGATATTTCCCGTACCAAGGTCAACCGCATTCAATGTCCCCCATGGTGGAGCGATTGCAGGGTACCCGTTCTGGTCCACAAAAAATGGCGCTTGATTGGAATATCTGGTTTTTGATTTAACCGATTCTTTGGCTTTACCTTCGTCGCCATCACTTTTCAAAAAGGCGATAAGGTCGTTTACCTGTTCTTCCCCTAATTGCTCAAATGAAGGCATCATCCCTTTTCCGTTGAACAACAAATCCTTGATTTCCCCATCCGACAATTGAAGATCGGTCAACTTAGGAAATGCTGGTGGGTTTCCCTGTCTGTTTGCCCCATGGCAAGATGTACAGGCATTATTGTACAACAAAGCGCCCCGTTGTTCTGGTGTTGCCTCCTCCTTGTTTTCCAGTTCTTGATATTTTACCAACTTGTGAATGGTGGGAGCCTCGTTTACATTGATATATACTACATTGGTGTATGGATCATATGATCCTCCGCCCCACTCCATTCCTCCTTGGTGTCCTGGCATAGTAATGGTTCCCTGCTCAGAGGCCGGGGTATATAGATTTCCTGTTCTATATTTTTTGAATTCCTTGAGAACGTATTCATGCACTTCTGGAGTGATGTTGCTCAAATCCGATTCGTTCAGCGTAATCCTGTTCAATGGTGGCGGCTTTACAGGAAAGGGCTGCGTGGCCCAAGCTTCTTCGCCCGGAACATCTGAGGCCGGTACCGGCAATTCGACCACGGGGAATATTGGTTTTCCTGTTTGCCTGTCCAAAACAAAGGTCAATCCCATTTTTGTAAACTGCACCACCGCCTCTTGGATGGAATCCCCCACCTGAATATCGGTGAGCATAGGTGCCGGAGGATTGTCATAATCGAATATGTCGTGATGTATATTCTGATAGTGCCATTGCCTTTCTCCTGTGGTGGCATCCAATGCTATGATACAATTACCGAAAAGTCCTTTCCCTTTTCTGTTACCTCCATGGATAAAGTCGGGAGCCGGAGATCCTGTGGCAAAAAACACCCATCCCCTTTCTTCGTCCAGGGAAAAACCTCCCCATGGATTGGCCCCACCGTAGACCACGTCTTCTTCGAACTCCCACGTATCGTAACCAAACTCACCTTCTTGTGGAATAGTATGGAATATCCATTCAAATTCACCGGTCTTGGCATTATATGCCCTGATATCCCCAGGGGTAGAAAAACTGCCTTCTGGTACGCGGGACCCAACGATCAAGTAATTTTTATAAACTATCCCCGGAGAGGTCATCTCAACGGATGCATCTTTTGGGTCCACGGGTAAATTTTGCCTAAGGTCTATGAATCCATCTGGGCCAAAATCATCAATTCGTTTTCCCGTACGGGCATCAAGGGCATATACCCTGTCCTTAACAAAATTGAATATCCTTCCATTTTCACCATTGGCATCTTCCCAGTAGGTAACACCTCGGCTTCGGCCTCTGAAATCCTTTTTGTCCGGGCTGTATAGAGCGGGGTCAAACACCCATTCTTCCTTACCGGTTACCGCATCAATGGCCACTACATGCAATTTGGGAGTAGTAAAATACATCAACCCATTTACCACTATGGGGTTACTGTACATGGAAGGTCTATCGGGATCACCGTGCTTGTATTCCCAAACAGGCTCCAGAGCATGCACATTTGCCGCATTTATCTGCCCAAGTTCGGAGTACTGATTGGCCTTTTTATCTCCTCTATATATGGCCCAATCGGTAAAATTATCATACTTGTCCGTGTTCTCTCCTTTGGCCACGGTGGCCGAACCGGACTCCCCCTTTTTGGGGTCCTCGGCGGTATCGCAGCTGTACAATGCGATAATCGTTGCCAGACAAACAATAGCTTTCTTTTTAGTCGTCATTAATTTAAGTGGTTTTAGTTAGTTCTTGTGTACACATAAGTTATTTTCCTGAATTGCTTCCTTTACAATTCTTCACAAACAAATTCTTTCCAGGTACGTGCAATAAGGTCATTGTCCCGGTTGCCGGTGTAGATCAACAATCTATACTTTATAGTCTCTGTTGAACCCTTTGGAATCTTCCAATCACCCAATATTTGAATAGAGGGGCCCAAACCAAACTGGCTGTCTACACGCCATGGTGTAGGGAAGGCCCTATTGTCCGGATGGTCCATCATTGCAATGTGAGCCAAATTCGTTCTTCCGGGAACCTGTATGCCAACATCCGCCCAAATTGCTCTTTGGGCCTCCGCTTCAAGATTCTTTTTACCGTCGGAGTTTACTATTTCGGCGTTATATCCTTTCTTCCAAGGCATGCGCAAAAACAAGCCGCCAACATAGAATTCTCCCATGGTCACATCCTCTCTAGCACTGCCCTGCCATTCCAAATCCAATATAAAACTTCCTTCTCGCTCTTCCATGGACCATTGTTGAACCTCCTCAAGAATCACTTCACCTTCTTCGTTCAACAAACCATATTTTGTTTGCCATCTTACTATTGCTCCAGAACCCTCCAAAATGGTCGAAGATTCCTTCTTCCAATAGTCTTCTTTCCAGTTCATGAAGTAGTCTCTCTCGTTGACACGTTTTAGTCCCCAATAAAGTCCTGTTTGATGTAAATGATGACCTGGCCCATACTCTGTCAAAACCCCATTACCATCGGGTGCGGCAATAGGATGGATATAGGGCCTGATTCCCGCTTTGACCACTTGTGTCAGAATGGGATTCGACGTATCCTTGGAACGCGAAATAATTAAAGATTCATTGATGCTGTCCGTAATGATGTACAACTTGCTCTCCTGAGCATAAACATTAGGTCCCATGAGTCCCAAAAGGAAGTATACGCCAATAATCTTAAATATATTTTTATTCCTTCTTTTCATACTTTTTCTTTATCAAAATTAGGGGCCAATGGAAATAATCGGCCCCATGGTAAAAATCAATAGCCGGGATTCTGTACAAGTACGGAAGCCCCACTTTCATCTTTGGAAAGGTCTATTTGTCTTTGCGGGATTGGCCAAATCTCATGCTGTCCCTCCGTGAAGGATTTTCCGCATAGGTAGGACATAACCGAACAAGAAACATCCAAATAGTTGTTCATTACCTCTCCGGCTATTCCCCAGCGTACTAGTTCATAAAACCTATATCCCTCCATAGCTAATTCAATTCTATTCTCATGCCTAATGGCCCGTAGGGCAAATTCCCTGTCTGGGAAAATAGCCGGATAAGGTTCTACACTGTAGTTTGCCGCTGGTGTACCATCATCAAAACGCACCACATTGGAATTTTTGGCCCGATTTCGAAGCTCGTTGATCAAATTGGTCGCTGTTTCCAAGGAACCTCCCGTGGCTTCGACCTCTGCTTCGGCCAACCATAGCATAACATGGCTCAACTTAAACTTACGGTAATTGTTGGCATTGGGAAATGTCCTCCCTGTATTACTGGACATTGTTCCTCTTTCAGATTTCAAGAACATGGGCTTTTTGTTTATGTAAGGGCCTCCATTAATAGGGTCACGAATCCAAGAATGTCCTTCCTGAATGCCCCAATCCAAGAAAGGTACCCCTGGCCTACCTATGGTGTGATCCAATCGAGGGTCCACGGGACCTTCATACAAAACACTCTCTCCATCTTGATCATAAGGAAATATATCATCTTCGGAAAAGGTATCATCCAGAAGTGGCAGTCCATTTTCACCAACTCTATATGCAGTTACCAGATTATGGGAAGGCTGAAAAAATCCACTTCCTCCCATAAAGGTCATTCCTATTATACTATTGCCTATACCAGCATTTGGGGATCCATTAAATCCATCATTTACTGCATACTGAATTTCAAATATGGACTCCTTGTTATTGAGGTGGGCAATCCTATAATTCTGTTCATAGCTCTCCATCAATTCAAAAGGGCCATTGTTGTAGATATCCCGTAAAATGGGCAGAGCATCATCAAACCGCCTTTGGAACATATAAACATAGGCCAAATAGGTCTTGGCCGCCCACGAAGTGGCCCTTCCCTTATCCTCCCAACTTCCCGGAAGGTTGTCTGCTGCAAATTGTAAATCTGCTTCTATTTCCGGCCAAACCAAATGATCATTGGGCACTACAGACGGATTCTCTGTATTCTCATCGATATAAGGAACTGGACCATGCACCCTTGTAAGTTCAACATAGTAATGAGCCCTTAAAAATTTGGCCTGCCCCTCTACCTGTGCCTTTTCCTGTTCGTCCATATCCTCCACATCTGGAAGGATACGCAAAATATCGTTTGTTCTTAGGACACCATCGTACATCGGGGCCCAGTGGTTGGCCACATAAACGTTGGCAGCATCCACATAAAATCCTTCAATGGCATTAATGGGAGCCTGGTCTCCTGCCACGGTACCCTTGTAGGCATTATCGGAAGCCACTCCTCCCCAAACCCAATTGGAATCTGCTCCTGCCCAACCTTCTCCATTTTTTCCATTGACACCGTCCACAACGGCATAGGCACCTGTCAACAATAAATCTATACCTGTTTGGTTTACCAAGTCTTCAACTTGGGATTCTCCTTTGGGCCGTATATCCAAAAGATCATCTTTTGAACAAGATCCAACTAAAACCAACAACAGTATCAATTTGATTAAATGTATTTTTTTCATCTTGTTATGTTTTTGATTAAAGATTAATATTGATTCCCATCATAAATATCTGAGATGGGGGATATAGACCGGAATCCACTCCTATTTGACGATCGTCACCAGAACTTGTTTCCGGGTCTATTCCACTGTAATTGGTGATGGTGAACAAGTTCGTTGTCTGTAGATAAATCCGGAACCTGTTCAATCCGCCGAGCTTCTCCAACACCTTTTCTGAAAATGAATAGCCAAGCTCAAAGTTTTTCATTCTAAAATAGGAACCATCCTCTACAAAAAATGTTGATGGTCTTTGCATTACAGAATCATCGTTCAACGAAATGGGCACAGTAATCCTATCCCCATTCTGATATCTTTCCGGCGTCCAAGATTCATACAAACGTTTTTTAAGATAATTCCCATCAAAACGGTTGAACAAAACTGTACGGCTACTGAAATTGACCAAATCATTCCCAAGAACGCCTTGGAAGAACATGGTCATGTCCCAATTCTTATACTTAAAATTCATGTTGAGTCCATAAGATAGATCAGGGTGTGGACTACCTATAAAGGTTCTATCATCTGGATCAATTACCCCATCACCGTTTACATCCCTATACTTGAAAACCCCTGGTCTACTGTAGGCATCTACACCAGATACATCAGGATTGTATGGTGCATGTGAGTCTACTTCTTCCTGTGTGTTGAAATACCCATCCACGATATATCCGAAAAAAGAAGATATAGGTCTTCCCGGGGTAGTCGCGGTATAAGTATCATTCAATAAAGAGTTTCCAAATCTAATTTCATCAGGGTTATCGTTAAGGCGGATCACCTCGTTTTTATAATGAGAAAGATTAGCACTAATAGTATATTGTAGCGGACTGTCAATATCACTTCTGTAGTTCATAATTAAGTCGATACCAGAGTTTCTCATCTCCCCTACATTCACGGAAGAAAGTTCCAACGCACCCCATGTATCCGGTTTGACATCAGGATACAGCATATCTGTTGTTTTTCTTGTATATACATCTACAGAAGCATCAAATCTATAATCGAAGATTGAAAAATCCACACCTATATTTGTAGTGGTATTGGTTTCCCATTTACTTTCCGGATTACCCAGTTTATAGGCATGAAAACCTGCTTGGGTCGAGGTGGATCCCGAACCGCTAAGGTTATAATAGGATTCAAAGCCATCTGCACGATAGGTACTGTAGGCATTGTAGTTTCCTACATTATCATTACCGTTCTGGCCCCAGCCTACCCTAAGCTTTAAGCTGTTCAACCAATCTACATCGTCCATAAACTTCTCATCGCTTACTCTCCATCCTGCGGAAAATGCCGGGAACACCCCCCATCGATTTTCTTCATTAAACCTAGAAGATCCATCTCTACGGGCAACAGCTTCGAACAGATATTTGCCTTTGTAATTATAATTCACCCGTCCAAAAAAGGAGAAAAGTGCCCATTCATCAAAGAAACCTTCATTGGTTTGATTTTCGGTTCCTGCATTTAAAATCATGTAATCCAAATCGGTAAAAGCAAATGAAGACCTTCCGGCAGCAAAATATTCCAATCTATTTTTAATCTGTTCCATTCCCAGAAGCACATCCAATGAATGATCTTCTCTAATAGTTTTGGAATAATTTAAAGTATTTGTGAAATTATATTGAAACCCCTCATTATGACTAAGCTCTAGGCTATTGTTAAAGTTGGTCTGTGTAAATTCTGGATTGGCCAAGGTACGGTCTTCAGCCTTTCTGTTGTTGCTATCCACACCCAACATAGTCTTAAAAGTAAGGTCATCAGTCAGGTTGAATTGCAAGTAAACATTTGCCAAAATCCGTAGCTGTCTAGAAAAGTCATCCTTATCCCTATATAGTATTGCTACGGGATTTTGTGCATTTCCAGTACCTTTGGATTGGGTACCTGCAAAATTTCCACGGATATCATAAACAGGAATGATAGGGTGTGTTCTAAGAGCGTATTCTATCGCTGAAGTAGACAGGTTTCCTTTTCTATTGCTTCTTGTTAAACTCAAGCTTTGTCCAACTTTGAACCAATCGGTAATGTTGATATCGGTGTTGGCCCTCAAACTGTAGCGGTCAAAACCGGTGTGGTTCAATATTCCTTCTTGATTTAAATAACCTCCTGATATGGCATAGTTCATATCTTCGGTACCTCCACTAACGGAAAGATTATATTCCTGTATCGGGGCTACGGTGAAAATTTCATCCAACCAGTCCGTCCCCTGCTTGTTGGCCCTTGTTATACCATAATATGGGTCGCCAAAATTGTAAAGACTCTCATCCACTTCTCCTTCCATCCTTCCGTTGGGGAAAATATAATCCGGGATTTGCGGTGTAGCTCCGTTACCATATTGAAGGTCTCCCCAACCCGGGTCTCCGACCTCTATCCCATCATTGGTGAATTTTTGCCATTTCAGTAATCCTACTTCCTCGGTATTCAACAAATTTATATTGTTGTTGGCTCTTTGTACCCCTGATCGTACACTGAGGCTAAGACTTGGCTTTCTGCCCTTGCTTCCCCTTTTTGTGGTCACCAAAATTACACCGTTTGCCGCACGGGAACCATAAATTGCTGATGAAGCTGCATCCTTCAATACGGTCATGGATTCAATATCGTTGGGATTCACCCCGCTGAGGCCTGTGGTTGTGGGCACTCCATCTATTACATATAGCGGGTCATTGTTGTTTATGGAACCCACACCCCTCACACGCACAACGGCATTTCCTCCAGGGGCGCTGTTGGTGGTAATGGTAACACCTGCAACGCGTCCCTGCATTCTTGAGGCGGCATCACCACCCGTAGGTACTGCGTTCAGTTCTTCTTCGTCCACAGTAGCTACAGAACCGGTAAGGGATTCTTTGCTCTGGGAACCATATCCTACAACAATCACTTCATCGAGCCCTGCAGCACTTTCTTCCAAAGCAATGGTAAATGTCGATTGCCCATCAACAGGAATTTCCTTGGCTGCAAATCCGATATAGGAAACCACTAATGTCCCATTCTCATCGGCCAACGAAAGTGAAAAGTTTCCGTCAAAATCGGTTTGCACTCCATTAGTTGTGCCTTTTTCTACAATATTGGCTCCCGGCAAGGGCTGGCCATTGGTATCTGTCACGGTACCAGTTACATTGAACTGGTAAGTGTTCTTCTTTGTCTTGTCTGAATAAAAAGTGTTCTTTTCTACACTTTTCTCCATTGCAGTACCAATAATTGGATCAAATTTGCTTTCTTTGTCAATAGGAGCGCTAATCTCCTCACTTAAATGAGAGGCAGTAGCATCTATCACAAATAGTGTTGTTAGTGATAAAAGAAGTGCCAACTTCCATCCAAAGATTTGGTAACAGCAATTATCCAATACCCATAAGGGATTTGATATTTTTTTCATAATTTCAAGGTTTGTGTTAGTTAATTATTATCTGCCCTATCGGAAAATGATCCACCATTTTCCGATTTTTTTTTCGTGTGTATCAACACATATTTCAATCAGTTTGTTTGTTTTATTCAATAAATTTTATCGCATTAACCCGCATTCACTCTCGGCGAATCGGTCAATGCCGGAGTTGATTTCTTTTTTTGATGTATCCAGAAGAAAAGAATGACAAAAAGCACAATAAGTATAATCGGGAAGACCACCATTCTTTTTAGTGTTTCTTGACCTGCTTCCAGTTCCAATGCATCTCCGGCAAGGCCCATTGACGTTGCCGTAGCCCTGGCACTATCTATCCAGTCGCCTATGATGGGCTGAAAAATTGACGTGGAGAAAAAACCGATCGCTCCCACCACGGACATTCCCAGAGCACCACTTTTAGGGATTTTCTCGGCCACGAACCCAATCATATTTGGCCAGAAATAGCAGACCCCAACGGCGAATATCGCTGCGGCAACATAAATCATTCCACCTGTTTGGCTGCTGAGCAAAAAGATACCTAGAGCGGTAAAAATCGCCGAACCCAAAAGGACCCCACTTTGATCGAACCGATGGACAATCTCTCCACCGAAATAGCGTCCAAATGCCATGATTCCGGTGATTAAGGCCAATACCAACATGGGCACTGCCCCACTCTTCTCCAATACAAGTTGGGCCCATTGGGTCGGTCCAAACTCGGAAATGGCCGTCAATGCCATACATGATGCTATAAAAATGAACATGGGCGATACCATGGCCTTAAAATTAGCCTTGACGCTGGCTGCTTCCTCTACTCTTGGCTTTGGAAATTCCTGCCCATAGAACATATATGCATAAAGAAAGGTAGGGATAAAGAAAATCCAAATTTGGGCTTCCCATCCCAAATTAAGACCGGTCATAACATACGATATCAAGCTTCCGAGCACAATTCCGCCAGGGAACCACATATGGAAACGGTTCATTAAAGTATTCATCATCTTTCCCTGGTAACTATCTGCAATCATGGGGTTACAAGCGGCTTCCGTACATCCATTCCCAAGACCGATCAATAGGGTCGATATCATTAAACCGATATACCCTCCGGAATAAATGGTCAGCAAAATACCTGCGGAATGTGCCACAAAAGCAAAAGCCATTATATTTCTGGGCCCGATGACATGATAGAACAATCCCCCTATTACCATTGTGATAGGGAAGCCCAAAAACCACATCTGGTTGATGTATCCTAGTTGCTTTGCAGTCAAATCAAAGGTCACGGCCAATTCCGGAAGAATCCCAGCTCGAATACTAAAGGAGAAGGCCGTTGTTATTATTGCAAAACAACTTCCATAAAAGAGTCTTTTCTTATTGTTCTTTTCCATAATTCGTTACCTGTTGTAATTTTTACTTGATTATTATTTTCGAGGTATCAAAATAACATTTAACCGGGTTTTGACCATCAGTCTTCCGAAAGTGTGAAATCCGGCATCTTTATAATCTCTCCCCCGTTCATGGCGGACTCGTGTGCCAAGATTCCAACACAGGTTATGTTTGCGGATTGGACCGCGTTCGGATAAGGTTGCCGCCCCTCCATCAAGGCACTTACAAACTCGTGCGCCAAATGTGGATGAGATCCTCCATGCCCTGCTCCTTGTATAAAGGAAAGGTGTTGGTTGTCATCGGAATCATAAACACCGGCGCTGGTAAAATTTGCAATCTTTTCTGGCAGCAGGTGCGCATAGTCCGGCACCTCTACACGTTCAGGTGTCTCTCCAGTATGAATGACCGGGTTTTCATTTTCTATTAAATTCCATTCAAAGGATTTAAGGCTTCCGTAAATATCAAAGCTTTCACAATATTGTCTTGCCGTATTAAAAAGGGAACGGGTTATTTCGGCAGATAAATCGGACTTCCTGAATTTGATGTGACAGGTTTCCACAGCAAACGGGGAGCCATATTTACCAATCAATTCCTCATCAATCCTACCAGAACCAAAACATGACACATATTCGGCCTCAGACCTGGAAAGGGCCAATATTGGACCTACACAGTGGGTCGCATAATGCATTGGAGGCAAGCCCTCCCAATAACCCGGCCAACCCTTCATTTCTTGATGGTGCGACGCCCTTAAAAATTGTATCCTTCCCAAGTCACCATTTTCATACATCTCTTTTACAAAAAGGAATTCACGGCTGTATACCACGGTCTCCATCATCATATAGGTAAGCCCTGTTTCCTTTACGAGCTCTACAATTTGTCTACATTCCTCAACAGTGGTGGCCATGGGAACGGTGCAGGCAACATGTTTTCCTGCCTTTAACGCTGCGATGGACTGCTCTGCATGGTTAGGTATTGGTGTATTTATATGTACGGCATCAATATCAGGGTCTTTAAGCAGCTCGGCATAATCTGTATACCGTTTTGATATGCCAAAAGCATCACCGATTTCATTGAGCTTTTCTTCATTTCGCTGACATATTGCATACATTTCTGCATTGGGGTGTTCTTTATAAATCGGAATAAACTCTGCTCCGAATCCAAGCCCCACAATGGCTACTTTAATACTTTTATCACTCATTTTTATAATTTGGTATTATGGTTTAATTCGTATTGGTTTTATTGGCAAGCTAAATCGATTTATCACCTGCACTCCTGACATCCGACACCCACTTCACCAACAATCAGCTTATTATCAATTACTTATCAACACAAAGTGGGAGTTAATCCCCAAGCTTTTGTTCAGTACCGATGTTGGTAGTTTTAGCGAACATTCAAACATATCCACAATACCTTTGGATTCCAATATGAAATTTATACATATCATTTAGATATATTACCATCTATTATTTAGACTTATACCCTTCCAGCCGCCTTACTCACCATTCAATAGTTAGTATTTTTTTGATATAAATTTTTATTAGTTACCATTTTATTGAAGTAAAAATTGCCATCAACAACAGCACAGTCCACATTTAGTTGGTTAGGTTCGAAAAACTTCGTAATTGAAAAAAATACGATATCATCAACTTTTGCATATCTTTAAATTAGATTTTTAACTAGAAAAGCAAACCCCGAAGCATGCTTAAATATGTCATTGTCCACTGGACACAAAAACATGGCAATGGTTTCCTTTATGCTCATATAATTTTAGCCCAACCACATGCCTAAGGATATAATCAGAAAAAAAAGATATAAAGTAGCCCTGTTACTGGAAACCTCAAACGCATATTCCAGAGGCATCATTAAAGGGATATATGGTTACATAAAAGAACATGATGACTGGGATGTATATCTGGGTGAATACGGAAGGGGCGAGCCGAACCCTGAATGGCTACTCTCTTGGAAAGGGGATGGAATTATAGCCCGTATTGAGAATAAAACCACTGCCGACCTAATACAGCAATGCAACCTGCCTACAGTGGATACAAGCTCTGCCAATTTGATCCCCAATATACCTTGGGTTGAAACCGATGATGAAAAAATTGCACAAGTTGCATTAAAACATTTAGAAAGCTGCGGTTTTAAGCACTTTGGTTTTTTGGGTGCTAATTTTAACTGGTCCAAATGGCGTTCCAACCACTTTACAGACTTGCTCCGGGAAAATGGAATTTTTTGCCATGACCATCATATTTCCATCGACCTGAAACTAAATTTGGTCGCGGAACAGAAGAAAATAGATTCTTGGCTGTCCAGTCTTCCAAAGCCCATCGGAATATTCGCGGCATACGATCAATTGGGAAGATTAATTATTGACTCCAGCCACAGGCAAGGTTTTATGGTTCCCGAAGATATCGCGGTCATAGGTGTCGACAACGACCCACTGGTCTGCGAACTCTGCTCCCCACCACTCACTAGCATTATCCCAGACACACATAATACAGGTTACTTGGCCGCCACGCTACTGGAGCAGCTGATAAAAAAAAAGAAAATTGAAACATTTTCCCATCGCATACCACCTTTGGGCATCAAGAAAAGAAGGTCCACTGAGGCACTAGCCATTGAGGACCCATATATTTCAAAAGCACTCCACTACATATATGAACACGCGAATAGCGGCACATTTAACATAAACGATGTATTGAACTTGGTTCCAATGACCCGAAGGGTTTTTGAGAAAAAGTTTGTAGAAATCGTGGGGCGGACACCGTACAAGGAAATGCAACGGGTACGTGTAAACCGATTGAAAGAATTGTTGACTGAAACCGAGCTTGGATTACTTGATATTGCCGAAAAAACAGGTTTTGAACATGTTTCTTATATGAGTTATCTGTTCAAGCGTGAAACTGGTATTTCCCCCATTGCATATCGTGAGGGAAAGTTAATAAGAATCTAATTAAAAGGGAGGCTTTCAACACTGATAATACTCCAAAGGCAAGGAGGACCCCCTCACTACTATACTTGTTTTGATTGTCTTTGTCTCAAAATCATCCACATGGTCTTTTAGAACATTGAAGGCTGATGTATAAAGAGGTTGCCAATAGGTATTGAATAATTTGTTGAGCGCATTTTTTTCGCCTTGCTTTAATTGCACTATAAACAACGTATCGCTTTCAAGACTGGATTTGGTCACTTCAGTTTAATTGGTACCCAAATCTATCCAAACAACATGTCGTTATCTGGACTTAATTTTTAATTAATTGTTAAGAATAAGAGCATGTCTATTTGATTGGTCAGAAATACTACATTAATTGAAAGATAGAGATTATGTGTTATACTAGAAACTTCGAACCTAGTAAACCATACTGGTCGGGTAAAAATGAGCACCTTGGAAACTTACATGAAAATTTGATTTTCAAACTATTAAAGCCAAAAATTGTATAACTCAAATTTTCCGTTCTTAGTGGTCTCAACCATCAGGCTCATCCAATTTTACCATTTTTTTTTGCTTTCCGATACATCCGTACCAAAACAAAAGCTTGTTAAAAACCCCACCAGCACACAGGTGCCCAAACCAATGGCACTATACAGGAAAATATGAAGATCGGTCTGCGTAGATACGAAGAACTGGACCACACTGCTCACCAAAAGTCCGACCACGGCACCCTTTGCATTGGCCTTGGGAAAACATACCCCCAAAAGAAACAGCCCCCCTAGACCCCCTGTGAACAATCCCAATACCTTAAAGAATTCATCCCAAAGCGATTCAATATCAAAAGAGGCCATCCATAGTGCAAACAGAACGCCCAGTACCCCAGTCAATAGTGTCGCGTAGCGGGCCACCTTCAAATACCTTTTTTCGGCCACACCTTTGTAAAACCTTTTATAGATATCTATGGTGAAAACTGTGCCTGTGGAGTTGATACTGCTGCTCAAACTGGACATGGCCGCAGAAAACAATCCTGCAATCAACAGACCTGAGACGCCAGCGGGCAGTTCGTTGATGATGAACCACGGAAAGATGGCATCATTGTTCTCGGCCACAGGGTCCAATGCATCCGAAAACTTGGTGTAATAGAGAAACAGGGCCGTTCCCACGCTAAAAAAGATAAGGGTAGATGGGATGACCAACAAGGCATTGGTCCATGCGGTCTTTTTGGCACCGGATTCATCCTTCGTGGTCAGATAACGCTGTACCAAGGTTTGGTCACTACTATATGTGATCAGGTTGGCAAAGAAGCCTCCAATTATGACCACCCATATCGTGGGCTCGTTCCAAGAAAAGTCAAAATGGGTCAACGTCAATTTGTTGTTCTCGATGGCCCTACCCAACATGGGTTGAAGATCATCACCCAAATCAAAAATGATGACAACAAGAGAGAGAACTGCTCCTCCCATAAGCACGATGACCTGCACCACGTCCGTCCATATGACGGCCTCTATACCACCAATGAGGGTGTAGGCAATGCTAAAGGCTCCGACCACCACAATGCATAGCGAAATGTCTATTCCGGTTACCAAGGATAGTGCTATGGCGGGCAAATATAGCACAATTGCTATGCGACCAATCTGGAAGAGCATAAAGGAAATACTCCCGAACATCCGCACGGTAAGATTAAAGCGTTGTTCCAAATACTCGTAGGCCGAGGTGAGCTGTAGCTTTCGATATATGGGAATGAACAACCCTACCACCACCGCGGTGGACAGCAAAACACTCAGATTGTAAAAGAAATAGGACCAGTCTGTTGCATAGGTTTTTGCGGGTATGGCCATAAAGGTAATGGCACTCAATGCCGTACCAAAAACGCTGAGACCTGCGGCCCACCAAGGGACACGTCCGCCACCTTTGAAATAATCGTCCGTTGTTTTTTGTTTGGATGAAAAATAGATTCCTATTCCCAAAAGGACAAGGAAATAGAGGCCCAGTACCATGTAGTTCAGATATCCAAAAGTTCCTTTGGAATGCTCCACCGTAGCTTGTAAAATTCCAGTTGACCGAACACCCGGGCTAATTTCTCCCATAGGAAGGGTTACCTTGTTCCCCCAGAAAAAAGCGTTGGTAGTGACCGGAGGGAAATTGGGCAGCTTGCCCGCCTTCTGGAAGGTGTTGGTAATGGTATTGAATGACCATATCTGATTGGAAAAACCGGTATGGTTCTTCAGCCTGTCATTCAGCACGGATTGTAAGGAATCTTTGCCCTCATTATCTTCCATAGCCAGTATTCGCTTGGACAGGGCATCCCTTTCCAACAATCTGTCCCCTCCATCCCCGCTAAAGATGAGAATATTGGACACTCCATAGGACAATGCTGGTGCAGCCATGACCGGAGGCACATTGACAATTCGGTTCCATTGCTTGGTTGAAAAATCAAAACTATATCCGTCATCAAGCAGTTCTATACCCGTTTCGGTTTCTGACCTTCCGCTAAAGATGTAGAGCGCATCGGACTGTCCATTGCCCTGCACGGCATAGGAAGACATTTTTCTCGGCGGGCCTGGACATGGAGGCAATTCTTTCCATGACAGTTTTTGATTGGAAGAACTGCCCAATAGTTCGGAAAGGGGTAATTGGAACAACTTATTTGTCCCATTTTCAATACCTCCCAAATACACCTGTTCCTGATATACGGCTCCAAAGGTCGCTTCCAAATTCCCTGGTAGATTGCCCAACTGCCGTTGGGAAATACGTTTATCCACTTGGTCCCATGAAAGCAATATGGTCTTGGTGACAATGCCCTCTGCATTGTTCCCTCCCAAACAAAGTATTCCCTCTTTTGTGGACAAGGAAACACCATAACCCATCGGAACAGGGAGTTGTACCTCTTCTGAACTGTACCAATTATAGGCTGTGCCTTGCCTTGTGATGGCAATAATTGTGTTTTCCCACTTTTTTTGCCCCATTTCCCATGGGTATCCGTTGGGAAAATTGGCACCTCCTGCCAACAAAAGTACATCATTATGTACTCCTGAAAAACTTCCGGCCATTCCCTTTTCCGGGAAATCCTGACCTTGTGGCATTTGTGTAGCCGTTTGCCAATCGAACCGGACGAAATCTTTTTTTGGCGATTGGTCTTGTGCTTTAGAGGTATTTCCCAGTAAAAAAATCAACACAAAAAATAGAAAATAGCTCTTCATTTTCTTTCCGTTACCCATCATTTCCATTGCTATTTGATTCATCATATACCCTATTCTTCCACTCTGGTGGCGTTGTCCCAATCATCTGTCCTAAATGAGGATGCAGGCAAAAGGTTCACATCATACAACGTCCCAACGATCCAATTGCGCCAGGCATATCTAACCGCCATCGGTTTGGGTACTTTCGGACTTTTGACAAAGACCTGTTTATGGTTACCTACTATTTTGGCTTCAGCCGTATAAAATTTTCTATCCTCCCCTGCAATTTCAAAACCTTCAAGCTTGTCATAAGCAAAAAGACCTGTATCCCCTATGTGGTCAAAATTCAATACGATTCCTCCATCCTTTATGGCCAAGGAACTGTATGTCGGGCCCAGATGGTCTATGGCCGTTTGTCCATAGGTTTGGTTAAGGGCCATATAGAGCAACCTATCCGCGACTTCTTTTTTCTTTGGTGGGTGGATGGTGTGCGATTCCCCAATATCCATGGTAATGGCCATTCCAGCATTCGGAATATCTTCCAAGCTCTCCAATTGGGCCTCCCGGATAAAAGCTGAATTTTCAACTTCCTGAAAGTAATCGTTCCTTTTATCGTACAGATACGGAGCAACCTGCACATAGTAAAACGGAAAATCCCCTTGGCCCCACTTGGCCCTCCAATCCTTTACCATTGCTGGCAAAAGTTGTCGGTAGAGTTGAGGCTCCAAACGGTTGGATTCGCCTTGGTACCACAACATTCCTTTGACAGTATAAGGCACCAACGGGTTTACCATGGCATTGAACAACACCGTGGGGATATGTTTGGTATTTTGGGAGATATCCACATCTTTCATATCAACTGTTTGATACATCTCCAATGCATCCTTAGCCATCCAGGATTGTATTTCCGTTCCTCCCCATGAGGTAAGGATAAGCCCAACCGGGACATCCAATATTTCTTGAAGTTGTTGTCCAAAGAAATAGGCAATGGCACTGAAATCCCTAATCGATTCGGGAGATGCCTCCTGCCATGGCCGATATCCGTCCAAATGGTCCAAAGGTGTTTTTGAACCGTGATGTTCCACCGAAAAGACCCTAAGCTTTGGGTTGCTGGCATTGGAAAGGGCCGAGAGGGCACCATAGGTGGGTTGGCCTGTGTAGCCTTTGAGGGATTGTTCCATGTTCGATTGGCCCGAGCAGAGCCATACTTCTCCAAAGAGGATATTCTCCAAAATGATACTGGATCCGCTTCCCTTGATTTCCATGGATTGCGGTTCTCTTGCATTCGTGGTGGTCAGCTTAGTACTCCAAGATCCATTGTTATCCGCCTTTACCTCAATTGGGCTTTCCATCCATGATGCATTGATGGTAACATTGGCGTTCGCATTGGCCCAGCCCCAAACGGCCACTTGGGTATTGTGCTGCAAGACCATATTGGATGAAAAGAGTTCGGGAAGCTTGATCTGGGCATTGGTGGATTGGATTGACACCCATATACATACAACTGTATATAAGACTAAACGTAATCTTCCCATTTTTTGGTCTTTTTATTTATAAAGAGACTGCCCAAAAGATCATTGGAAAAAATCTTTTGGACAGCCTTCTTCTCTGTTTTTATATTACAGGTTATAAAGTTCGGTAATTTCTACTAGGGTCAATGCTTTATTATAAATGAGCATTCCTTCCAAGGTCCCGTTGAGGAAATTTCCAAACACGCCTGGATCCATTTCCTGCCCTCCGATTTTGAAGTCCTGTTCGTTGGATACATTTCGGATCGGGGCAACATCCATCTGGTGGATTAATGATCCATCCACATAAACATAGTTGGTGCCACCATCCCTAACAGCGACCACAAAATGCCATAGGCCATCCGAAACGCCATTGGGCAACCTATCTGTACCGATGTTGATAATCGCTCCTCCGTTACTGTCCTCTGTATCAAAACGCATCACTCGCGAATCCGTATTATCGCCTATTCTCAACCAGGTCTGGTTGTCGTTTGGTCCGTTGGCCCCACTTTCTTGCCAGACCATCATTCTAGAGGTATCTTCTGTTTTCACCCAGACCCCAACAGAAAAGTTGGCAGTGCCAAAATTCAAAGCATCATTGTCCGCAACGGTGATCAGACTAGCTCCATCAAAAGTGGCCGTTCCTGTATTTCCAAAGCGATCTTCTCCGGTGAAAAGTACATTGCCCACAATAGTTGTGGAAAGTTGGTTCGGCCCTGCGTCTGACCCACCATTGCTCAATGGGAAATACGCAGCCAAATCATCTCCTGGAACCACAACCACATAATCTTCACGAGTAATGGTGGACTCGCCTCCATTATCATTGGAAACCGTTAGTGATACTCTATACCTTCCTGGGGTAGCATAGGTGACCGCAGGACTGGTTTGATTTGACGTGCCAGGTGTTCCTCCTTCAAAGGTCCAGCTATACGTATCCACATTTCCTACGGAGAGATCGGTAAACGTCACCTCATTTCCCGTGTAGGTATAAGAGGCCGAAGCTTCAAAATTGGCATCCACAGAGGTCAGGTCCAAAACGGTGAGCACATTGCTCATCACCACCTCATCCGAGTAATCTGCGTTGGCAGCAGTCAATTTAATGGAATAAACACCTGGCTGCTCGAAAACGACAATTGGGTTTTGATCGGTAGAAGTGATACTGCTTCCCGTTTCAGGAATGAACTCCCATTGCCAGGATGTTGGGTTTCCTGTGGTCCTGTCCATTATCGTAAAGTTGTTGCCCATAATCACCGAATTTGCACTCAACTCAAAATCTGCATTGACCTCTGGGGACTGTACCACGATAAAGTCTTCCTTGGTAAGGGTCTTACTTCCATTTTGGTTGGCCACATTCAAAGTAACACCGTAAGTTCCAGGTGTCTCGTAGACTACCTCGGGGCTTTGTAAATTTGAGGTCGGTGGCGTTCCCCCTGGAAATGTCCAATTCCATCTGGTCACATCGCCTATGGACAAATCCGTAAACTGTACAGCATTCCCTGCCTGTACGTTCTGCACTTCGGCCGAAAAATCCGCATCCACTTGTTTCACCAATGTACTGGTGTCGTCATCAGTACACGAGAACAGAACGGCCAAGGAACAAAGAGCCATCATTATTTTTATTGTTTTCATATCGATCAATTTAGTTTTTACTGTTAGTTAGTCTTGGTTATTGTAATTCATCGAGTCCCACGGTCTCAAAAGAGATTCCTTGGTAGCGGTCTTGAGGGGTTGGACCTGTCTCGTAGAGAATGGCAACCCTATCCCCGTTATAGTTTTCCAGATCAGAATAGGCAGCAAACCCTCTGTGAAGGAGATATGACCGGGTCCATGTACTTCCATCGTCCGTACTCAGGCGTATGGTCATGTTCATCCGTTCCATTTGATCGGCAGGATTGGAAAACAGCAGAATGTTGTCCTCAAAATCAAATCGGTGTAGGCTGGATTGCACCTTGGGACTTATAAGAGTATTGTCCAATCCCAAATATTCCCAGGTATCACCACCGTCAGAGCTTGTGGCCACCTTTCTGCGCTTTTCGTTACCGGAGTTCCGCATGTTCAGCATAAGATCTCCATTGGAAAGTTCGGCCACTTCGCATTCGTTGGTCTGGACCTCCGGGGAAACACCTCCCAACACCCAGCTTTCCCCATGATCATCGGAATAAATCACATGTGAATACCCCCGTCGCTCACTATCAATATAATCACAGCCCACCATAAGACGATCGGCATAGGGTCCATTTTTAATTTGGATACCAGAACCCGGTCCCGTGGCATACCATCGCCAATTGGGCAGCTTTACATCTTCAGTGATCTCTGTGGGAGAGGTCCATGATTTTCCTTTATCGGTGGAAGAAAGATGATAAACACGGCGCGTGTCTATGGAGGTACCATCATTGATAGGGCCTATATCGTCCCTACCATCGTTCCAAGTTGCCAACAACACCACTTTTTGTGCCACTGCATCCCAGATGGGAGCAGGGTTGCCGCAGGTATTGTCCGCATCGTCCCAGACCACAATGGTTTCTCCCCAAGTGAATCCATTGTCTTCGGAACGTCTCACTACTAGATCGATGTTCCCCGTATCGCTACAACTGTTCCTTCGTCCTTCAGCAAAGGCCAATAGGGTCTGATCATCCACCTGCAACAGTGCCGGGATACGATAACATGCATAACCTCCTATCCCTTGTTCAAAAAGATAGTTGATTCCTTCTGTGCCCGGAAACTCTACAGCTACCGGATCATCGTCATCCACAATGATGCTCCCTCCAGGGGATTCGGTGCATGCGGACAACAGTACTAAAAAAAATATGAGATAACCGTATTTCATTTTTATGTGCTTGTAAGGGTTTGTTAGTTAGCTATCTTCAATGAGCTATTGGTTTGAAAAGTCCTTGCCGGTCCATTATCGAATACAAATCATTGTACTGGGTTTCCAATAAGGGGCGTACCGGAGGTTTGGGAGGACCAAAATCATGGCCTACCATTTTCATTATGGCCTTTTGGGCCGAAAGACCGTCATATTTCAAGAAACCATTGATGATCTCTGCCACTTGATGATATTGGGGGACTGCTTTTTGAGGTTGGTTGCTTTTGTGCTGCTCCACAATTCGTTGATACATGGGCAGCATAAAATTGTAGGTGCTTCCTATAAAGGCATCCGCACCCAACGACAATGCTGGCAGGAACAGTTCGTCCACACCAAAGTACATTTTCAAGTCCTTCCCAAAAGTGTGCTCACAGCGAATGTAATCATCCAGATTGCCCGCGGTGTATTTGATCCCCTTCAATTGGGGCAAACGTCCGTGAATCGCTTCCAGAAAATCGTGCATCTTGAAATTGAGACCGGTCTTTCCAGGAATATGATAGTATATAAATGGCAATTCATCCTGACAATCGACCATTTTTTGCACCCCATAGACCAGATGATCCAAGTTGTTGATGCCATAGTAGGTAGGCAGGTTGGCCGAAACGGCGTCAGCACCTACCTCAATGGCATGCTTGGTCAGCAAGGTGCTGGTCTCATGACTGGCATGACTGACACAGATGATGACGGGTACCCTTTTGTTCACGGCCTGCATATAGCTTTCCACAATGGCCATTCGTTGTTCTATACTGCAGGACATTCCTTCCCCGGTACTTCCGGTGAGATAGAACCCTTCTATACCTTGTTCGATCAGATGTTCAACAAGTGGTGGGATAGCTTCCAACTTCAGTTTACCGTCCGTATCAAATGGACTGAACCCTGCTGCGATGATCCCTTTAAATTCCAATTTCTTCATGTATGATTTTATTTGTTCAAAAAACACTTGGGATATTGACCATGGATCAGTTCCTATATCCCTCGGTCTGCTCTATAAGTTCATTCTGTGCAATGACATTGTCGTTCACGGGCCATACCAATGGAAGGTTCTTTCCTGCCAAGTTGGGCACTTCGGCATAGATATCGATGGTGCTGCCCGCATCGAACCGTACAAGGTCCCAGTATCTTTTGAGTTCCAAGAAGAGTTCCCTCCCCCGCTCATCCAGAATCTCCCGCTCCACGGTAGGCTGATCGGTAGGACCTGTATAGGCTCCGGTACCTGCCCGCTCCCTAACCGTATTGATATCAATGATCGCTTCCACTGTTAATCCTTGGGCCGCCAAGGCTTCCGCCCTCAAAAGCAAAAGTCCGCCCCATCGGTACACAATAATGTCATTGTCATAAAAAGTATCGTTGTTGTTGTCCGTACCCTTGAATTTGTTCTGACTGATGCTCAACACATCTGGATCGGAATCGGCGTCGGACCCATCTTGTGTAAGGATCGGGATAAAGCTCCGAGCTGTTCGTTGGTCGTTTGGATTGTTGTAAAGCGCGATGATCTTATCACTGGGTCTGTAATTATGCCTTGCATTGAAACTGGTCGAAGTGGGAACGTTCGGGTTAAGCTCCCTATCCACATTCACATCACGAGAAGTAATGGTACTTGCATACATACCGGCCTGTTCGTTGAAATCAAAAAAGATGGAAAAGACCACTTCATTGTTTTCCTTGACATCAAAAACATCCCCAAAAGAATTGAGAAGTCCCACACCCTCAATGTCATTGATGGCATCAACAGCTCTAATAAAGTCCTCATTACCACCACCGAGTACCTTGCCTTTCCAAAGACTGGCATCGGCCAAAAGAGCATTGGCCGCAGGGGCTGATGCTGTGTATTTGCTATCTCCGAAACCATTTGAAGGGAATGCCGCCAAGGCACTTTCCAAATCCAAAAGAATCTGATCCATGACCTGTGTTGCCGCTGTTCTGCCCACGGATGGGGTTGTTTGGTCCACAGGCTCCAAAATCAAGGGAACATCTCCCCAAATTTTCAGCATTTGGAAATAGACGAAGGCCCTTATGAAATAAGCTTCCCCAAGGATTTGGCCTCTTGTCTGGGAGCTGTTGAACTCAATTTCATCTGCGGTGTTGATCACAATATTGGCATTATTGATCAAATTGTAGTTCACCCTCCAGTTGGGTCCGTTTGCCCCACTCAGGTTGTGTGCCCACGAATCCGAAACCGTGCCGATGAGGCCCACATCGAAGGCATCTCCACGATCCTCGCCATATTGGGTGCGGTTGTATTCGTCCCTTACACCATCGTATAGCCCGGTCAAAATGGCCCTTAGGTCACCTTCGGACCTTGGGAAGTTGCCCGTGGTTATGCTGGATGGTATTTCAGTATCCAATGCACTTTTGATACACGATTGAACCGAAAGGAACAGTATCAGTGCCAGAAATTTATATATAGAAGAGAGTTTCATAGTTTTATTTTTTTAAAAAGAGACATTCAATCCGATGATAAGCTGAAAGGGCCTTGGGTATATACCTTCATCCAGACCATCGAACACCTCTGGTGTAAGGCCGGTATACTTGGTCCAGTACCCTAAATTGTTGGCACTGATGCTGACATCCAAATTGGAAATCCCGAATTTGTCCAACCCTGCAGATTCGGGGAATTGGTATCCGAGCCATAGTTCACGGAAAGCAATGAAATCGCCCCTGTGGTAATACAGTGTACTGGCAGAACCTCCACTACTGCTCGGGGTCAGGTTTCCATTGGATTCCCAAGGGCGAAGGTGGTTCCTATAACCATTGTCAAAGTCGGAAGCATTGTCATATCTTGGAAAAACAGCAATGTCCCCCTGTTCTTTCCAAAAGTCGTCCCTGAGGACATCCTTAGTGGTCATTACATTGTTTCGCGCGTTGGCATTGGCCCTGGCCCTCCATCCGTTATTGATCACATGCCCGAACGCATAGTCCATTGAGAAACGAAGTTGCAGCCCTTTGTAGGTGAATGTATTGGACATTCCTCCTAATTTGTCCGGTGTTGCAAAACCGACAAATACCATATCATAGTTATCGATGACGCCATCATTGTTGACGTCCCTCCAAATAGCATCCCCTCCATGTTTGGGGTCTCCAAATTTGGACCCTGAAACCAATAGGTCCTCTGGCGCATTGGCGGCTTCCTCATCCGTAGCATAAACTCCAATCATGTCAAAAGCCCAGATTCCGTAGGGTCTTTCCCCTTCAGCAAGTCCTCCGACTTCCATCAGGTCACCGTTATCGTTATAGACCAAACCGTAGTTGATCCTGTTTTTGTCCCTTCCGTTTTCAGGAAGTTTGACCACTGTGGTCCGATTAAAGGCAAAGTTGAAATCCGTATGCCATTGGAAATCTTCCCCTTTGATGATATCAGCTCCAATTTCAACTTCAATTCCCCTATTTCGGATATTTCCCACGTTGTCTCGTATGGAACTGAAACCTGTCTGTTGGGGCATGGGCCTATCGATCAATCGGTCATCCGTGATCTTTTCATAGACATCCAGAAGGAGGTTGATCCTATTGTTGAACAGTCCCATGTCCAAACCGATGTCCGTTGAAGTCGTGGTTTCCCATTTTAGGGCTGTATTGGGCAATTGGGTCAACAAGGCTCCTCCTTGGAAACCATAAAGACGGGTGGAAAACTCTCCTTGGGTATCCGATATGGTAAGCCCTGAAAGAGATCCTGCCTGCCCCCAACTACCTCTCAACTTTAAACGGCTAACGGCCTTGGACTTCCAAAACGATTCCTGATGCACATTCCAACCCAAAGAAAATGCCGGGAAGAATGCAAATCGGTTGTCTTCTGCGAATTGCGATGCACCATCGATACGGTAGCTGGCAGAGGCCAAGTATTTCCCCTTAAAGTCATAACTGATACGACCAAAATTACTGAGCAGCTTGTTCTCAACGATGGAACTGGATACCCGCTCCATATCAGTGGCAGAGGCATTGAGGGTCTCGATGATGTCTGTTGCCCCGTTGGAGCCACTTCCATTGATGGATTCCCTTCGGTTCTTGGTATAGTTCATCCCCCAGAGCAAGTCAAAGTTATGATCTCCAAGAGAGCGATCATAGGTGAATATTCCGTTCAACAACAATTGGTTGTTGGCGACTTCGCTTCTTTCGGCCCGCCTACCTGGAATTTCAGGGGAAGCCCTTTCAAAAAAATTGAAATTGTAATCATCCCTAAAGAAGGAGACCGAAGGTTTGAAATGTAGGTTATCCCAAATATTCCAATCCAACCCAAAGTTCAAGGTATAGTAATAGGTCTTTTGTTCTGCATCCTGATAATAGAGCTCATGGTAACGGTTTCTGGGAGAACTTGTGGTTTCACCCAAAGCGGGGGTTCCATCATCATTCCACAATCTCACTGAATGCGGAAGACGTGAAGATCGGTTTATGGAGTTGTTGGCATTCTGGACCTCATTGTTCTGTTGAAAACTGAAATTGACCCCAGCATTGGCACTGACCTTATCAGAAAGGTCATAATTTCCATTGTAAAGCCCCGTGATCCGATCAAAACCAGTTCCCAAAAAGGTTCCGTCCTGCTTGAGATAGCCCAAACTAATGTTCATGTTGCCATTTTCACTACCTTGGGAAAAGCGAACATTGAAATCCTGCAACTGAGCCGTGGTAAAAATCAGGTCATCATAGTTATTGTCCTTAAAGATCATGGTTCTCCCCGTCACGGGATCCTTCATGGTCTGATATCCTTGATTTTCCAAAAGGTCGGCAACATAGGCCTGTCCTTCCACACCGATCACATTGTCCAAAAACGCCAATGTGTTTCTATTGAAGCCATAGTCCCCTCTATTGTTCACGGTTTGAACACTATACCCAAAGTTGGTATTGGAAAGTCTGTCCCCTGGGTTTTCCAAGTTGATTCCCTTAGCGGCGGCAATTCGCGACACCCGTATATAATCTTCGGCACTGGTCCATGGGTACCTGTTCAATTGCTGGGCGATACCTGACCGATAATTGATGGAAACTGTACCCTTACCATTTCTTTCTCCGGATTTTGTGGTGACCAAAATGATCCCATTTGCGGCCCTGGCACCATAAATGGCTGTTGCCGCGGCATCCTTCAATACTTGAATAGATTCAATATCATGGGGGTTAAGTCCATTCATGTTGCCCCTAAAAACCCCGTCAATAATATATAGGGGCCTATTGGCAGAACTTGTACCAGAAACTTGAGTACCACCACGGATGAATACTTGGGCTTCTTCACCTGGCTGTCCTGAAGAGGGCAGAATGCTTAAACCAGCAACCTTTCCTTGTAGAGCTTGAATAGGATTCGCGGACGGATTGCTGTCCACTTGCTCCACTTTTACTTTTGAAACCGCACTGGAAACCAGATTCCTTGATTGTTTGCCATAACCAATGACCACCACATCATCCAATACTTGGGTATCCATATCCAAGGCTACATTGATTTGGGTCTGCGAACCTACCACAACTTCTTTGGGCACAAAACCCACATAAGTAAATACTAAGGTCTGGCCCTGATTTGCATTGATTACGTAGTTGCCGTCAAAATCTGCAGCAACACCGTTTGAGGTGCCTTTGACCAATACACTGGTCCCCGGCAAGGGAACCCCTTCGGTATCGACCACCCTTCCCTTTATTTCCTGCTGCCCCATGGCCATTATGGACACAAGGAACACAAAGGGAACTAAGAGTTTTTTAATTAAGATTGAGTTCATAGTTGTTTGTTAATTTATATTGTAGGACAATATTATGATACGAATATAGTACAATTCTATTGATTACGCCAAAATCTTTTCTATTTTTGTTCGGAATTGCCCTTGGGGCTATATATGATTATATATGAAAGAAAACCACAATACTTTTAGACCCGTCCAGAAAATGACCATGGTAGATCAAGTAGAAAGGTCACTACGTATCTATTTCAAGGAAAATGGCTTCAAGCCAGGGGACAATCTGCCTACGGAGAACGAACTGGCCCAGATCATGAACGTAAGCCGCAATGTCATCCGGGAAGCTTTGAGCAGGTTTAGGATGCTGGGGCTCATATCTTCCAACAAGAAAAGTGGGATACATTTGGAAAAATTCAATCTCTTTTCTGCTTTGGAAAGAGTGATGGACCCAAATGTTCTGGACAAATCGACCTTGCACGATTTATTTGAGCTGAGGATCATGCTCGAAATCGGAATGGCCGATGCCATTTATAGGAACATAGCTCCTGAACAAGTGCATGGCCTAAGACAGATTGTGGAGGACTTTGAATCCAAAAAGGTGCCTAACAAAATTGAGCACGAAATCAGTTTTCACTCAGAACTATATAAAATCTCAAAAAATGAAACGCTTTGTGGTTTCCAAAAATACCTGAAGATTGTTTTTGATTATGTACTGAGCCTTGAAGAAGAGATGATGGATACTCCGATCAACAAGAGCAAGGTAACACATTCGGATTTGGTGGACTGTCTGGAAAAAGGTTCGGTCCAAGAGTTCCGGGAACTGATGCACAACCATTTCAGTCCATATTACGAGATGAACTTTTTAAGACAAGGGGGCAAATAATTTTGCCCCCCGGTCATTGATCTTGTTATTCCTTGCCGCCCTTCAAAATATTATCAAAAAGAACGATCTGAAAAGTCATCTGGGCTTGACTTCCCTCATATAATATTCCAATTTTGTCCTCATCGATACTGGTCAAGCAGGAGTATCCGGCACCCCTACCCTCATCCAGTTCTATCCAATGTTCACTGGGCCACGTTTGGCCATCATCAAAACTCACCTTGATGGTCTGTTTCACCCTACTTTCCTTGGAGTTGGGATTGGAAAACAGCAAAGCGCTCTTTTTGTTCCCCGCATCGTCTGTATAATAGTGTTTGTGGATACTCGCCATACAAACGGGTTCAATGAGGGCATTGTTCGATGTGGGATGTTCTTCCCAAGTTTGGCCAAGATCATGGGTAACCGCTATTTCCCGTCCATTGGTATCCGTAAAGTTTTTTCTGTTCGCATTGTACCGCATGTTCAGCATAAGTGACCCGTCTGACAATTGCACCACCATACATTCTGTAGTATTATGACCTGCTGGCTGGCTGGCGACCCATGTTTTGCCACCATCTTTGCTATAGGTAATGTTCGAAAAAGGAATTCCCTCACTGTCCCTTCCTTGTGTAGGAAATACAAGGGTGCCATCTTCCAAGGTTATACCATGACCAGGTGCCGGTGCAAACAACCACCATTTCGGGTCTTTGATCATAGGTGTCAGGTTGATGGGCTCCTCCCATGTTTCTCCATTATCTGTACTTTTGGCAATCAGGAATTGGCTGGTCTGTTTGATGTCCAACCCCGGTTGTGATCCCTTATCCCTCCATTGGTGGTTCCAGTCTTCACTTTCCTCGTTCAATGCTTCCAGCCATTGCCCCTCTTTATTGATTACACCGTGCATCCAGAGACCGGCAATGAAAATGTTGCCCGTTTTTTCATCTACCAAGATACAAGCATCACTCACTCCATTGAATTTTTCCGGCAGATTGCCATAAGTTCCCATATCCAGGGCCACTTGGGTTTCGTTCCACGTATTTCCATGATCAAAGGACCTGCTTACCCCTATATCTATGTTACCTTGCAAATCTCTGGAAAGGTCCCTTCTTATATCATAAATGGCCATGAGGGTACCTTCGTTGGAAGTGGTAAGCCCCGGAATCCTATAGGTGTGGACGCCATCTTGTCCATGCTGCCTCAATGCCACGCCCAAACGCAGTTTATCGAGATCATTAACGTTGGAAATAGTCACTTGCTTTCCGTTGACCTTGACTTCCTTCAAAACAGCCTTAACAGTTTGGGCAAGGTCAGCTTTATCTTTTAGCTCATAGGAAAGCCAATAGTAAGTCGGTGCATTCTCCAGCTTGACAGCCACATCAAATTTGGTTTCCTCAGCAGGAATGCTCTCCCCCACCAATATGGCCTCATTATTAAATAGGGAATCTTTCCCTGTAGCATAAAGGCGGATTGTTTTTAGGGCCTCAACATTTTCGTGGGATATGCTTAATTGGATATCAGTTTCCATAAGGGTATCGTTGGGGATTGGAAAACTGATTCGCAACACCGGATTATCCGATTTGTTCTTCAAAACCGGCCAGTTGAACATTTTGGTGTTTGCCGTCTCAAAAGGTGTCTTTTGACAACTAGTCACGAAAACCAATAAAATCCCTAAAATGTAGATGTAATGTTTCATTGTATTTATATTGTAGTACATAATTACAATATTATATATATCTTGGAAAATACTCAAAGAAAAATCATGAAAATTTAATTGTAAATATTTCCCATCTTTGACCTTGACTTGAAATGCCGGACTTAGTATACCACTCTGGCCGGAAAATTGAGCACCTTTGAAAATAACATAAAATCGATTTTCAAACCACTAAAACCAAATATAGAATGGCTCCAATTTTCTGCTTTTGATGGTCTCATCCATTCGGCTCATTCACAAACGGAAAACAGTGAAGCGCCGCAAGCACTCCAAATCTTACCCCAACTTTTGCGCATGGATCCTGTCGGGTTTTTTGTAGTGTTCCGATAGATAAGCGTAAAGCAAAAACCCGAAAGGGCACAACCTACTTTTTGGATTTCAATACCCCATGTCCTCACCCGCACCCATTGCCTTATCAATGCCCCTTCCAAGTGCTTTGATGATCTTGGCAGCCATTTGCACTTTATTGGTCGGTATACTCGGTGCCTGGACACCCATCGTCTTTAGGAGTTTAAAGGCCATATCCCTTTCATTTGTAGGCAGACCCATTACTTTAGCAAATAACTTTCCCGGTTCTTTAGTATGAGCCTTTCACCCAACATAGGATTCCACATAGTTCCTCTTGAAACCTGTTGTCCTGTCAAATGTCTTTTCCGCAGCTTGGTAAAAGCTGTCCCTATCAAATTCTCTCTTGACCATCTTTCCGTTCAGTTCCACTTCGGAGGCCTTGTGCTTTGCCATGGGGGAAAGGGTATAGGTGTTCGTCATGTCCCTTCTACTGACAATGATATGGATATGGGTCTGTGGCCCTGCTTTTGCATCCCTGCTGCCACCAATTGCCCGTTCTGTTTGTGCGGGACCAATCTTGTTTGCTCTGTGATCCTCTTTTCAAGCTCTTTGACATTCCCTATGGATTCTCCTCGCTCCACTTTCCGTATCTCGTTCCTGAGCCTTGCTATTTCCCCTCGGTAAGGTGCATTCTCCTGAACTTGTTTGTCAAATCCCCGAAAAGTGCGCTCATGCTCAATCTTGGCATAATATTTCAAGTTCTCTGCCTATACCTCCTGATTCCTATGAAAACTCTTGGCATAGTCCTCCATAAGCTTCCTTGTGTATTCCCTTAGCATGTTGGGGTCATTGCCGATGGCCTTAAGTTCCCTTTAGTTGGGACTGACCACTATGGAATAGAGTTTTGGGTCTTTCTGTCTCAGTTTCGCAGTATTGGCATCAATTTCATCGATGACCATTTGAGGGCTTACGTTGTCGTTTTCTTGGTCAAAGAATTCTTCCCTTTGTTCAGGCAACCTATCCTCGTTTTCCTTTTCCAGATAATCCACATAGTTCCCCACACTGGAGTTATAGGTACTGCCCATTTTCTGTGCCGAGATGATAAGGTACATTGCTGTTATTTTAATTGATGTTTCAAGCTTTCAAAACTCAATCAATTAACTGATTTTCAAAATGTTAAATACTATAAAATAACCGTGATAGCGCAATTTGCGCATCACCCTCTTGCTATTCCTTTAGTCCCGCAAGCGGGACCGAAGAAATACAAGCTGATTTAGAAATCAGCTGCCACATAAACATACTTTGGTTTGTACGGACTAAAGGAAAGTCAAATCAAATATGCCGTACATTAAAATGTTGCTTTTCAAGCATATAAATATAGAATTTAATGGCAAAGGAGAAAAACACAATTTGTCTTCAATCAATAAGTTTTGGCACTGGAATAATGGGTTATGAAAAAATGTCGAAACATAACCATCTGTGAACGAATGCAAATTGTTCAAAGGGAAGGCTACAAAAACTGGGGTTTTTCCGCAAAACAGGTTAACTTTTTGTAAAGTCACCTATTCGGTGAGCATAAAATTTTAAAAGTCTGGAAAGTCCATATTTAAAGGCATTTTCAGAGGCAGGTTCTAGTGCCTCCGGCACGGTCAGCCTAATTTTGAAGTATTGAAACCTTATATACCAAAAGGATTGAACCTAAAACAACTCGGGTATTTTATGGACCAGACATTCAGCAAACGAATGGACATGGACAAAATAGCGGCCATAAGGGATATGTGGAAAGGAAAATTGGTTTTAAAGGGAGTGGTCACAGCTTCTAATGCTGAAAAAGCAATCTCATTGGGGCTTGATGGTATTATTGTTTCCAATCATGGAGGCAGACAATTGGATGCTGGTGGGTCCACAATCAGTTCTTTACAAAGTATCGTGGCCAAATATGGTGATCAAACTACCATTATGATGGACAGTGGGATTCGTTCTGGACCTGACATTGCAAGGGTTTTGGCCAGTGGGGCCCATTTTACTTTTATGGGTCGTCCATTCATGTACGGAACCGCTGCCTTGGGAAATTCAGGGGGAGACCACACCATTTCCCTTCTAAAAATACAACTAAAACAAGTGATGGAACAGATTGGGTGTCCAGATGTTGATCAAATGCCAGATTACCTGTCCAAAGTATAAAGTAGCTCTAAAACTTTTATACAAGTATGTCAAGACTGTAGAGAATGGCAAAAAAGTCAGGTCGCAATACGAAATCTATGATTACCTGAAATCAAGATCTGCACGATAATGGATAGAGGATTACAATACAAAGCATACCCATTCATCCATCGGGGATATGCCGCCCAGGGAATACACGAACCGTTTCGGGGGAAGAATTCTTCCCCGAAACAAACGACATTAATGATACTTTTATGAATTTAGCGATGTCCTAAAAGGGGTAAGGCTACAAAATGAACAATATTCTTCGGTAACGGGCACCAATTTCTCCATACTGAAACGATACTTGGTATCCCTGGTATTTCCTGTCAATTGAGCAAAATCTTCCGTGGCATATTTTTTTCCTTTACCATATCTATCAAAACGCTTTATAAAATAGGACAGGCTACCGTCTTTGCCATTCTCATGGTCAGGTCCTCATTCTTCGGCAATTCGGGAAAAATATCATTTTGGGGCTGTATGATATAGGTTCCGAATTGGTCCACAACTTTAAATTCTTGGTGGCCTACATAAATGTTAGCACTTAATTTACTTTGGTCACATAGGCGATATCCACGTTTCGCAACAATGGCAATTCAATTTCCAGAACCATGTTCACTACTTCCCCAAGGCATATTTCGTAAAGGTCGAGCTCTTCCTTTTAGAAGGGATAATATCCGAGTTTAAGGTAGCTATTGACGTATTGAAATGGCTTTATCCTGCCATTGATTTATTGAGTCACTTCAATACGGTTTTTTTATGATTTGGTCAAGGGATAATGGTTTAAGAAGAGTTCCCGATTCCACCCCGAATATTTATGTACTTGACCAAAAAAGCAGGCTCCCATAAGGAGCCTGCAATAACTAAACTACTAAATCAAATTAATTGAACTAAATTTTAATTGAACCATTCCTTATTGGGCTCAGGTCCTAATTGATACTCCAATTTCACCCCATTTTTTAGTACATCGAGCGGTATCTGATTGGTACGGCTCTCCGAACCATTCACTTTAAGGGATTGTATGTAGTGATTTTTAGAGTGATTGTCCTTCGATTCAATTGTTATGGTACTTCCCCAACCTGATTGGATTTCTATCTTATCAAAGATTGGACTTGTCAATTGAAAACTCGGGTCTATATCCACCAATCCTTTTACATCAAACAAGCCAATGGCAGCCATATTGTACCAAGCCCCCAATTGTCCTTGATCTTCATCCTGACCATACCCATATCCATGAATGGGCTCCACACCATAAAAACCATCACAAATCTCCCTTATCCATTTTTGGGTTAGCCAAGGTTTGTTCGTAAAATTAAAGAGGTATGCAATATGCAGATTGGGCTGGTTCCCTTGATTGTACAAATAGTTCAATCCGGCAAAGGCATCAATCTGTTCACCACCAAACTTCGTTTTCTCAGACACCGTAAAAATGGAATCCAGTCTTTTTACAAACTTCTCCTCTCCCATCTTCTCTACAAGCTGCTTTGGTTGATGCGGCACATAGAAGGTGTACTGCCACGCATTTCCTTCTTGGTAGCCAATCCAAGGGGCAAAAGGATCAAAATCATCCAGAAAATTACCTGAGTCATCCTTTGGCCTAATGAAATCGGTTTGTTCATCATAAAGATTTCTCCAGTTCTCGGAAAGTTCCATCAATTCCTCATACTCCTTTTGCTTCCCCAAGGCTTTGGCAAACTGTGCCACTGCATAGGAACTGAAACAATACTCAAGCGTATGTGACACGGAAAAGCCAGAACCTTCAGGTGTGGTTTCCATGCCCGGGATATAACTGATATACCCATTTTCTACAAACCCTTTTAAATCCGTTTTACCGGCCCCTTCGATCCTATCTTTGTAACGGACCTCGTTTTCATAAGCGGCCTTAAAAGCCAGTTCCACATCGTAATCCCGAATACCTGCCTGATAAGCGGATGCAATCATCAAACTCACAAAGTTGGTGCCAACACCGGACACAAAACGGGAATTGGCCAAGCCATCTCCCATCCATCCGGAATTTTTATATACAGCAAGATGTGTCTGTACCAAATCGTTATAGTATTCAGGCCATGCCAGTGTCCATAATTGTGTGAGGTTCCAAAATGCTCCCCAAATTGCATCGGTATTATAGAAGTTGAATTCTGGGTCTCCGTCGGCATTCAATGGAATTTGGCCTATGCTTCCATCATTTTCTGGAAACTGTCCGTTTACATCATTTGCCAGTCCTCTACCTAACAGTGCATGGAACAAACCTGTGTAAAATTTCGTTTTGTTTACTATTGAAGTGTCTGTGACCTTAATTTTTGAGAGTTCGTTTTCCCAAGTTTGTGTTGCTGTTGATAGCGCTTCATCAAATGTTAAATTCTCAGCTTCTGCATTGAGGTTTTCCAATGCATTCTCTGCTGAAGTATAGGAGAACCCTGCCTTGACTTCAATAGCTTCATCCTCTTTCGTTTTAAATCGAAGATAGATTCCAGCACCTTCACCTTTTTGATGAAGCACATCCTTGAATTGTTTATCGTGAATAAATGTTCCTGCCTCTTCTGCCTTTTTGCTTATCTCTCCTGCCACGAACATTTTTACCTCAGCACCTTGCTGATACTTTTGCACATATTTGGGATACGTAGTCACCCATCCCATGAATGTTTGATCTTCGGGATTATAAGTTACTTTGGCATCTTTTACATCGCCACTTTCGCCCAGCTCGTTACCGATGTCCAAAATAACATAGGCACTATCAGATTTTGGAAAGGTGTATTTATGAAAACCTACGCGTTTTGTTGCTGTAAGCTCGGCCGTTACGTCGTAATCTTTAAGCTTTACTTTGTAATAACCAGGGCGGGCAATTTCATCTTTCCTATCAAAACTGGAACGATAGCCTGTTTCGGGTTTTTCCATATCACCTGGGGTTGTTTTTAAATCCCCTGTAATAGCAGTGAACAAAAATCCTCCAATTTGAAACTCGTGCAGGTTAGCAAATCCTTCAATGGTATTGTCCCTTGAATCATAGCCCGTAGCTTCCCAACCTTGCTCATTTCCCAGACTTCCATTCGTTGATGGCCCCAATTTTGCCATACCAAAGGGCATGGAAGCAGGTGTATAGAAAAACCAGCGGCTGTGGGCGGTTCCAATGTTCGGGTCCACATAGTTTATCGGGGAACTTTCTGCAATATCCTTTGCTTTTTCAGCTTTTGTGGAAGTTTCGCAGGAAACCAGCAAAATGGCACAGGCAATTAAAAATCTATAAATCATTTAACCTCTTTTTTTAATAATATAATATGTAACAAAAACATATAGTGCCGATAGCACAAGCACTACAAAACTCAATTGAACTCCGAAGGATTTATTGATCAATCCCATGATCGGTGGTATAACCGCCCCTCCTACAACTGCCATGATCATCAATCCAGAGATTTCGTTGGCACGTTCGGGCATCTTGTTTACCGTAAGTGAAAAAATCAATGGAAAAAGATTTCCAGAGGTCAGACCAATCAGAAAAATAACCACTTGGGCCATCAGGCTCGATGTTGAAAAGACAAGGGCCACAAGTAACACAATGGTCAACAAGGACGACCAGTACAGAAACTTAAGATTATTAATTTTGGACAATAGGAGTGCGCCTAAAAACCGGGTTATCATCAATGCCGTAAAATAAATACTTATACCTATGGATGCCTGTTCCAAGCTTATCCCAAATTGGGATGTAAGCAGATTTTGAATATTGGTGTTCATACCTACATCAAGCCCAACAATCAAGAAAATGGCCAGCACCATGGCAGCAATAAATGGATTCTTCAATAGTTTGAGTGCCGAACCAAAGGTGGCCCTCTCTTCCGACGATGATTCTTCAATAGGAGTCAGCATTAACCAAAGCCCAGCAATCGAAGAAGTAATGCCATATACCAAGAACACGAGTTTCCAATCGCCATACCGAGATACGGCAAAGGTCACGATCAATGGGCCAACAAGTGAACTAATGGCCTTTATGAATTGGGATAGGCTCATGAAACTGGAAAAACGGTCCTTGGCCACTACATCTTGCAACAGCGGATTTGAGGAAACCTGAATGATGGTGTTCCCTATGCCCAGTAATACAAAGCACACCAGTAAAATTCCATAGGAATAGTATATGAATGGCAAGAACATGCCAACAGTGGTAAAAAGTATACCAAAGAGCAACACTTTACGCTTGCCTATATTATGCTGCAGCACACTAATGGGTATTGACAGGAAAAAAAACCATACAAACACCATGGAAGGTATGAGCTGTGCCATTTCCGGTGATAGGTTAAAATCACGTCGTGCAAAACCTGTGGATACCCCCACAATATCCACAAACCCCATAACGATGTAGCACAACAGTACAGGAAGTACAACCTTAAAATTCATCTTTTTTGTATCCATTACATCAATTTTAAGGTTTCTGCTATGCCTGCATAATAATCTTCATCCAACAAAAGGGCGCTTCCCATGATTGCCGCTTCCTCCCCAAATTCCGACACATAAATCTCATCGACACCCTTCAGCGCTTCTTTTAACGCAGGGCCAAAGAATTCGAACGCTTTGGAAATGTTACCTCCAAAAACTAAAACATCGGCTTCAAATTCCTCAATATAAGGGTTGATAAAATCAGCAAGTCTGGTTCCAAAATCGTTAAAGACTTTACGGGCATTGGCATCTACACCCACCAATTCGCAAAGTTCCTTTACATTTTTTAGCCTCTTACCCGTCTCTTCTTCAAAAGCATTGATAATTCCCCTTGTGGAGAAAAGATCATCGGCAAACACGTTTCGGTAATATTGGTTATAAAGGAAACCTCCTTCAGGAACTTGTTTATCCTTTATGATGGGCTTGCCGTTTAACAGAAAACTGGATCCCAATCCCGTTCCCAATGTTATCGCTATTGCTTTTCTAAATTTTGATGCTTTACCTATCAACGCCTCGGCAACGGAGAACGCGGTTGCATCATTTATAAATCTAATCTGGGAGGGCTGAACCTTAAGCCTATCGGCCAATTCCAAACGGAGATTGACATCGTATAGGGATTGAAGTTTTTCAACATCGGTGATTTTGCTAATTCCATTATAATAATCAAACGGACCGGGCATGGCCACTCCTATGCCGCTTATTGGTTTGCCCAGACCTTTAATGGTGGCCTGCAGTGCATCTACCCATCCAGTCAATATTTCTTCTTTTGAACCTTGGGAATTTATTTTCTTATAAGAAAAGGTTTCCCTGCATAAGGTTTTGTTCTCATGGCTATACGCACAAGATGAAATATGGCTTCCTCCTATATCAACTCCTATACTGAACATCTACTCTTTATTCAATTATTGGAAAAACAGTTTTTCCGATCAACATCTATTTATGATTCATTTTCATATAAGGCCACGACCCCGTAAGCTTCTATCAAAGCTGCTTGATGAAGTAGCCAATAGTAACGGCCTTCACTATTACCTGACCAGTCTTCAAAAAACTGTTCCTCGGCATTTCTTGCATTATCCCACGCATAATCCATGTTTTTAATAAAAACGTCTATGTATTCATCCGTCTTTGAATCATATTCCGATAATTGTACAAAAGCGGACAATAGCTCTACATTGAACCAAGAATCGTGGGTTTGGTAAAATATTTGCCCATTGACAATGCTCGTAAACTTGGAATAGGCAGACCGTGCCGTGGCAATGGCCTCGTTCAAGTATTCTTGGTCGTCGGATATTTCATAGAGGTTTACCCCCGCCATAATCATCAAGGCTGCATTGTAAGTCCACTTTGTAGTATTTATTTGCTCTGTTGCTATATTGATATCGTTCCAATATAGATTATCGCTGGGATCTCTTAAGGTATTATAGTTCCACTCGTACACCCGTTCTGCAAAAGTTCTGTACTGTGACTCATTGGTCAATTGGTACATTTTGCTGGTCACATAAGATGCATATGCACTGGTATTGGCCGCTTTCATACAATTGGCCCCTCCTGTACAATTGGTGGATTCCGCCTCAAACCAGTACAATCCTCCTCCCATTCGTGAATCTTCACCGGACATGATAAATTCTGTAACGGTCTTGGCCCTGTTCAAATAAAAGGCATCCCCTGTAAGCTCGTAAGCTTTGATGAGTTCCATGGCCACAATGGCACTATCATCATAATAATGATCGGTCTGCCCCTCGGTCACTGGAGCTGCTTGGTAGGTGGGTAGAACATTCCTGTCATCATAATAGGCCTCAAGACCGGAAAACTCCTTGTCCAAAATAGACCTGTCGTACCCTAGTTCATAAAGTACATTACCAGCCGTGAGCATTCCTACATAGGGCCATAAATAGCTATAAGCAGGATCTCCTGATTGTGACGGGAAATTTTCTCTATATAAATCCTCTTTTTTATAAAGGGATTGAATCATATCATAAACGGCCTTGGCCTTTTCTTTATGGCTCAAGGATTCCTCTTCTTCAGGAACCGGGTTCTCCATTTCTTCGTTTCCTTCTTCCAACTGATCCTCGATGGAGGGGTCGCTGCTACAACCGACCCCCCATAAAAACAACAGGGAACAAAAAAATGTAATTTTTGAACTTATCATATTCTGTAATTATTCTTGTATTAATTCTTGGTAATAATTTTCAGCCTTGGGATCAAACACTACCCTGACGGTAAAGTTTGCACCGTTCAATGCATCTGGAAATTTCCAGGCTCCTTGCCAATAGGCTGCCTCTGGTCCCAAGAAATACACATTATTGTAATATTCCGGTTCGCCTCCGTTGGGTCGTCCATTGTATCCTTCAAGCCCCGGAACCAAAGAGCCGTTCATTGCTTCGTTGTGCATACTTCCCAGATAAGAAACCTGTCCATCTCCCAGTTGAAATTGGTAGCGGTAGCGTTCTTCCTCCCAACCTAACCAATCCGGCGCATCGGGGGATTCTGGCGTCAAGAATTCAAAATAGGCGTTGGTAGCTTCAAAAGTATGATTTCCGACGTATTCAAGGTCTGCCTTAACCGCTTGATTGGCCAAAATATACAATTGAATGTTAGAAATTTCGACAAAGGAAATAGTGGCTTTGGCCAAATCCATACGCACTCTGTACACACCCTCTTCCATATCAAAAGTAGTAGGATCATCCCCTGATCTTATCTTTCCTTCCGAATTGATATAATAATGGGTCAGGTCTTCAGCAGAAGCATTGTTTCCATTAACGATATAAAATTCACCTGGGGAAAGGTGGGTAACCGATTCAAAAACGCCAGGTTGAAAATTATCATTGGGCAATTGATTGGAAATCTGCTTGAATGCCACTGCACTTGGAATATCGGATGCTTCGGTAGCTGAACCGTATACGTACATGTATTCCGGAAATATCGCCAGTCCTTCAGGTCGAGTCAAACTAAGTGTAGAAGGCTCGGCGAAATTTTCCCTGAAATAGCTGCTCGAAGCTTCGACCGTCCATGCCACATCACCTGTTTCCAATTGTTGAATGCCAGCTTCGGCCGCTATGATGTTCAAACGCGACGTGCTCATGGTAAAAGTGGTTGCCCCACCACCATTGTCGGACGGCGATGTATACAATGGGTCGCTAAAATCCCCACCAGGTCTATCGAACTTTATAGTATACAATATGGTACCACCATCATTGGCCTGTGCCGGGGTCCAAGAAAAGATGATATTGTCACCATTCTCAAGGTCTATCGCTATAGTCTCGCTACTACTTGGGCTTTCCAAGGAACCCGTTAGTGCAATTTCAGGATCTAAAGTGTAATCGTCATTATCACATGAAATCAATGTCATGGATAAAACCATCAATGTCAAAAATGACTTTAGTATTGTTTTCATTACCAATTAGGGTTTTGGGTTAGATTATCGTTAATATCTCGCTCACTAAGAGGAATGGGCCACAAATAGTGTTTTGCCGGGTCAAAGCTTCTCTCATCCACTCTAATGTATCCATCGTCAACGATGCTGTCGTCTGTTTTAATACCATGGGCCCAACCATTGAGTACTTCTTCGGCAATTTCCCATCTTCTGATATCGAAAAATCGATGTCCTGCTTCAAAAGCTAGTTCTATTCTTCTTTCGTTCCGTACAATTCCCCTTAACAGGTTTTGGTCATTTCCGGGAAACACAAGTGCATCCCCTTGAAGTCCGGCCCTTGCTCTTATGGCCCCAATGGTAGCATCCCAATCAGCCTGACTGAATGTTCCCAGCTCTATTTTTGCTTCAGCTAAATTCAAGAGTACTTCGGCATAGCGGATTAAAATTAGGTTAAGACCTGAATTTACTTGATTCCGGGCCATGGGGTCATAGAACTTGTGCACATAATACCCTGTAGGTGTGCTATTTGATGAAAAATTCAATCCATCCGGTTCATCACCTGGGGAAGTACCTATTACAATATCATTGCCTTCAAAGTCCTTCATAGTGTATTCATCATGGATAATTGTCGCGGACAACCTTGGGTCACGATTTTGATATGGGTTGTTCTCATCATAATTTGCTTCTGGCTCATCAATACCATATCCATTTATGGTTGGATAGGCATCCACCAGTTCTTGCAAAGGGGAGAAATTGGCATACCCTCCCAAACTAGGCGGTATCAATGAATATTGATTATTGTGTTCCCTAAATGTAGGGATGTACTGAAGGCTCAATAAAATTTCGTTGGCTGATTCATTTTCTGTTTTAAAAAGATCAGCATAGCTGGGAAACAACGAATAATCACCCAACAGCCCTTCGGCCAATGTTGCTGCCATTTCATACTCTCCATTGTACAGATGAACCCTGGATTTGAATGCTATTGCCGCATCTTTGGTTATTCTACCACTTTGATCGGCAGGATAGTTGCTCGGAAGGCCGTTTATCGCCGAAGAAAGCTCATTGTAAATAAATGCCAAAATGGCTCCGCTATCATCTCTTTCAAGGGTAAGCGACTCTTCTATACTAATTTCATCCGTAATAAGAGGGACATCGCCATACAGTTCTATTAGGTTGAAGTAATGCCAAGCTCTAATAAATCTGGCTTGAGCGGTAACAGCCGTTCGTTGGTCTTCGGTGATTTCCTCAACCTCATTAATGTTGTTGAGAAATATATTGGTTCTACGTATAGCTTCATATCTCCCGGACCACACACCTGCCACTACGCCATTGGCGGTGCCGTAACTTCCGCTTGCAATATTACGGTACTCTTCCATGGCCTTGGTGTAGGCGTCATCTGAAAGTGCATTAAAGTATAGGTAGTCTTGTGCTGACATCAAATCAGCATAAATCGAGTTCAGGAATATTTGCGCATCCTCCTCGGTATCCCAATAATTCAATTCGCTCTGCGAATCCATTGGGGATAGATCCAAATCTGAAGAACATGCGGAAAATATCCATATGACACTTAGAAATAAAAATATTTTTTTCATGATGTTTTTTTTAGAAATTAATGTCTAGTCCCAAAGAGAAGATTCTGGACACTGGGTATACCCTTCCACTTGCCCCTGTATTTTCTGGGTCTACGCCAATAGCGTTCAACGGACTGAATGTGGCTATGTTCAAGCCGGTTAGGTACAATCTAATTTTACTCAGTCCCATTTTCTCAACTGCTAGATCGGGTATGGTATACCCCAATTGAATGTTCTTGATTCGAAGGTAATGGGCATCAAAAATGTAGAAATCAGATTTTGCCGCGTTGTTCACCGATTCTGCACCGACTGTAAGCCTTGGATATGAAGCATCCATGTTTTGTGGGGTCCAACGATCAAGATGGCGATTGAACACCGGTCCTTCGTTACTGTTATGGAACGCCTCGATTACTTCTCCCCTCAACCATTGTTTTCGCTGTCCCACACCTTGAACGAAGATTGAAAAGTCAAACCCGTTCCAATTCGCGGCATAAGTTGCACCGTAAGTATATCGTGGAAATTCATTGCCAAGGATAAAACGGTCGTTGTCGTAATCGATTTGTCCATCTCCATTTCGGTCAACATATCTGATATCCCCTGGATCCACATCATTTACAAAAATCGGAGTAGCGCTATTGGCGATTTCCTCATCAGTATTGAAAAAACCATCACTCTTCAATGCGTAGTAGGAATTGATCGAATATCCTTCCCGTAAAATGGTATTTACATCAAAACCATTTATAAACTCGCGATCTCTGAGGTCTTCAACCTCATTCTTGTTATCAGCAACATTAATATTCAATGAATGGTCAACTTCACCTGTTTGGAACCTATAACCCAAACTCAATTCCCAACCTCTGTTTCGTACCGATCCGGCATTTTGGAAAGGTTGTCCTAGACCATAAGTCCCCGGAACTGGCAATTGGAGCAATATATCCTCAGTGAGATTGTCAAATAACTCAACGGTTACATCAAAGCTTCTATTGAACAAGGATAGGTCTATACCCAAGTTTTTCATGGTTGATGTCTCCCATGTTCTATTACTGTTGCTTACGGAATAATAAGATCCGGAAACAGGCACGCCACCAAAACTGTAAACATTACTATTGATGTTAACCAAACTTTGATAGCCATATAGATCGTTGATATCCTGATTGCCCAACTGCCCCCAAGAAGCTCTAACTTTGGCAAAGGAGATAAAATCAACGGATTCCATAAAAGTTTCATTGCTTATGGTCCATCCGGCAGAAATCGAAGGGAAGACACCCCAACGGTTCTTCGATGAAAATCTGGACGATCCATCGTATCTAATATTACCATTGATTTGATATCGACTATCGTAGGAATATCCAATTTTACCAAAGAAGGATTGGATAGACCATTCATTTCCAGAACCATTGGCACTCTGGATATCACTGGCATTGCTGATTACTCCAAACTCATTTCCAGGAATATCGATTCCCGTAACACCAAAAAACTCACTTTTAAAACTTTCGGACGAAGCTCCCAGCATCATGTTGAAGCTATGCTTTTCATTAAAATCCTTGCTGTAACTAGCCGTCAAGAAAGGGTTTAAATACAAGGACCTATTGTAATTATCGGTTACCGAATTTTCATTGTTTCCCCCTCCTGGGTATGCAAAGTCTATTGCTTTTCTAAACTGATGTGTTTTATTGCTGGTTAAATTACCTCCCAACACCCCTTTAAGAATCAGGTTTTCAACGGGTTCGTATTCAATGCTAAAGTTCCCTAAAAACTCATCGTTTTGATATTTGGTGGTTCCGCCTACCTCAAGTTGGGCCAAAGGGTTGCTATTACTTCCACTTACAAGCGTGTAATCACCATTTTCGTCCACAATGTCATAAATCGGAGGTATACGCATGGTGGGCTCAATGATCCATTCTTCAAAATAGGCGTTGTCCTTGATATCATTTCTGGCAAATGACATACGTCCGCCCAACTTTAATTTATCATTGACCTGTTTTTCCAAATTTATTCTGGCGTTATATCGTTGATAGCCGTAATCAGGACCTTTGAACATGCTTTCTTGATCCACATAGCCGAGCGACACCAAATAGTTAAGACCATTTTCTGCACCGCTCATGGACAGGTTGTGGCTACTTTGCAGTGCCATATCCTTGTAAATTTCACGGTTCCAGTATACATTGGGACCATTTTCTTTGTAATCCAAAATCTGTTCCGGGGTAAACGCAGGTTGAAAACCAGAGTTTACCAAAGCCTCGTTACGTAATGTGGCGTATTCCCAGGAAGAGGCAAATTCAGGAAAATTGGTAGGTGTTTGCACTCCATAAGATCCTTGGTATTGAAATACAGGCTTTCCCGACTTCCCTTTTTTAGTAGTCACCAATATCACACCGTTGGCCGCACGGGAACCATAAATGGCGGATGAGGCGGCGTCTTTAAGAACGCTTATGCTTTCAATATTGTTGGGGTTCACATTATTTAGAGAACCGATTACACCATCCACTACAATTAAGGGAGTGTTTCCATTAATGGTACTTACACCCCTAATGTTTATCTGCGGCACAGAGCCCGGTCTAGATGTTGTATTTTGAATAATCAATCCTGGCGACTCTCCTTGTAACGCCTGATAGGAATTGCTCACAGGCTTTCCCTGAATGGCAGTCTCATCAATGGTACTAATGGCCCCAGTAAGATCTGCCCTTTTTTCCGTACCATACCCAACCACTACAACCTCGTCCAAATTCGAGGTATCCGACTCAAGCATTATGGTCAGCGGCGTATCGCCTTCAACCATGATTTCTTGCGGTTTATATCCAATATATGATACAAGAAGGACATCCCCTTTGTTTGCAGTAAGGGAAAATTGCCCTTCCATACCGGTACTGGTTCCGTTGGTGGTTCCCATAACAAGGACATTGGCCCCAAATATGGGTCCCAGTTCATCTGTTACCTTACCAGTAACGTTAATTTCCTGTGCGAATCCACCATAGGTGAAAAGCGCCAGCAAAATTACGGTAGCATAAGATCTTTTTACAACAAAGCCTCTCTTGCTGTCCACCGTTGCTGGTGCAACTGTCAGCTCATTTGAAGGAATTCCCGAAAAGAACCTCCAAAAATGGCATCCATTCCTTAAAAAGTTAGTTATTGATTTCATACGTTTGTTTTAAGCTAATTTTTAGTTTTCTGTGTGCGTTTAGTTGTACTACTCAGTGCGTTTTCGTTTGTTTTTCATGGTATTTATTTTAGAAATGCGTTTATGACTTTGGCCCTACCTTGACACAAATTTTTCAACTTGAAGCTTTTAGCAGCAGCTGGAACAACAAAAGTTTCGGCATAAGCAAGTGTTTCCACATGACCATTTTCAGTTTCCAATTGAATCCGGTCACCTTCGACCAACATCATTACCTGACATGAGTTTTCGGTACTTCTTTCAATAAACACATCGAATTCAAGTCTTCTGACGTCATAGAAATGATCGGGATGGGTTGGGTAATTGGTAATGGCATGATCCGAGGTCTCTTCGGCCACATAGGTTTTAGAGAAAAGTTCATTGGTGACATTTTCCCCTTTTCTATCAAAATTCAGATTCTTAAAGGCGTGCTCGATATTGATTGGACGTGGTTTTCCATTAAGGTCCAATCGTAACCAATCGTACATTTTGAAGGTGAAAATATATGGGGTGGCGCTGATTTCCAGCACCATGTTACCAGAACCTGCACTGTGTACAGTACCATTGGGGATAAGGTAAAGCTCATGCTTTTTGGATGGGTGCTTTTGCACATAGTCGACAATGTCCAATTCAATATTCTCCTCTTGACTGCGCTCAAGGTCCTCTTTGAATTTTTGAGAATCAATATTTTCTTGAAAACCGAGGTAAACACTGGCATCTTCCTTGCAGTCCAAAATATAATAGCATTCATCCTGTGTTATGTTCTCCCCAAATTCTTCTTGAATGTAAGTAAGACTGGGGTGACATTGAATGGATAGATTCCCTCCTTCATAAGTATCCAAAAAATTGAAACGAATGGGAAACTCGATTCCAAAGGTTGCTTGATGCTTGCCCAACACATTTTTGGATTCTTGGTTCATCAGAAAATCAAAAGAAATCTCGAGAAGGTTGCCATCACTTTCAAAAAGCAGTCCATTTTCGGGAACGATCAAAGAGAATGCCCAAGCATAATTGACGACATCTTTGTTCAAACCAGGTATGTGCCCCTTTATCCATTCACCTCCCCATGCTCCTGGTTCAAACCAAGGCCTTACCCTGAATACAGAAGCGGCCATCACTTTAAGGGCTTCCTTGATATCGTTCATGTGCGACCATGTAATTGTATCTTGGAACTGTGCATCTACAATGACATCTATTTTGGAGGCCAATCTCTCTTTTTCTTGGTTCAAAACCACCCAATCAATAAAGTAGTAATGTTTGTACATTTTAAAATCCACATTGGAAGTGGATATACCCAAATTGGTTACTGAACCAGCCCTCATTCGGTACTGCAATTCATTTTTGGGCAAATCAAAATAAACCAACGGGCAATCCCAATCTACTAAACTGGCACCGCTCCCGTAAACTATATTGATTACACTTTGATTATTGGGCTTGACAGTCTTGAGCTTTTCCCTATCAAAATAATCCAAAAGGGAAAAATCACATTTTCTCCCCCATACCGATTCCTCTTCCCCTAAAAAGGGATCGACCATGGATGCAATTTTATTTTCATCCTTTAAACATGCCTTAATTGCGATGGCATTGACTGTAAAACCATTGCTTTTAACGGCATCACATATTTTATGGACCACAATCTCCCATGCCACTCCTGAAAATCCATCAAGGCAAACTGTTTTGTGTTTGATGATAAAATCTGCAAGCCCTTCATAACCTTCGAAAATTTTTCCGCTTTCCATATGATGCCGCGGGTAAATATCATATTGGCCATCTTGATGCAGGCTTGAAACTTGAGTAGGGGGTAATATATATTGGTCGGTCTTACGCTTTATTCCCAATGTGCTTTTGCTTTTTTCTTCGTTCTGAATCATTAAATTAACAAATAAATTATAATGTACTTATGTACAAACATAATAATTTATTTTATTTAAATCATGTTGTTTTAATAAAAAGTTGCTTTTGTAATTTGGAAAGTGTTTGATTATTGAGGACAATATTAGGAATTTAACAATTTCCTATCGACTACTTTCAACCGAATAAATAAAACTATCGGATTTATAGTAGCCAAAATTGAACTCAATGGGTCGTTCTCCTTGATCAAAAACAAATCGTTTTCTGAACAACACAGGAGTTCCTATTTCAATCTCAAGTTTTTGGGATACCAACTCATTGGATGCTGTTGCGCTGATTTCTTCTTTAGATAGTGATGCTATTGTTGAATGCTCTTGTTCAAGCATTTCATACAGGGGCATTTTAAAATCCTCCTCCCCTGTTAGCCCGATTCGGGGATGAAAGTAGGATACAAAATAAACAAAAGGCTCATCTGGCTTTCCTCTTACCCGTTCCATCTTAAGAACTTTTCTATCTTCGGGAATATTAAAAAAATCAACAACATTGGAAGGGGGCTTTACCCAAGTTAAATGCAGCTCAAAATTCCTTATCGGAATCCCCCTTACTTTCATTTCCTGCGAAAAGCTCAACCAATTATTGGAACGCGAACTTACAGGCTGTGGTGCAACTCGAGTACCTGCCTTTTTCTTTCTGACCAACAGTCCCTCAAATACAAGCTTTTTGACCGCTTGCCTCACCGTAGACCTAGAGATTGCCAATCGTTTGCTCAATTCAACTTCACTGGGAAGTGTCTTTCCTTTTTGGTATTCCTCCTGCGCTATTAATTCACGGAGCAATTGCTCAACTTGGGCGTGCAAGGGAACTGGACTTTTGTGGTCTATTTCAAATTTCATTTGGCATCTATATTATAATATGGCATTTTAATGTTTGCACATACAATCAAAAATAACACTATATCAACGTTTTTCATTTATATGCATAACATTTAAAAAAAACTTGGGAATACTCTATTAGTTATGTACATAGTTGTCGTTTGACAAATCCTTGCCATCCGGTCCTATGATTTTTACATCTAATCCCAATCCTCCCTTAGCTTGGAAATAATGGAGCGAAAGTTTATGATATCCTTTTTGAAGCGGTAGATCTATCGTTTTGGTATCCATGGCGTGGTGCCCATCATGTTCAATGACCTTCTTATCATTGATCCATAGCATGGAACCATCGTCCGACGTCAAATGAAAGGTATAAATACCATCCTCCATAAGGCGAACGTACCCATCGAAAGTCAAGCCAAAATCGCTCTCCCGAGTTGCTTTGTTCAAATCAATGCCGTCTGCAATACCCGATTTCAATGATTCAAGTTGACTAAAATCTGGGAGATAATCCCATTGCCCTTGATAATAGGAATATTTCAAACCTTTCTGAAAATCTTCACCCAGTTGAAGCTGGGGTGGATTCAAGGAGTCAGCCTTTTCAAACCGCTTCTGGGTAACTTTACTCTTCTTATCACCATTGATAGACCTCGCCTTCAGCAAAGATGTTGCATTAACCTGTATTGGTTCGGTATATTTATTTGAACTTTCTGTTGGATCTGAACCATCAAGCGTGTAGTATATGGTTTCTCCTTTTCGATTTGCCAATGAGATTTTCTCATGATCCAAAAACATAGAGTGATCGGAAGAAATGACTACCGGGGAAACCATATTATCGTTATGAATATTATAAAGAAAATCCATTGGCAATTTTATGACTTCGCGATCATAGGTGACCAGACCATTTACTTCTCCTTCCACATCGGATAGCTGCGTGTACACCACTGCGCTTGCGGCCTTGTCCTGCTTCATTTGCCATACATTGTCCCACAGCTCTGCGTAAGAGTTTTTAAATTCCAAGGTATCTGTCATTTCACGGTAGCCCCAATTGTTCGACTGCCACAGATGTTCTGGAACCGCCAATCCAAGGCCACCAAATTCTCCCAATACGGTCGCCCGTTCTTCTTCCACCGGGTAAATATCAGGGCCGGGATAGCTGTGCATGTCAATAATATCCCCCACGTTATGATCTGTCCAGCCGCTGGCATTGCTCACCAATCTTGTTTCATCCATATCTTCTACCCAATGGGTAAGCCTTTCTGTGTCGTACTGTCCCCACCCTTCATTGAAAACGACCCACATCACGATGCTCGGGTAGTTATAAAGGTCATCCACCATGGCTTTGAGTTCACTTTCAAACTGCTGCTTGTCTTTTGGGGTTAGCCTTTCTTCAAAATCTTCGTGTGGGTAAACTTGGGGCATATCTTGCCAAACCAGCATTCCCAATTTATCGCATAGGTAATACCAACGTTGGCTTTCGGTTTTCGCATGCTTGCGCAACAAGTTAAAGCCCATCTTTTTAAAGGTTTCAATATCCCATATATAAGCTTCTTCTGTAGGGGGGGTCATCAAGCCATCCGGCCAGTATCCTTGATCCAGCACACCGACCTGAAAATAGGGTTCGTTGTTCAATAGAATCTTGGTATCATTGTTTTTATCCTTTCCCAAACTGATTTTACGCATGGCCACGTAACTGGAAAACTCATCTGTAACGGAATCATCTTTGACCAATTGTACTTCCAAGTCATAAAGAAAAGGCTGCTCTGGGCTCCATAATTTTGGCTCTGGAACTTCGAGTATAATATGATTTCCTGGGGAACCTTCAGTTTCGGCAACCAATTGTTCTCCATCTTTTAGGACCAACTTGATGGTTCCATTTCCTTCCGTGGCTTCAGCAAAAAAATCAATTTGACCTTTATCAATATCCGATTCCACTTTGAAGGATTGGATGTGGTTGGACGAAACTGGTTCGACCCATACCGTTTGCCAAATACCGGTCGTGGAAGTATAAAAAATCCCTTCAGGCTTCTTTACCTGCTTTCCTACGGGTTGTAATCCATCATTGGAAGCATCATGAACCCTGACCATCAATTCTTGCTCACCTTTAGTTAAATACTTGGTGATGTTAAATGAAAAGTGGTCGAAGGCACCCTTATGCTCTCCAATTTTTTGTGTGTTGACATAAATGGTTGCGTGATAATCGACCCCCTCAAAATTCAATATGACTTGATCATCCCAATCCTCCGGTACCTTAAATGTTTTGCGATAGAGGAGGTCATCCGTTTTTTCTTGCACTCCGGAGAGATAGGATTCCACTGCGAATGGAACTAAAATAGTATCCGAAAGTGCCGTACCAAAAGGAATGTCTTGCTTTGGAGAAGTATCAACTTGCCAAAATCCATTCAGATTCATCCATTCCTTACGTTGTTGAATAGGTCGGGGATACTCGGGCAAAACATGATTTGGGTCTACTTGGTCTGTCCATCTAGTTTTTAAAATGGCTTCTGAACCCATGTTCGACCCATCTTTTTTTTCCTCCATTTTACAGCTAGTCAACAAAATAAGGAATAACAGTCCTGTGTGTAAAAAATATGATTTCATAATCTATTAAATGCGTTTCGGTTGTTCTATCTAAGGTATTTGTTTTATGGCAATGAGCGTTGCTATTAATTCTTTGTTCGAATTAAAACCTCTCCTCCCTTTTCAAATATGGAATGATCGATAAAGTAGCCATCTATTTTTGTTCCATTGACATATATGCCTTTGAGTGCTCTCGTGTTTCCTTCCAATATGATTTTCACATTCTTACCGTCCTTCAAATGCCAGGTTACCGTGTCAAAAATGGGAACAGTAACCAGGTATTCAGGGTCCGTAGGGGAAAACGGATATAGACCCAATGCATTGAATACGTACCAGGAAGACATTTCCCCAGCATCATCCATACCGGAAAGTGCCAGGCCTTCTTTACCAATTCCATAATAGTCGGACAATAATTTATCGATGACCGCTTGGGATTTCTCTGGCTTTTCAATAAAATAATAGGAGAAAGGAGCCTCGTGCCCTGGTTGGTTTCCTTGGCTATATTGCCCCATAAACCCTGAAACATTTCGTGCAATATGGTTGGGGTTCCATTTATAGGAAAAGAGCGAGTCCAGTTTTTCCTCAAACTTTTCACTGCTTCCATATTGGTCAATAAGGCCATGCATATCGTGGGGTACAAAAAAAGAAACCTGCCAGGCATTGGCCTCTCTGTACATATACTCGTAATACGGGTATTCTGGATTGAAGGGAGTGATCCAATCTCCATTTGCCAATCTACCCCGCATAAAATTGGTTTTCTGGTCGAATACGTTCTTATAGTTGTTAGATCTATCAAATAAATCCACCTGCCGTTCCGAATCCCCCATTTCTTTTGCCAATAACGAAAGTGAGTAATCATCGTAGGCAAACTCCAAGGTTTTGGACACCCCTGCTTTTCCTTTGGATTCGGTGTTGGGCTCCTCTATTTTTGGGTCTGAAATATATCCTAGTTCCATATACTCTTTTATATAAGGACGAGTTCCTCCTTCTTTATAAGCATTGTTAAGTAGAAGCTCATATGCTTTTTGCACATCAAAATCTTTTATGCCACGCAAATAAGACCCCGTTATGAAAGATGCTGCATGATCTCCGTGGAAAAATGTGGGGATAAATCCAGTAACCTTTCCCCTGTCGATAAGCGATTCAATGACATCCGATGTTACTTCCGGCCTCAAAATTTCCATCAACACTACTTTATTTCTATAGGTATCCCATAATGAAGGTATGGTGTAATACTGAAAATCCTTATTCTTAATATTACCCGAAGCATCCACAAAGTCTCCATTGCTGTCACTTCTTAATGCTGGCCATAAAAAAGATTTATAAAGTGAGGTGTAGAATATTTCCTTTTCCTTTTCGGATCCGCCTGTAACCTCAATTTGATTTAGAAAATCCGACCATATTTTTTTACCCGCTCCAAACACATCATCAAAAGATTTAGGGCCAACCTCTTTATCCAAATTCAGCTTTGCATTTTCAACATTAACATAGGACAATCCAATTTTCATGGCAACCTTTTCTTTACTGTTGTCCTTTAAATGCACAATAGCATATCCTTTGGATTCTCCAAGGTTGGTCAATGCAATGCTATCAATATCACAATCAATTCGGGCGAAAAAATGAATTTTATCCCTTCCCACCTTCTGAAAACCACTGATTTCGTTGGTTGATACTTTGGAAATCTCCCAATCGGAAACATGGTTATTGGCCTTTCCCAAATCAAACAATATTCTTTTTCCATCAGCCTCCCCGTAATGATACTCATGAATGGCGGCCCTAAGTGTTGAAGTCAATCTTACATTGATATCATAATTCTGTAAATAAACCTGATAGAAATCGGGGGAAGCCGATTCATTATCATGTGAAAAAGTGCCTTTGTAGGGAGCTTTAGCTCGGGAAGAAATAGGCAGAACTGGTAGATTACATAAATTCCAGTGTCCCTTGTTAGTATGGGCAAATCCTAAAATTTCAGTATCCTCATACTCGTAACCTGCTCCTGTACCATATTCCGTGATTGGGCTTAGCTGTACCATAGCGTTTGGCAATGATGATCCTGGATAAGTCAAACCTGCCCAAACCCTCCAATCCTTTGGAGGAGTATATCCGATAATCTTCTCATCCAACAGAGGCGCTGTTCCTATAAATGTATTAACATATTCGTAGGGTGTTTTATCAAGATGTGCAGGTCCACCATCTGACTTGGTTTTATCCGTTTTACAAGAACTTAATATCACGGATATACATAGAAACAGTAAAGGTTGTTTAATTTTCATGGTATTGGTTAAAAGAGATGAAATACCCGCTTGTTGGCTGTTCAGCAATTATTTCTTCTAAATAAATATGGGAATGTTTTATTATTATGTACGAACATAATAATAAATTTTGATATTCTAATTATCAAACCCGGGAAAAACAATTGGCCTAAAACAACAACTCTCAAAAGGCTTGTTTCAATTTCTTCGACTACACTAAAAAAACAGGCCCCTTTAAGGAGCCTGCATCAAATTAACTAAACTAACTCAAATCCACTTTATGTACTATTTTCCATAAAGAAGGTTCGGCTATTCTATATAAATCATGTGATCAAATTACCGTCTTCGTCCCATTCGGCGATGACGCCCCGCTTGCTCTGGTCCACGCATTTGGCCAGCCATTCCTCGTCGTAGGCCACCCCGTGCTGGTCCAGTACGTCCTGTGGCACCCCGTCCCATACATTGGGCTGGTTCCCCTTGTAACCGATCTCCTCTATACCGATCTTGCTCGTGTAGAAGCCCGTCATCGTCAGGTTCCTAACCAGGGAGAAGAAGTTCACCTCAAAAGGGCGCTCGTTGCCCGGCACCTCCGGGTCGTAGTACGCGATACCGTCCAGTATCCCCTTCTGCTGCTCCTCGGTCGCCTCCTTGAACTCCACTCCGTGCTCCGTGTTGCTCTTGTGGTCCAGCCACATCAGCCCTCCTCTAATGTCCGGTTGCAGGGTCTCAACGTCCTTGGCCATGAACTCGATGAAGCCCAC
>NZ_QBTW01000049.1:0-337 GCF_003057865.1 Muricauda brasiliensis | reverse complement strand
CGCAGGCGAAAATGGCGCCATGGCCATCTGCACGGGCACAGGGGCCGCAACGGACCTGTTCGGCGCCCTTGGCGGCACGCCCGATAACGGGGGCACCTGGAACGATGACGATTCATCCGGAGCGGACCTTACCGACCCCACCGACGTGGACCTTTCCGCTCTTTCCGCAGGCACGTACAACTTCACCTATGCATTCGCGGCATCAGGTGGCTGCCCGGCCGATTCGGCCACGGTAACCGTGGCCATTACTGCACCGGAGGACACCCTCTTCGACGCCCTCTCCGATGGCAACGTCTGTGTGGCGGCCGACCTGCCGACAATTGCCTCACTGCCAACG
>NZ_QBTW01000048.1:0-1041 GCF_003057865.1 Muricauda brasiliensis | reverse complement strand
CACACTTACGCTTCCATCGTCGTTGACCCTAAGTTCGTCTGTTGGCGTGGAAGTCAGAATTACATCAGCAAGTGTGATAGATGAACCGTTCAAGGTATCATTTAAAAGTACATCGCTACCGTCGATTACTTCATCTTCACCCAATGTAGCAGAATAAGTATCATCAACCGCATCAATAGTGTTTGACCCAACCTCTATATATATGGTTGCGGATGCACAAACGTTAGGGTCCGGCAACACATTACAAACTTGATAAACTATTGTAACCGTTGAATTCGATTCAGACAGTGTTGGCGTATAGTTTATGAAGCCCGTATCGTTATTGAAACTTATAGTTCCCTCGGCATCACCACCAATTTGCGATAGACTGGTCTCACCTACATTGTTAGCGGCGTTGTTTGGCAGGTAGTCATCATTTTCCAGAATATTAATTGCCACCTCTGTCAAGGCAGGGGTAGAACCATAATCATCATTGGCATTGGCCTTCAATGGGTCCGGGTCAGTTTCATTGGGGTTACCATCGCCATCACAATCCAATGCATCCCAATCCGCTGTCTGTGGTAATGTCACGCTTTCAGGTCTATAATCGCAGGGGTCCAATGGGTCCGTACCATCTTTCTTCTCATCTTCGTTTGTAACGCCATCGCCATCACAATCTGAACTGTTCCATGCGGAGTCAGGAGCTACTGTTTGACTTTCAAGAAGAAAATCACATGCATCCAATGGGTCGGTGCCATCCTCTTTTTCATCTTCGTTTGTAACCCCATCACCATCACAGTCAGCTTCCAGATAATCGCCTGTTTGTGGTAAGGTAACACTCTCCGGCTTGTAATCGCACGGATCTAGTGGATCTGTACCATCTTTCTTTTCGTCTTCATTGGTCACGCCATCTCCATCACAATCTGCTTTCTTCCATTCTTCGGATGGTGAGCAATCCTGGTGTTCCAATACAAAATCACAAGGGTCCAGTGGGTCTGTTCCATCCTCTTTTTCTTTTCCATTGCTTACACCATCGCCATCACAGTCGTCCTTCTTCCATTC
>NZ_QBTW01000047.1:0-633 GCF_003057865.1 Muricauda brasiliensis | reverse complement strand
TTTTTTGGGATAACACCAAAAACGAGTAACTTCAAGGCCGTCATCCAAACATGACGGCCTTGAAGTTACTCGTTTTTGGTGTTATCCCAAAAAAGGATACCTGTAATCCTCCGGGGTCACAAAAGTTTCCTTGATCAGTCGAGGGGATACCCATCTGAGGAGGTTCTGCATGGACCCTGCCTTGTCGTTGGTCCCAGATCCCCTTGCCCCTCCGAAGGGCTGTTGCCCCACAACGGCGCCCGTCGGCTTATCGTTGATGTAGAAGTTGCCCGCTGCGTTCTGCAGGGCCTTGGTGGCCTCGTCTATGGAATAGCGGTCGCCGGAGATCACTGCCCCGGTAAGCCCGTACTCCGATGTGCCGTCCACAAGCTTCAACGTTTCGCTCCAATCCTTGTCCTCGTATACGTAGACGGTCACCACCGGGCCAAACAGCTCGGTGTACATGGTCTCGTACTGTGGGTCGGTGGTCAAGATCACGGTAGGTTCTATAAAGTATCCTACGGACTTGTCGTAGTTCCCTCCGGCGATGATCTCGGCATTGTCATCGGTCTTGGCCTGATCGATGTACTTGGCCAGTTTGTCAAAGGACCCTTCGTGGATCACGGCAGTGATAAAATTGCCCATGTCCTCCGG
>NZ_QBTW01000046.1:0-1278 GCF_003057865.1 Muricauda brasiliensis | reverse complement strand
TTTTGCCAACGGTCTCGGCTACGAGTGGCTGTTTTTTAAAAAGTAGGGGATTTAGTTAAAGGCAATAGGGAACAATTAATTATAGCCAGCTTAAGTTTGATTCCGATTAAATTATAGTCATAAATCAGAAAGAACAAAAGAGAGGAACAAGGTCAATATAGCCATGGGAAGTTTCGATTCCGTCAACATTGATGACCCCCTCTCTTTTCCACTCAAGAATTCGTTCAGTTCTGTGAGACCTAGATCTCGATTTCAAGTTGTTGAAGCTTAAGTGGAGTGTCCTTTCCAAAACATTTTCCTATGAATAAAGATAAAGAAATCCATGGAGTGGACATCAGCAAGGATGTATTTGATGTGTCCGACCATGAGGGTAACCACCATCAGTACCCGAACACCTTGAAGGGGTTCAGGGATTATTTCAGGTGTTTAAACCCCAACAGTCTAGTGGTGATGGAGGCCACTGGTTATTACCATTATCTATTGGCCCAGTTCCTTTATGACCAGGGCATTGCCGTCTCGGTCGTCAACCCTTTGTCCGTAAAACGTTTTGTACAGATGAAGCTTTCCAAGGTAAAGACGGACAAGAGCGACGCCAAGGCCATAGCGGAGTACGCCAAGGTCAACGATGTTCCCCTGTACGACGGCAAGGGCGAGGACCAGGCGGAGAGTCTCCAATTGTTGGCATTGATGGACATCTATCTCAAACAGCGGACACAGGTGAAGAACAAGCTGCACGGTGAAAAGGTCCTGGGCATACCCTCAAGGGCGGTGCATTCCTCCTTGGTCCGTTCATTGAAAAGCCTGGACAGAGAGCTGGAGGGCCTTCAGTCCAGATTGCTTGCATTGGTCAAGAAAACGCAGCAACGGCAGCTTACGAACTTGAAGAGCATACCGGGACTGGGGGACAAGACGGTGGCCCTTTTGATCGTCCTCACAGAGGGCTTCACCAAGTTCGAGAATGCGGGGCAGTTATGTAATTATGCGGGAATAACGCCAACGACCAGGCGTTCGGGCAGCAGCGTAAGGGGAAAGAGCAGGATAAGTAAGGTAGGGAACAGGAAATTGCGGAACCTTCTGTTTCTATGTGCCTTCTCGGCATGCAAGCACAACAAGGCCTGTAGGGAGATCTATGAACGTTTGACAGGGAAGGGGAAGAGCAAGAAGCTGGCTTTGATAGCGGTATCGAACAAACTGTTGAAACAGGCATTTGCCATTGCAAAATCCGGAATACCTTACGATGAGAACCATATATCGAGATTGGCTTAAAAAGACTTGCTT
>NZ_QBTW01000045.1:0-311 GCF_003057865.1 Muricauda brasiliensis | reverse complement strand
AGCTTGTGATTCCTACGTGCTGCCGGCGCTTACCAACGGAAGCTACTTCGATGCACCGAACGGTGGCGGAAACATGCTCTCCGCAGGCGATGCCATAACCACATCCCAGACAGTGTACGTCTACGCAGAGTCGGGCACCACACCCAACTGTACCGCCGAAAACAGCTTCTCCGTCACCATCACCGAACAGCCCGACGCAGGGGACAATGGCGCCATGGCCATCTGCACGGGCACAGGGGCCGCAACGGACCTGTTCGGCGCCCTTGGCGGCACGCCCGATAACGGGGGCACCTGGAACGATGACGATTCAT
>NZ_QBTW01000044.1:0-469 GCF_003057865.1 Muricauda brasiliensis | reverse complement strand
ATCCTACATCAACAAAGAAGACAGAAAAGAATACAAGCTCAAGGGCAAGGTGGTGGTCCTAGGGGCCTCGGCCTGTAGTTCCGCTAGGATCTTGTTGAACTCCAAGAGCGAGCAGCACCCCAACGGACTGGGCAACAGCAGCGATGTGGTGGGCAAGTACCTCCACGACTCGACGGGGGCAGACAGGGCGGGGTTCATCCCGGACCTGATGAACCGTAAGGTCTCCTACAACGAGGACGGCGTGGGGGGCATGCACGTGTATTCCCCATGGTGGGGGGACAACAGCAAGCTGGACTTCCCTCGGGGCTACCATATCGAGGTATGGGGCGGCATGGGGATGCCGAGCTACGGCTTCGGCTTCAACGTGAACGAGTTCAACCAGTTCTTCGGGACGAAGGTGGGCGGCTACGGGGACGTGCTGCGCAGCGACGCCAAGAAGTACTACGGGGCGGTCGTGGGCATGGCCGGA
>NZ_QBTW01000043.1:0-727 GCF_003057865.1 Muricauda brasiliensis | reverse complement strand
CATGTTCTTGATAATGGCGATGATCCTATCGAACTTTTTCATCATTTGACGCTCCATCTTTTTGATACTGTCAAGGATGATCTTTGTCCCCTCCCCAAAAGGGTCAAGGTTGTTCTCCTTGAAGTATTGTACCATTCCATCCAATACCTCACTATGCGATTTGCTGAACTTTTTGGAATAGCAACGAAAGCGTGTGGCCGTTTCCTTCTTTACGGTAATATTGGAATAACCACCGCTTCCTTTCTTTGTCCTGCCGTTTGTTGATTGCTTTTCCATGGGTGCGATTTTGTTTTTTAGTGAAATTGCGTCAATTTTTTCATCAAAAATTTCCAGTGTTTATAGGGCTTCCCAAAGGGTTTACTGTAGATTTCGGAAAAGTCTACTGTAGCCCCTGTTTTTGCACAGTATTCCAAAATCTATTCAATTGACTGGTTTTCAACTTGTTGAAGACCCTAAAACAACCGTGATGGCGCAATCTGCGCATCACCCTCTTGCTATTCCTACGTCCCGCAAGCGGGACCGAATGAATACTCCCTGATCATCCTTCGGCTGATCGGCCTGTCTGCATATGATCTATCAGATTTTGCATGTCCTCCCCTATCTTGTGTTCCAATACCCTGGCATAGATTTGTGTGGTGGACAGTTTGGTATGGCCGAGCATTTTTGAAACGGTTTCAATTGGTACACCATTGGAAAAGGTAACAGTGGTCGCAAAAGTGTGCCTGGC
>NZ_QBTW01000042.1:0-385 GCF_003057865.1 Muricauda brasiliensis | reverse complement strand
GGAACCGATATCAATGATGATGGTATCCTGTCCAAAGGAGAAACATGGTCTTACGAAACAATATATACCATAACACAGGCCGATATAAATATTGGATCCGTAACGAACCAAGCGACTATAACAGGAACTGTTGTCAATAGTATTGAACAGGCAATGGACCTTTCTGATGATGACAGTCCATTCGAAGATGACCCTACCAACACAGTGGTTCCCAATGAACTTTGTAATCCGGACCCATTCATACAGGTCACCAAACAGGGAACGGCCGACGTGGACGAGGACAGTGATGGCTGCATCGACGGCATCACCTATACCTTTACCGTGACCAATACCGGCAATGTCGACCTGTACACCATCGTGCTGAGCGATGACAAGATCGGCGGGC
>NZ_QBTW01000041.1:0-269 GCF_003057865.1 Muricauda brasiliensis | reverse complement strand
ACTATCCGTGGGGGACGACACGCCCGTGAACGATAGCGACAATATCAGCACACCACTGCCCGTAAACCTATGCGCACCGGCGCCGGCCATACAGGTCATCAAACAGGGAGCGGCCGATGTGGACGAGGACAGCGATGGCTGCATCGACGGTATCACCTATACCTTTACCGTGACCAATACCGGCAACGTCGACCTGTACACCATCGTGCTCAACGATGACAAGATCGGCGGGCAAGTGGCCGGACCGTTGGCCAATGAGGATGACAACA
>NZ_QBTW01000040.1:0-469 GCF_003057865.1 Muricauda brasiliensis | reverse complement strand
ATCCTACATCAACAAAGAAGATAGAAAAGAATACAAGCTCAAGGGCAAGGTGGTGGTCCTAGGGGCCTCGGCCTGTAGTTCCGCCAGGATCTTGCTGAACTCCAAGAGCGAGCAGCACCCCAACGGACTGGGCAACAGCAGCGATGTGGTGGGCAAGTACCTCCACGACTCGACGGGGGCCGACAGGGCGGGGTTCATCCCGGACCTGATGAACCGTAAGGTCTCCTACAACGAGGACGGCGTGGGGGGCATGCACGTGTACTCCCCATGGTGGGGTGACAACAGCAAGCTGGACTTCCCGAGGGGCTACCATATCGAGGTATGGGGCGGCATGGGGATGCCTAGCTACGGCTTCGGCTTCAACGTGAACGAGTTCAACCAGTTCTTCGGGACGAAGGTGGGCGGCTACGGGGATGTGCTGCGCAGCGACGCCAAGAAGTACTACGGCGCGGTCGTGGGCATGGCCGGA
>NZ_QBTW01000004.1:0-170519 GCF_003057865.1 Muricauda brasiliensis | reverse complement strand
GTGGGCTTCATCGAGTTCATGAGCAAGGACGTTGAGACCCTGCAACCGGACATCCGCGGTGGGCTGATGTGGCTGGACCACAAGAGCAACACGGAGCACGGAGTGGAGTTCAAGGAGGCGACGGAGGAACAACAAAAGGCCATTTTGGACGGTATCGCGTACTACGACCCGGAGGTGCCGGGCAACGAGCGCCCTTTTGAGGTGAACTTCTTCTCCCTGGTGAGGAACCTTACGATGACGGGCTTCTACACCAGCAAGATCGGGATAGAGGAGATCGGTTACAAGGGGAACCAGCCCAATGTATGGGACGGGGTTCCCGATGACGTTTTGGAGCAACACGGTGTTAGCTACGACGAGGAATGGCTGGCCAAATGCGTGGACCAGAGCCAACGCGGGGTCATCGCCGAATGGGACGAGAACGGTAACCTGTTGACGTAGATGATACCATATATAAAAGGTAATGGGCCCGCACCAAAAGTGCGGGCTTTTTAATAAACAGCATATAATAAATATCTATTTTGGATAGTTTTTTAAAATTGTGAGCCACAATTATTATCTTAAAAACTTTCTAAATCCCAATACCCAATGAATGTAGTCAGCTACCGTCCCCAACAACCGTTTGATTCAGTTTTTAGGGAATGCTACTACATCCATATCAACAAGGAAAAGGCAAATCGCCGCATTCCAGTTATCGATGATTGCTGTTATGATTTTGTGTTTTTTAAAGAGGCCAAAGGTGTGTTTCACTTTGGTGTCGAGCATGATTCCGTTCCCATACGAAGCAAAGTATTCACTATTCATGATGTTGTGCCGCCATACCGGGTTGAGGGAGCCGAATCGCTGACTTTTTTCACCATCAAATTACAGCCATGGACCAACGCTTATTTCTTTTCAATATTAAAAGAATCCGGTGTGGTCGATATAAGTGATTTCAATACGAATCTGATTTCGTTCCATGAACAAATTTTCAGAACACATGAAGTAGAAGAAAAATTCACTTTGGCGGATAAATTCATGGCCCAAACTATGCCGGAACTAACATCCACTATGGTTTTGGTTCGTGATCTTTGTGAATATATCTATGCTGAGCAGGGCAAGTTGACGGTGAATGAGTTGAGCAGGCAATTTGAACGCTCTAGACAATACCTAGGGAAAATCTTTAAAAAAGAAGTGATGTATAGCCTTAAGCGATTCATTATTACCGTTCGTATTTTGGATTTGGTCAAGTTCAAGACAAAGAACCCGGATATTTCACTCACTGAGCTTAGCTACGATTATGGTTATTTTGACCAACCTCATTTTATCAACGACTTCAAAAAGGTCTGCGGGGTCGCACCTCAACAGTTTTTCAATAACCTGCCTGAGTTTTTAATGCGACATCGATAGGTTTCCATTTTTACAATTAAATTATAGCGGGTTGTAGGTTCTTTGCATAAAAAGTAGACCATGAAGTATTTTTTAGTCATTTTCGGAGTGCTGGCGTTGGCATCTTGCAAGCAAAAATCGGAGAAAGTGGAAGTGTTGCTATCCTCTAAATTGGAGCGTGTTCGGGATTCTGTGGATACTTATTTTTCAAAATTAACGGAACTGAACCGGTTCAATGGTGTATTGCTGGTATTTAAAAATGATACCCTTTTGCTCGACAAGGCATACAATATGAATAGTAGTAGTTCAACCTATGTAACTACCGATTTCCAGTTTGATATTCATTCCATAGCCAAGTTAATGACCCACTATCTACTGGTGAAATTAGAGAGGGATGAAAAATTATCCACAGATCAAACCTTGGATGCCTATTTTGATGATTTTCCCAGAGGCAACGAAATTACATTGAAAATGCTCTTGGAACATAGTTCGGGTTTGCCCAGGGAATTGGTTGGGTTCGAGGATGAGGAATATCAACTCACATTTGATGATATACTGGAACTGTCCAAAAAGCAATCGCTATTGTTTCCGCCCGGAACGGATGTACAGTATTCCAACATTGGTTATGAGATATTGTATGGTATTATCTCCAATATATATGAAAAATCTTTTTCTCAATGTGTGGTCGACGAAATTTTTGAACCGTTGGGAATGGATTCTAGCGGAGCTCACTTTTTTGTGAAAGAAAATCGAGTGAAACGGATGGCGCAGAATCATGTGCTTAAAGATGATGTTTTAGAGCCGATTGATAATATCCAGAAAGATGAGTTCCGAAATGCTCGGTTTTTTTCAACGGGCGAGGACCTCAAAAAATTTATGGATCACATCAAGCAGGAACCATATGCTTCATTTTTTGAGGATAAAAATGGAATCATTGCAAAAGATGGTGGTTCCAAGGGTATCCGCGCCCAAGTGTATAGCGACCTCAAAAATCATTTCGATTTTGTGCTTTTGGCCAATTATGATGAAATGCCATTTTTTGATACTATTGATGATATGGTCAAATTGATGAAATCAGAACCTGTGGATTACCCGAAAGAAATTAACAGAGTTGCCATTCAGGTTGATGAAGAAGTGCTCCAAGAATACGCAGGAGCTTATACTTTTGCCGATTTTGACGGGTTGGTTTTGGAGATTGAGGTCGAGGGTGACCATTTGATTGTTTTACAGGAAGATGAAAAAGTAGGAGAGTTGAAGGCGGAAAGTCCTACCGTATTTTTTGAAGATTCCAAGTCGGCCGAGTCTTTCGAGTTCATTAAAAATGAAAAGGGAACCTATGATGCATTAATGGGGTGGAAGGGTATTGTTGTTGAAGGTAAAAGGAAGTAAAAAGGACTAGCTGTCAAGTTCGCTGTAAGGAACGAATAGAATATTGTACTTTTTTGCATAAATGTAGGTGAACTGAGCTCCAAAGAATAAGATCAGACAAGAATAGGACACCCATAACAGGACCAAAACGATAGCGCCTGCAGCCCCATAAGTGGAGCCAGGGTTTGCTTCTCCAAAGTAGAGACCTAGCAGAAACTTGCCAATCACAAATAAAATGGCTGTAATAAAGGCCCCGAACCAAACTACTCTCCATTTGATCTTGGCATCGGGCAAAAATTTAAACATGAGCGCGAACATTACTGTAATGATGCCTACCGATGAAATAATATCGACCATGTAGGCGAGATATATGGCCGCTTCGGTGATAAAGCTTTTTAGGTAATCGTTTAGGGCTGTTATGGCTGCCGTAACTATGAAGCTGATCAGTAACAAAAATCCGATGACCAATATAAAAGCAAAACTTTTGGCTCTTTCCGTTACCAATTTCCAAAAATCAAACCCGGGTGAACCTTCGATTCGCCATATCTCGTTCAGCGATATTTTCAGTTGGTAAAATACTCCCGTGGCACCAAAAAGTAAGGTCGAGATACCAATAATTGTGGAGATTAAATTTTTATCCTTGTTTTGGGTGTCCTGAATAATATCTTGAATCGTTTGGGCCGCATTGGGACCAAGGGCAATCGAAAATTCGTTGGTCAACCGACCTTCAACAATATCCACTCCCCAAATAGACCCGACCACATTGATTATGATTACCAATAGCGCAGGAAGAGATAGAACGGCGTAGTAGGCGACCACAGCACTCAATCGCCATGGATTAGCTTTACTCCAAGCCTTAAAGGTGTCCAAAAAAAGATAAGGAAAGTCCTTGAGCTTGAACCTATTGGAATATGTGTAATCTTCTTTCAAAAAATTAAAATCGATAGTTTAAAGAAGAAATTTACTTGATAATCTGACTAAGAATTGTTCGAAAAGCAATAATTGTTGACTGAATAGAAACAAAAAACCCTATAAACGTTGGGTTTACAGGGTTTTTCTGTACTCGAGGCGGGAGTATAACCTTATAATTTTCAATCAGTTGATTCTTAAGGATTAGTTACATAAATAACTGAAAAACAGAGTATAAGTATGTAATTTCAAAGATGTAGAAATATGCATATCTATGTATTTCTATGCAGAAACGCAAGGAAAGTGCAAGGAAAATAGTATATTGGCATTGTTCAAAAATGTTATTTAAATGGCCACATTGAGTTACTTTCTTCGCTCCAAATCAAATAATGCATCTATTTATTGCCGGTTAACTATTGACCGAAAAACACAGTTTGAAAAAAAAACTGGGTTGACCATTAATAGAAATAATTGGTCGAACAAAACTAAACTGCCTTTGCAGAAGGCAGATGCAGAAATAAAGGGGATTAAAAGCAAGTTGGAAGGATTAAAGGTTTATGTTCAAAACAAGGCGAACCAAAGTATTTTGAATGGGGAATTAATTACTTCGAATTGGTTAGGGAGTTCAATCGATGTTTATTTTGGACTCGCATCTGAAACGGGTAAGGATGATAGTGTTTTAGGTGCCTTTGATAGATACATTGAAAAACTTAAACAGGATGGGAAGGCGGTAAACACTATCAAAAAATATCAGTATGCAAGAAAAAAGTTTCAGATATTTCAAGGTCAAGATAAATTAAGGGTCAAGGATATCGATGGTTTTTTTGCTGATAGATTCCTAAATGAATTGAACGTTGGAAAAAGCACGGCAAACAAAATACTCAGGAATGTTGTTACCGTGTGTAAGAATGCCCGGGATAAATATGGTATTGAAGCGTCCAAGACATTAAATGGTATTGAAACAAAGAGGGCCGTTAAAACCCATAAGATTCATTTAGAGCCGAAGGAATTACTAAAAATCGAGAAGGCACATATTGTTTCAGATTATTTACTAAATGCCCGTAAGTGGCTTTTATTGTCCTGTGAGATTGGGATTAGAATATCGGACACGGATAAAATCAATGAGGAAAATATTGTTGAATACGAAGGTATGCGATTTTTGCAGTTTATGCCAACTAAACAGAGAAAGGATAGGGATAATATTATGGTCACAATTCCAATAGTGGGCAAGGTGAAGGAATTATTGTCAGATGGTTTTCCTCGGCCAATCTCATACCAAAAATTAAACGACTATGTAAAGAAAGTTTGTGAGATTGCTGAAATTGATGAGCCAACGAAAGGGGAAAAGAGATTAGTTAAGAATGGTTTGAATGTAGAGGGGATTTACCCCAAGTGGCAACTTATAACCTTTCATTGTGGGAGGTATTCTTTCGTAACTAATTCTAAGAACATCATCAACAACCAAATGATCAGAACAATTACTGGACATAAGTCAGATCGTATGCTGGAAAATTATCAGATAAACGAACATTTGAAGGATGCCAAGATTGTTGGTGAAATATTGGAGCAGAAATATAAAGAACGTCAAGCCCCATTGGCAGTAAACGAATAATTAAATCTAAATATCATGGAAAACGTTAAAACCCAAAGTCCAATTAAAGCGGAACAAATTTTAAACAATGCCTTGAACCAATACGCCCCAAAAGACTTAAGGGAATCACTAAGGAATATTCTATTTGATGCTTTGCGATCTGAATTTACTGACAACAAGGCCGACCGCACACAATATATAGCAGATTTTGAAGCCATGGATAACCTTTTAAAGGATTTGGAAGGATATCAACTTGCCTTTAAAAACCATGGTTAAATCAATCAAAAGGTTCCTGATTAAAATAGCCCTTCATGGCATAAGGTCAATTTTATGGGTAATCAAGGTGCACAAGGAGCGAAACGATAAATCTCGTATACCTCAAGAACATATCCAGAATAAGACTGTACAATACCAAGAAAAAAACGAACCCCAATACCTGAGCGAAGCTCACAAGAAGTCATCGATGGACAAACAAGCCACAATCAAAGGATGGCAAGAGTCGCCAACGGATTGGAAGGAAATTGATGATCAGATCGATGAAAGTTTTAGGGTTCATGGGCAGAAAAATCCTAATAAGAAATTTAAGTCGTTTGATTACAACACTTTGACAAGAAAGGAACTTGATACCCTTTATCATCGGATTATAGACAAGGCCATAGAGAATTACGAATATCGGCTTCATGTGCTTTTTATATGGAAAATCAACCATGAGCAATTTCATTACAGAGCCGCGGCCAGTCTAGCAACAAGGATTAGACGGGAAGAACAAAGAATGAAAAAGCATGATATTATCGGTTCCTATTTTAAAAAACGGTGGGCCAACATGACATCGGAAGAAGTTGAAGCCGACAGAAAATGGATGGTCAACCAGGGCAGATTTAGGAACTCCAATTAATTAATCGCGGTAATGGTCAATAACGACAAAGAGTGTTTTAAAATATTAAGAGAAGAGGGTGATATTCAACTATCTGAATCCAAAATAGATTTAATCCATTCAATGATCAACATTTTTAAAAATGAATGTTATGATAACTCTCGCTACAAATGGAAGTTAAAGCGTTACCAGAACTTTGTTAGGAAATATAATCTTTCCTTTCAGAGTTGCCATAAGGTTTTACAATTCCTTTCAAATAATTTTGGCCACCTAGTTGGAGGGGAGCATGGTTTTAAGCATTTTGTGGACCTAGTCGCAAGGTATTGTGATGAATCGGGCAAAGTCCAAATTGCAAAAAATGATGAGGACGAATTTTTACGGAATTTAAAGAGCCTAAGAAATGACTACTTTAAGGGTTATCCATCGGGTAAATTTATTAAGTTGATACACGAAAATTTTCAGATAGGAGACAATTACAGTTTAGAAACAATAAGGAAAAAGTATTATAGTATCTAATTAATACTTAAACTGTTTCGTTTGATTTTTCTGATTTGGATTTTTACTAATTTATTGTCTATTTTAAATCTTCAGGGAATACAATTTTGTCGTTTTTCAATCTTTCAAAGTACTTTTCTTTCTTTAAGTAAATTTTTGTGATAATATCTTCAATATCTAATTCCTTTTCAAAATCACGTATTAATTGTCTTACTAAGGATTTCGTGTAGAGTTTAATTTTCCATGTATAATACGGAAGCATTGTTTGATCGAAAGTTGCGCTATGAACGATTAGGTTCCTGAACCGGTATATCATTACTATATCATCTTCTATTGACGTTTTTTGTTTCTCCAATGTCTTTATAGTTTCTTCCGATTCATTATAAAAACTTATTAAAGACTCTATTTTGCTTTTTAAATATGGATTATCCTCATGTTTTTTCAATTCGGGAAGACACTTTATAAACTTTTTCAAGTATACCTTTGAACCTTTAGTTATTAGGTTTGCCTTTCTTGAAAGTCTTTCTGGAAACTTACTTTTTATAAAAAAGCGGTCTTCAAAAGTTCTATAATAATGAAAGAGGTCCCAGCCATATTCATATACATAATAAATCAAGTGGTTTGCGCTCAAAACGGCTTTGATTAAATCAAATTTACTGGCGTTACTATCTCCAAGTATATCTTTTTTTATTCCGGGGCTGTCTGAAAATAAATTCTCTAATGCAACCCAATAAAAGACTAATTTGTCATCATCGTTCTTTGCAGTATCACCCTTTCTAACCCAATGCATTGCATTTCTTATTTTTTTTGCTGCTCTTTGATTTAAACTGATTATTTCGGTATGCTTTCTTAAATTCGTAAATATCTTTCTATTGTTTTTGAAATCAATATCTAGTGAATCATGGAATTTCAATTGCTGATTCTCTTTTGGAGTTTTAAAAGAGGATGCCAAATATTTTGAATCTTTAACGACCAAATATTTATGTTCCAAAACTTTAATTTTGGTTTTTAATCCAAAAAAACTGTATATCAAATCAATGTTATTCTCTAATTTATTTATTGCAATGGAAAGAGAAGACTGATAGGTTAAATAATTAACCTTAACAGCCGCTTGCATATATTTTTCTTCCGGTCTATCCTTTTGAAGATCTTCAAGTTCAACTTGATAGTCTTTTCCTTCTTTGACGAATCTTTTTTTGTCTGGTGAATAAAAGGTGATGTCTCCAAATTTAACAACCTGACTTCCCCTTAGTCCTTCTATCACAAAAATAAAATACGCATCCTGCTTTACTTCATAAAAATAGTTTCCTAAAGAATTAATTCTCATTTCGGTGTCAAGTGATTGAATTTCCTTTTTTAATGCATTTCCATATAATTTCCAATCTATTTCACCAGATGGATCGGTATACTCTTTTACGTCTGTTTTATGTGGGAAATGGGAGTAAAATCTGCCATCATCTAGTTTTTCAACATCACTAAAGATATATTTTGAAAAACTTTTGATTTCTTCTAGGGTGTATGACTTTAAAAGTAGTTCGACAATAACGGATTGAGTGTAATAATTTAGTTCTTGTAGGAATTCTGTATCAATAGGAGAGTCTAATATTAGAAGTTCAGATATTTTCTTCAATGCTCCATCAAAATATTTCCCATTTCTAAAGTTTGTTTGAAGGCTTTGACAGATACTTAGGATGTACCCGTTTCTTTCACTATTAAAGTCTCTTCGTAAAAGGGCAAAATCAGTTTTGAATTTTTCATTTATTACCTGATCATTTTTTAGAAATTGATTGATAGTTCGGTAGAAAAACTTTTTGTTTTTTTTGTTTTGAAAAGAATCTTCTTCTATTTCAAGTATGATATTATCTATAAGAACATGTGGTGTTAAAAGTTCTAGGCCAAATGATCTTTTTAGAAAGTTACTTATACTATCATTCCAAAGATCTTTCCAATATTGAACTTTAGTATCAATCAAATTTTGATGTTCGATTTCTTTCATGATTATGCTGTTAATGGTGAGTTAGGTAAATGACAGATTTTCAAAAATATGTGTTTGTTTTTTATTTTTATAGTATGATAAATTCTAATGAAGTAAAATCCTTCCAAGATTTAGCAACCTATTTAAAAGAATGGAGAAAGGGCAATAACATCAGTCAAGAGGAATTCTCAAGGTTTGCAAAGGTCCAAAGAACTTGGTATAGTAAGATTGAGAGGGGCCAGGCCGATAACATAACACTTAATTCCCTTTTGAAATTACTTAATGAAATGGGCTGCAAATTAGTAATCACGGACACACACGCTTAAACAGTTGGGAGAATGCAATCTCAACTTCTAACAATACACAACTTCGTGCAATACATTTGATATATATGTAATGTTTTCCCTATTCAATAAACTATCAAGAAGTTAAGTTTCAACAAACTGTAAAACAACACTTTAGGGGGTTCAATTAAGGATTTTAAAAGTGTATAAAAACAAGAATAGGGTAGTTTAATGGTACTTATAATAACCTTGAATCTGAATTGATTCAAAAATCAAATAGAACTTACTGGTAGGTAGTCATTGTAGAGTGTCTCAGGTGGTGAGGATAATACATTAGGCATGGTCATTTTCGGAGTGGTATCCACTATGCCCAAGTTTTGAGCCTTTACCTTTTTCTGTCTTGGGGTCAAGTCCTTTAGTCTGCTGAAATAACTAGCGCTCATTGCGGTGTTTGACAAATTATTGAATCCACTAAAGAAATTTTGCTGACCAGTTGCCAATTTTTGGCCAAGGCCGGCCAGTTCGTTTGCCTGCCGTTCTTCGTTCATGGCCCGGATGGTCTTTTCATCCTCGGCTATCAATCGGTTACGCTCACGTATCTGGTTGTCTAGGTCCATGGCGGCCTGACTGCTCACGTCATTACTGTACTGCTGGATTTTTGGAAGTGCTGAAAGAACGCCGCGGACACCCCCGCTTTTCGCCGCATCTACCATTCCGGCCGTGGTCCTTGATGCTTCTTCTCGAATGATATCGGAACCTACGGTGCTTATGGGCATATCCTCGTAAACATTGTCGAGGTCTTGAAATTCAAAATTATCAATGGCCGCTTGCGCTTCTTTTTTTTTCTTATTCCCTTTGAACATTTGAATACCGGAAGAAAGTGCGCTTAAACTTAAACCAAATAAAGGACTCATAGCATCAGATTTTGTTATCCAATATAAATATACAATAGATGGTTCTTATCGTAATGATTTGAATACAGAAATATAGATTCTTGATTTTTTGTACATTGTATTCCCCCCGCTCTAATGCGGGTCTTTTTGTTTATGAAAGAAGTGTCAAAAGTATTAGGTTGGTTTTTATTGATTGCTTCTTTGATGCTAAAAATACCAGTGCCGGATGAATACTTAACGGAGGTTATTAAAAGTAATTTGGTTAATAACCTCTTTTATTTTGGTTCAATATTAGTTTTATTAAGTGTTTCTCTTAAGAAGAAGTGATGTTCCTGCCATTGATGTTAAACATCAATAAAACCGTATTAAAAATGCTTATTTTGGATGTTTATCAGATGGGGTTGTAGGATTACATGATAGGAACCATGGAAGGGAATACGGTATTTACAGAGTGCCAGGCAAAAGGAAAATCGGAAAGTTTTACCCCACGGGGTGCATTTCTGCGAATGGTTCCCCAAATTTTTGACTTTTATTGTTGGGTTAATCTACCATTTTTTGTTGAACTAGTTTTTAGTTCTCATTCATGATATTAAAAATCTTGTCCGCAATCACATTCAAGGATGAAATCTGTTTTATAGAAATTCATGAATGTGGCTGTGGCCATCAGAGTTTTTTCATATTTAAAATTTAATGAAGTCTTAATTAATTTTTCATATTTCAATGGGTTCTCATTGGCCTTAGTATGAATAATTTCATCCCTAAAATCCTTTAAGTTCCAAATCAATTGATTGGCCGGAGTGCTTTTTGAAAAGAAATCTTTTCCTGTAATCATAGGTAGAACATCCTTAATTTTCGTTTTGAAGTCTAAAAATTCCTGAATTTGTTTCATGTTGTAGGTCTCAGTTTTTCTTGTTCCGGTTTTGGAATATTCAAAGCCCTTTGGAATCAAATGGTTTATGTAGGATTCTATCGATGTAAAAAGGAATATTATAAAACCGCTGGTTGCTCCAAAAAAGGAATAGACTTCGTTTAAGGCCGGTTCACTCAATTTAGTAGCGTCTAAATTCAGTTTGTCTAGTAGTGCTTTTTTCCTTTCTGTAATTACTCTTAAATAACCTTGGGCATTATTGAAGTATATTAAGGTTGGGTCTGGTACCGGGAATATATATTCTTTGCCCTCAAGTTTGTGAACAAACCCACCAATAAACATATTGTCTTCAGTTTTCATTAATGCAATGGATCCTTGTTTACCCCTTATTTTTTCTAGTATAGAAGTTTCATCATTCAGGTCCAACAGTTCTGCTTTGCGTTCATCAAATTGGACTTCTTTATCATTTCCTTGAATCAAGAACCTCTTTTTAATATGCTTCATTGGTAGATTTTTCTTATTAAATTTAAGAATCAAAAAGTACTGGAGATAAAAATGAAGAACGATTATTAAAATACTTGTTTCTTATTTGTTTGCTCATCCTATCGTAAACTGATCTTTCAAACTTGTTGTATTGTCCAGTAAGAAGTATGTGCTGCAATTTTTTGAATTCTTTTAGGTTGGTTTTTTCAAGGTATTTTAACCCGGTATTGGAAAGTAATTTGGAGCCCTGTTTTTGCATTGAAATATCTATGCCCGTTACTGGGCATGTTCTGTCTTTTAAAGAGGTATTATTTAACCCTATATTTGAATGGTTAAATTCTTCCCTTGTGAGTGTTTCAGAAAGTCGGTTAAATTGTGCCCTATTTTTATCCAACAAATGCAATATTTTGGACTTGAGGTTTTTACTCTTTGATTCGATTAGGGCGTTCAGTTTTTTAGTTTCCCTGCGCCTCTTTTTTGGTTCGAGTTCAAACCAATATTTATCATTTTTATAGTCCTTTATACAGCCTTTTTGTTTTTTGCTCAAGTTTTTGGGGTTAATAGTGATGTCATAGTAAAGAATTTTTTCAAGTTGTTTCTTTAGGTATTCAAAGGCAAGGTTGATTGTTGTTAAATTAATATCTGCCATTGTCCTAACCCCAACCTCTCTTGATTGGTGAATCATTTTTAAAACTCCGATTTCTAACCTAATCACAAAAAATGGCATGCCATATTGAACACCCTTGTTATAAATTTTTATACGATATTGTTGATGTTTAGATTCGGCATAATGCCTATCATGGATTAATTGAAACTCTTTTCCTTGGAACATCAATAACCATGTTATAAAATCCTGGGGATTAAAAAATGGATGTAGGTTTAATCCAAATTCGATGTTGTGAAATTCTAGAGATTTTTGGGGAACATTAAAGAGAGAGCATAGGTGTTTTCGAATTTCAATTATATCCTGAAAATGAAACTGGTTCCCATTAAATCCTTTTGGATGCTTGTTGGGGGCTTCTATGCCTTTGATTGAATTGTACATTTTATGGATGCTACCGGAGAAAATTACTCTTCCACTATCATAGACTTTAATTTTGCACTTATGGTAAGATGCTTCCGTAAATGTTCCCAATTCCCCTGTCCTTTCAGAAACGGACCGATGAAACTCCAAAAGAGGGTGGTTGATTAATTTGTCAACCTCGCAGTCAATTACTTTTATTTTAACGTAATCAATCATTATCTTTATTCCGTTGTCTATGTGGATAACATTTTGAACAAAATAGATAGGGGGCTAATAATCTTAGTCCCCTTTTCTTTTGTATTGATTGATAGCAAATTTCTTGGTGAAACCCCTAGCGTTCTTGGGGTAGAACTTTGGAAAGAAATAGATTTTTAAAACGTTCCCCATCTCCCATAGTTCAAAAATGACCAAATCCTTTTTTTGGTTCAAATCACCATACATAAATCGGGGTTCCCCACTATTGAACATTCCCGTGGTTGGTTGGTCATAGTCATATGGATTCTTGGATTCGGATAACCAATGCCTTACCCATTTGGCTTTTGATTTCCCTGTATCGCGTGTGGTTTTTAGATAGGGCTCAAATATTGTTAAACCATTATCGTATCTATAAATTGCGGTGCCACCAGACAAGGCGATTCTATGATAAGTGATTTGGACGAATGTTTTTCCGTTATAAGTGTTCATAGCCTAATCTATTTTAACCAGTGAATCCATTATATCGGATAGCCGAAATAAAATCTTCCCACCGATTCCATACTTTGGAAATTTTCCGGCCCGGGCCCAGCGATCAATAGAAGTTTGATCACATCGTAATAGTTCTGCAGCCTCTTTTTTAGTTACAAAGACCTTTTTTTGATTTGAAGTTTTGTTGAAATTCATGTCGAACATTTTTTAAAATCTGGGGTAAACTTATGCTCGAACAAGCATCTGGCAAGTAGCAACACGTTATTGCAAAATGTGTTACATACTTAAATCATTTAGGAATGTCGCTATAAAAAAATGTTTCATTCATATTATGAATTGTAACAACTCTGCGATTTTAACAGTACTAAAAAAGAAGAAATAATTCATTTTGAATTGAAACTGGAAACCATCAAAAGTTATGGCCAGTTTGATTTATCGAAGGAGTTTTTTTGGAAATGCAAGGAAGGTGCAAGGAAACAAAAACAAAAAACCCTATAAACGTTAGGTTTACAGGGTTTTTCTGTACTCGAGGCGGGACTTGAACCCGCACGGGCAAAATGCCCACAGGATTTTAAGTCCGGCGTGTCTACCAATTCCACCACTCGAGCGGGACTTGTATCTAAAAAAAAACTCCACCCGTGGTGACTGAGCGGAGTCGAAGTTGAGCGAAAAACGGGATTCGAACCCGCGACCTCCACCTTGGCAAGGTGATGCTCTACCAACTGAGCTATTTTCGCGTTTAAAAGAACATTGCACTTTTCCGAGCGCGGATGCAAATTTAATATATTTCTTTAAAAAGGAAAGCGTTTTGAATAAAAATATAAGTGGCATGCAATTGTTAATTTTTCTCTGCCAAAATCATTCTGTTAACTCTTCAATCCAGCGTCACGAATCTTTTCGCTTTAGCACTTTGTCCTTGAGCACTTTGTCCTGCACATATTTCGCATAATTTCGACTCACGGGTATTTTATGTCCTTCCTCCAATATAATTTCATGGTTTTCAAGGCTGCGGATTTTTGAAACAGGTACTATAAATGACTTGTGCACACGTACAAACTCCTCGGTGTCCAGATTCTCTTCAATAGTCTTTAATGGCATTAAGCTTAAGTGCTTTTCAGAAGAGGTCTGGATGAGAATGTAGTTCTCCATCGCTTTAACAAACAATATCTCGGAGGTGTATATTTTTTGATAGCGACCATCACATTTTATAAAAAAATGGTCTAGATCGGCAGCTTCCTCCATTGATTCCCTGTCGCCGGACTTGAGGTTATGGTACCTGCTTGCCTTTGCAATGGCCTTATAAAATCGATTGAAGGTAATAGGCTTCAATAGATAGTCGATCACATCAAAATGAAATCCGTCGATTGCATAATTGGGAAAGGCGGTAGTTATGATGACCATCGGTAAATTGGAACGGACTTTTAAAAAGTCCAGACCCGTTAAAAAGGGCATTTGAATGTCCAAAAAAATAAGATCTACGGCATGCTCTCCCAGCATCTGGTCCAGTTCCAAGGCGTTCTCTACTGTGCATACGAGTTCCAATTGATCAACTACCTTGATGTAGTCCTCGATCACCTCCCTGGCAAGTGGCTCATCGTCCACTATGATGCAACTTAACTTTTTTGCCATTCCAGTTCTAATTTTATGGAAAATCTATCTTTTTGGTTTTCAATGTCCAGCACATGGGATTCAGGATATAGCAAATCCAGCCTCCTGACAACATTTTGGAGTCCGATACCTTTTGGTATTTTGGCATCAACATAAATTTCATCGGATTCTTTGCTGTTTTCAATATATAATTTCAAGATTTTATCATCCACTTGAAGCGACATATGGATAAAATGTCGTCTTCCTTTTCCTTTTGAGATATGTTTGAAGGCATTTTCAATAAAAGGAATCAGAATAAATGGGGCTATTTTTTTTCCTCCCTTGCTATGGTTCAAAATATCGAACTGCATCTCGGTGCTATCGGAATCCAATCGAAGCTTTTCAAGGTCGATAAAGTTTTCAATAAAATGAAGCTCCTTTTCAAGATCGATTTTTTCATCGTTGCATTCGTACAATTGAAAGCGGAGCATGTCCGAGAAATTGGCAAGAGATTCTGATGCGAGGTCAGGGTTTTTATGTATCAGGGCAAAGATGGAGTTGATCGTGTTGAATAAAAAGTGGGGGTTGATCTGCGATTTCAAATACTTCAGTTCGGTTTCCAGATTTTGCTTTTCCAGACTGAGTTTTCGCTTTTCGGCCTCAAGCCAATTCTTCCCCAGTTTTATGCTCATTCCCAGGGTCATACATGCAACCGTGGAGGGCAGGGCCCATACAAAATATATGGTCGAAAACTGATTTGGATAAACCCCAAATAGTTCGAACAAGGATCTTCCCGATAGATAGGCCGTTAAAAAATACCCGCTTGTAATAAATGCATTGCAGATCAATATAGTGGCCAGCACGGAAAGGACATAACTAAAGTATTTCCCCACATACAAAAACTTGGGAATAAGATAATATAGGTTGAAATACACCCCGATTACCTGGAATATGACGTAGAAATAGAATTTAAGGGTGGTATCGCTGTGGAGCAAATAGTCGGTTACCTCCGAAATACTTCCCGCATTGATCGTGAGCCAAACCAAATGATAGCAGAGCCAAAACGGAATATGGTAGAGCTTGCTCCGTAGTATAATTTTTTTCAAACGGCTAAGGTCCATGCGCAAAGACTAAAACATACAAGTTAGCTTTTTTGATAATTCATCCGTAGCGAATTGACATATGGCGCTAAATAATTGATGAAATGCATTTTAAGGCTTCGTCAATCCAATCCTGTTTCTTGTCAATAGTTTAAGGGCAGGAGTCAATAGGATTGGGCAAATAAAGTGGCAGGGATTTCATTTGGATCAAATTTGATTCAAAATGGAAAACGACAAGACAATGCCACTTGTGATTATTGCTATAATACTGGTGCTAGGATTCATTAAAGCTAATGGTCAGGTTCAAGGTACGGTGGTCGATACCGAAAATAGACCTGTGCCCTTTGCCAATGTATTACTTTTGAAAGCCTCCGACGGTACCTTGGTAACGGGGACAATAACGGAGGAAAATGGTGAATTTTTAGTAGAACATAGCAATCCGGGCCGTTATATAGTTAGGGTTGTGAATTTGGGCTATTCCGACTACCAAACCGAAGCCTTTGCTTTGGAATCTCCTTCCGCTTCGGTGAGTCTTGGCACTTTGGTGCTAGAGGAATCCATCAGTCAGCTGGATGAAGTGGTTTTGGAAGCCAAAAGAAATTGGGTGCAGAACACACCAGAGGGTCGAGTGATCAATGTTCAAAGCAGTATTTTGACCAAGGGCAGCAATGCACTTCAACTATTGGAAAGATTGCCCGGGGTTATTTTGGACCATAGGGACAATCAGTTTTCGTTGAACGGACAAAGCGGGGTCACCGTATTGATGAACGGTAGAAGGGTGACCATGCCGATGGAGGATGTGATGTCACTTTTGGAAAGCACACTGGCTGATAATATTGAAAAGGTAGAACTTTTGACTTCGCCATCGGCCCAATATGATGCAGATGGGGGAGCGGGAATCATCAACATCGTATTTAAAAAAGGGCTGGACCAAGGTAGTCAATGGAACTTTAGCGGGAGTTTGGGATATGGCTATTGGGAAAAATCAAGTTCTTCCCTAAACTATTCGTATGGCAAGGAAACGCTTCGCCTAAATGCGGGCTATTCATGGTTCCACGACCATGGAAAAAATGGGTTCGAGGGTTCGGGTTCAAGTTTTCAACCCATTTTGGGAGCTCCCAGCCAAGCTGTATTCTCCACCTATTTTAACAATAACAACAATACGCACAATATCAATTTTGGTCTGGGATATCAGCTTTCGACCAACGTTGAGATTGGGGGTGAATTTATTTGGAATTTGGCCAATAACCTCTCAATTTCCGATGTGAACAATAAAAGACATATTGAGGGACAGGATTTTTTCAGGTCCCATTTGGTGACGCGCGGAACTTCCAATAAGTCCAATGCTATCTCTTCGTTATATCTGAAAACAGACGTATCGGAACGTTCGGATTTTATGGTAGATATAAGCTACCTAGACTTCAAAAATGATAATCCGGCCACCACAGTAAGCCAATATTTTAACGAGGATGGTGAAATTTTTCAGCCTGAAAATGAAATCTTTACGGATGGCACTCGTGGTTTTAGTGAATCCACCATTCATCTGGGGGTGCTAAAACTGGATTATACCCATGAGTTCAATGAAAAAGTGGATATGGGCTTTGGATTCAAGGGGAGTTATGCCAACAATTCCAACAACAGTAAAGTGGAAACCAACGTAGATGGATTTTGGGAGGTGGACCCACGGTCACAAAGCATAATCACCAGCGATGAAAAGTTATGGGCATTATATGCGCAGTTCAATATGGGGATTGGACAAAACTCAAAATTGAGAACTGGGGTGAGGTACGAGGATTGGGAACGTACCCTTTCCAATGCAGAGGAGGATTTTTCCATACGTCAATTCTTTCCGTCCGTAACCTATCAATATCAACTTTCCGAAAATGACCAACTGAACCTGAACTACAACCGACGAATAAGCAGACCGTCCTATTCAGATTTGGTGACAAGTCTATATTACAATGATCCGACCGCAATTTTTACAGGGAATCCTTTATTGCGTCCCGGCATCACTAATTCCTTACAGATGGAATATGCCAGGAACGGGTTCTCGGCAGGAATTTCGCTGCAAAAGGAAATCGACCCGATAATCCGATATCAACTTACCACAACACCTCAAAACGATATTCTTGTGGTCTCTCCTCAAAATGCAGACTATCAAAAGAGCATCGGACTGTATTTGAACATTCCATGGCAATGGTCGGCATGGGGAAAACTTAATGTTTCCTCCACTTCGGCCATTCGTGATTACAGGATTTCCTACAGTCCCGACCCTGCGGAAAAAACCTATTTTTATCAAAGCCTAAACTTTAATCAAACTGTTGTGTTGCCTTGGGAAATGGATATGGAATTTTCCGGGTGGTATAATTTTGACCACTATAACGGAACCAACTTTACCAAGGGTTTTGGTGTTTTGAATTTTGGACTTTCCAAAGCATTTAAAAATAATTGGGGAACATTACAGTTCAGTATCTCCGATGTGTTCAAGTCAATGAAAATTGATAGCCACCTCAGTGGTATGACCCCTATTGTTTTCGATATTGATACCAATTCCACCTACAGGGACGAATCGGCATTTACACGAATATTTCGCATTACGTATTCCAGAAGCTTTGGAGGAGCATCCGGCAAAAAATCCCGTGATCTGGAAAAAGAAGAGTTTAACCGTATCAATTAGGAGGATGCTTTCTTCTTTTTACCGAGTAGCCTTTTGATTTCGTTCAACTTCATCAAAGCTTCCACAGGTGTCAGCGTATCAATGTCCAAGTGCAAAATTTCCTCCTTGATTTCTTCTAGCAAAGGGTCGTCCAAATTGAAAAAACTTAACTGCATTTCGTTTTGGGTGGCCTGTAATTTGTCGCTCACATCTTCACTTGAGTGGGATTTTTCCAGTTTTTTCAGAATTTTGTTGGCTTTTTGAATCACCTGCTGGGGCATTCCAGCCATTTTGGCCACGTGTATGCCAAAGCTATGTTCACTTCCACCGGGAACCAATTTCCGCAAGAAAAGCACATTATCTTCCAGTTCTTTTATGGAAACGTTGAAGTTTTTAATACGCGTAAACGTATTGGTCATGTCGTTGAGTTCGTGGTAGTGTGTAGCGAACAACGTTTTGGCTTTGGCAGGGTGTTCGTGCAAGTATTCCGAAATGGCCCAAGCAATTGAAATTCCATCATAAGTGCTTGTGCCACGGCCAATTTCATCAAGTAGTACCAAACTGCGTTCCGAAAGGTTGTTCAAAATAGAGGCCGTCTCGTTCATCTCCACCATAAAGGTCGATTCGCCCATGGAGATGTTGTCACTGGCACCTACCCTTGTGAAGATTTTGTCCACAACACCCAAATTCGCCTCAGTTGCGGGCACAAAACTTCCCATTTGCGCCAACAGAACAATCAATGCTGTTTGTCGTAAAAGGGCCGACTTACCACTCATGTTGGGTCCCGTAATCATAATGATCTGTTGCTCCTCACGGTTAAGGCAAACATCATTAGTTACATATGTATCACCAATGGGAAGTTGTTTTTCGATAACGGGGTGACGCCCTTCTTTAATGTCGACGTCCGTTGAGTTATTCATTACGGGCTCAACGTAATTGTTCTCCTTCGCCAATTGCGCAAATCCACAAAGACAGTCCAATTGTGCAATTAAGTGCGCATTGAGCTGTACGGGAGAAATATATTCCTGCATCCAGACGAGCAATTGCTCAAAAAGTTGTTGTTCCAGTTGAAAAATGCGTTCCTCGGCACCCAAAATCTTGGATTCATATTCTTTTAATTCCTCCGTGATGTATCGCTCGGCATTGACCAAGGTCTGTTTGCGTATCCAAGTTTCGGGAACTTTATCCTTGTGTGTGTTGCGAACCTCGATATAGTATCCGAACACGTTGTTGGACGCGATTTTTAATGAAGTAATGCCAGTTTCCTTGGTTTCGCGTTCCAGCATCTTGTCCAAATAATCCTTTCCCGAAAATGCAAGGCCTCTAAGCTCATCCAGCTCTTCCGAATAGCCCTTTGCAACAGTATTGCCTTTGGCAATGTTCACAGGGGCTTCCTCGTTGAGCACTTCCTTTATTTTTGAGCGGAGCGCATCACAATCGTTCAAGCGCTCGCCAATATTTTTTAGGGAATCATTGGAGCTGTTTTGGGCCAACTTTTTGATAGGAACAACGGCCTCCAAAGAGTTTTTAAGTTGAACTACTTCTTTGGGATTGATTTTACCCGTGGCCAATTTGGAAATCAATCGTTCCAAGTCGCCCATCTGTTTAATGTATCCCTGGATCTTGTTCAGTTGTTCGTCCTCATTCTTTAGATAGGACACTACCTGATGCCTTTGTTGGATTTTTTCCACATTTTTCAGGGGAAGTGCCAGCCATCTCTTCAGTAACCGTCCGCCCATCGGGGAAATGGTCTTGTCGATGATGTCCAACAGGGTCACCGCATTCTGGTGTGAGGAATGGTATAGCTCCAGGTTTCTGATGGTAAAACGGTCCATCCAAACATATTCCTCCTCGGCAATGCGCTGTATTTTATTGATATGCTGAAGTCGGCTGTGCTGTGTTTCGGACAGATAGTGCAGAACGGCCCCCGAAGCAATGATGCCGTGGTTGAGATGGTCTATGCCGAATCCTTTCAGAGTTTTTGTCCCAAAATGATTGTTCATGCTCTCTTGGGCATAGTCTTCCTGAAAAATCCAATCCTCCAAAAAGAAACTATGGAATTGGTTGCCGAAGCATTCCACAAAATCTTTTCTATGGCTTTTGGATACCAAGACCTCGTTTGGAGAAAAATTCTGTAGCAACTTGTCCACTTGTTCCACAGAACCTTCGGAGGTCAAGTATTCTCCAGTAGAGATATCCAAAAATGAGACCCCTAATTTGTTGCGTCCAAAATGTACGGCACATAAAAAGTTGTTGCTCTTGGCAGAAAGAATATCATCGTTTAGGGCTACCCCGGGAGTTACCAGCTCGGTGACCCCACGTTTTACAATGCTTTTGGTCTGTTTGGGGTCTTCCAACTGGTCGCAAATGGCAACGCGCTGACCTGCTTTCACCAATTTGGGCAAGTACGTGTTGAGGGAATGGTGGGGGAATCCTGCCAGTTCCGTCCGGTCTCCTCCATTGTTCCTGTGGGTAAGGATAATCCCAAGAATCTTGGCGGCCTTTACGGCATCCTCCCCAAAAGTCTCGTAAAAATCCCCTACACGAAAAAGTAACAATGCATCAGGGTGTTTTACCTTAATGGCATTGTATTGTTGCATCAATGGAGTTACTTTCTTAATCTTTTTCTTGGCTGCCAAAGCGATTTAATTCTTTTATTTTTGCCCAAAATTGGGATGAAAACGAATATATCGCTTTCATCATCCATCAGGAATTTTTGTTGATATTTTTACCCCAATGTTTAAAAAATGAGCCGAAAATTGGAAAATAGCGAGCTGGAACGGTTGGATGTGACCGGCTTTAAGGAGGCTGAGAAAACTCCTATCATCATCATTTTGGACAATATCCGTAGTCTGAACAATATCGGTTCCGTGTTCCGGACCGCGGATGCTTTTTTGGTTCAAAAAATATACCTCTGTGGAATCACGGCGACCCCGCCCCACAAGGACATTCGTAAAACAGCTTTGGGCGCCACCGAAAGTGTGGATTGGGAATATAGAAAGGATACCTTGGAGTTGGTCCAGCAATTAATGACGGAAGGAGTGGAAATCGTGTCCGTTGAACAGGCGGAAAATGCGGTGATGTTAAACGATTATCAAGTGGATTCGGAAAAAACCGTTGCCCTAGTTTTTGGAAACGAGGTCAAAGGAGTTTCACAGGAAGTGGTTTCGGCCAGTTCTACCATTTTGGAGATTCCACAGTTTGGGACCAAGCATTCCTTGAATATATCCGTAAGTGCTGGTGTAGTGGTCTGGGATATTTGGTGTAAACAAAATGCTCAAAAATAAAAATGGCCCTGAAAAACAGGGCCGTATATAAAGTCTGAGTTAGTTAGTTTCTCTTTTAGAGGATGCTAATAAAATAAAACCATTCGTTATATCCAAACATTTTCCAAAAATTCTCTTAAATGTTTAACAAAAGTATGTTGTCTTCCAGCTTTTGTAGAATGAATTCATAATCCTCTGGATTGTTTACGAAATCCAGTTCGCCCATATCCAATATAATGCTGTTTTGACTGGGGTTACTTTTGATGAAATCCAGATAACCACGGTTGATTTTTTCCAGATAAACAGGGTCTATATTCTGTTCATAGTCTCGACCACGTTTTTTGATATTGGCAAGCAACCGTTCGGTATTTTGATACAGATAGAGATAGATTTCGGGTTTTCTTACCTCTTTGTACATAAAATTAAAGACCTTTCGGTATAGATTGTACTCCTCATTCTGCAAGGTAACCTTGGCAAAAATCAATGATTTAAAGATGTCGTAATCGCTCACCATAAAATTCTTGAAGAGATCAAACTGCGAAGTGTCATCCATAAACTGTTGGTATCTATCCGCCAGAAAGGACATTTCTAAAGGAAATGCATAGCGTGCTTGATCTTCATAAAATTTGGGGAGAAAGGGGTTGTCCGCAAAGCGTTCCAGCACCAATTTGGCATTAAAGTCATTGGAAATCATTTTAGAGAGTGTAGTTTTCCCTGCTCCGATGTTCCCTTCAATGGCAATAAGCTGCAACTGGGAAAACAATCCCGACCTGTCTTTAAAGAGTTTGTACTTGGTTTTTGTGAGCTTGCTCTTATCTCTGCACTCCTGCAAAAGATTGCGCGTATCCTTGTAAAGCACAGGATGATAAAACTGCGGAGCAATATCGCTCAAGGGTTTTAAAACAAAGTTCCGATGCTGCATCTGAGGATGGGGGACTACTAGGTCGTCGGAGTTTATGACTTCCGTGCCATAATATATAATGTCAATATCCAAAGTCCTGGAGCTGTGTCCCAATGCTGACCTAACTCTTCCGAATTCTTTTTCGATTTGCAAAAGAACTTCAAGCAGTTCCTTGGGATTTAACGGGGTTAATAGGGAAAGGGCGATATTTAGGAAATCGTCCCCTTCAAATCCCATGGCCGGGTTTTCATAGACCGAAGAAATATCCAAGATTTTCCCCGCTTTCTCCTGAATACGGAAAATAGCTTTTTGGAGGTTCGCATAGCGATTTCCCAAATTACTGCCCAATGATAGATAAACCTTTTGTTTTATGACCATAATCGAAGAAACAAAGTAAACAAAACAATACTACATTGGTTATATTTGATGCGTATTAAATTTGACTGAATGAAGTTTTTAAGAAACCTGTCGGCCTCGATATTAGGGAGCCTAGTGGCATTTATGATCATTGTTGGGATGTTCTTCATATTTATGGCCCTTGTTGGGAGTATGGATGATGGTGTAGTGGTAAAAAAGAACAGTGTGCTGGAGCTCAGTTTTGTAGCTCCTGTTTTGGACTATACGGGTAAGGACGATAACGACCCTTTTGCTGCACTATGGGTGGAAGAACTCGGTTTGGACGAGATTCTACATTCCATAGCGGTAGCCAAGAATGATGATAATATTGAAGGAATAAGCCTGACCACCGGGTTTTTGCAGGCAGGAATATCCCAGGCCCGGGAAATACGCAAGGCCCTGATCGATTTTAAATCGAGCGGAAAATTTGTAATGGCACACTCCGATGTGTATGCTCAACGCGATTATTACCTTGCCAGCGCAGCCGATGAGGTTTACATTAACCCCGTAGGTGTTCTTGACTTTAAGGGATTGGCTACCGAAGTGCTTTTTTACAAGGGACTTCAGGAGAAAACCGGCATCAAAATGGAGGTCATCCGTCATGGAAAGTACAAAAGTGCGGTAGAGCCTTTTCTTTCCGATACCATGAGCGATGAAAACCGTACCCAGATAAAGGAATTGATCACATCGATTTGGAGTGTTATTGTGGATGATATTTCTGAATCCAGAAATATTACTCCCCAAAACCTGAATATTATTGCGGATACTCTTGGTGGAAGAACCCCCGAATATGCGGTTGCTTCAGGTTTGTTGGACGGAGCATTACATTATGATCAATACGAAGACCTTCTCAAGGAAAAAATCGGAGTGGCCGAAGACGAAGAATTGAACTATGTTGGCCTTATGGACTATATGCAAAAGGCTAAGCTTAAAAAAATCAATAAAGGTTCCGATGATATTGCTGTAATCTATGCACAGGGCGAAATCTTGATAGGCGAAGGGGGAAAGAATTACATCGGTGAAAAACTGATAGTGGATGCGCTGCATAAGGCGATAGATAACAAAAATGTTAAAGCTATTGTACTTCGAGTGGACTCTCCGGGCGGAAGCGCACTGGTCTCGGATATTATTTGGAGGGAAATGCAATTGGCAAAAAAAGAAAAGCCATTAGTAGTTTCCTTTGGAAATGTAGCTGCATCAGGGGGTTACTATATTGGTGTGGGCGGTGATATGATTTTTGCAGAACCTACCACCATAACAGGTTCTATCGGAGTTTTTGGTACAATTCCCAACGTGCACGAATTGGCGGAGAATATTGGGGTGAACGCAGAACAGGTCGGAACCAACGAAAACTCGGTGGACTATTCCTTTTTTGAGCCGATGACCGATACTTTCCGCAATGTAATGCAAGAAAGCATCGAAGAAACTTACGATACATTTCTGGATCGCGTATCCAAAGGCCGAAACATGTCGGTTGAACGGGTCAATGAAATTGCCCAGGGCAGGGTCTGGAGCGGGGTCGATGCACATGCACTTGGTTTGGTGGATGAGCTTGGCAACTTGGAAGATGCTATAATAGCTGCAGCCGATATGGCGGGATTGGAAGAGTATGGTGTTAAAAAATACCCGCGTTACAAATCCGGTTTTGAACAATTTATGGAGAATTATGGCTCAGTAAAGACTAAAATTGGCGAATCCATCATTCAAGAGGAAATAGGCACTGAAGCTTACAAAATTTTAAAAGAGTTCAAGCAGTTCACCAAACAAGAAGGGATCCAGGCAAAGATGCCTTTCAGTTTGAACATTAAGTAATCAGCCGTGTTGATCCATATATGACGCAAAAGGACAAAAAGCAAGCATTTTCCATATATCTGTACCTTGGGGCGCTGTTCATTACCTCATTGGTGGTATCCAACCTTATATTCCAAAAGTTTTTCTCTTGGAGTCCCTTTGGCGATGTTACAGTATTTGGAGCGCCACTTTTTGAACTTTCGGTTGGAATACTCCCTTATCCCATCACTTTTTTGATTACTGATTTAGTCTCTGAGATTTATGGGCAGAGGAAGGCAAACCAAATAGTTACCGCAGGTATTTTTGCTTCGTTTTTTTCGATGGGGATTATTTTTTTGGCCAATTATTCCAATGCCATCCCTAATTCTCCTGTGGATGACGCAACCTTTACCACCGTATTCGGATTGTCGCCATTGGGCGTATTGGCATCTATGCTTGCCTACTTGGGCGCGCAGTACATCGATATCACCATCTATCATTTTTGGAAAAGAGTGACCAACGGTAGAATGCTATGGCTCCGGAACAATTTTTCTACATTTTCCTCTCAATTCATAGATACCTTTACCGTGGTCGGGCTTTTGTGCATTTTTGGAGTCTTGCCATGGGATAAATTTTATGGATTGTTGATTAGTGGTGTTATTTTTAAAATAATGATTGCCCTCCTCGACACCCCTTTGCTCTATTTTTTCGTATATCTAATGCGAAAAAGATTTAACTTAAAAATAGGAGAGGAAATTTCTTTGGATTGATGCTTCTCCTTTAATTTGTTGTAAAACACCGAAGTATGAAGAAAAAAGTCCTAAAGATTACTGGAATAACCCTACTTATCCTACTCGCGATCATTATTGCGGTCCCATTATTTCTTCAAGGTAAAATTGAAGAGATCATCAAAACAAAAGTCAACAACAGCATCAATGCCACCTTGGATTTTGAGGATGCCGATTTGAGCCTTCTCAAAAGCTTTCCTTACGCCAATGTTGGATTAACCAATCTGTCGTTGGTGAACAAAGCCCCTTTTGAAGGCGACACCTTATTTGCGTCTTCCGAAATCGAACTTTCCATGTCCATAAAGGAACTGTTCAAGTCGGCAGATGAGCCAATCGTGATCAAGACCTTAAATATTGACGGAGCCAAATTGCACATCAAAGCGGACGAGGAAGGCAATGCCAATTACGATATAGCCAAAGAAACCGAACCATCCGCTACCGCATCACCCGAGGAATCAAACAGCAATTTCACATTGAACATGGATTCGTATGCCATTACCAATTCCGAGATTATTTATCAGGATTTGGCAAGTGGTATGTTGCTGGACATTACTGAAATGAACCACTCTGGAACCGGAGACCTTTCCTTGGAAAAATCGGAACTGAAAACATTGACGGATGCCTTGGTAACCTTCGAAATGGACAGTACCCAATACCTGAACAAGAACAAAATCAATCTGGATGCCCTTATCGGTATTGACCTGAGCGAGAACAAATACACCTTTTTGGAGAACAAGGCGCTCGTAAACCAATTGCCATTGGTCTTTGATGGTTTTGTGAAAGTGAACGAGGACAATCAGGAGGTGGACATTACATTTAAAACACCATCTTCGGATTTTAAAAACTTTTTGGCGGTAATTCCCGAGGCCTACGCGGCCAATATTGAAAATGTACAGACCACAGGAAATTTTGAAGTGAACGGTGAGTTTAAAGGAGTGGTGGATGATGAGCATATTCCAACCTTTAAGATAGCCATCAACTCGGAAAATGCATCATTCAAATATCCAGATTTGCCTAAATCGGTGCGCAATGTGTACATCGATACGGAGATCAATAACGAGACTGGAATCGCCGAGGATACCTACGTAAATATCAATCGACTTTCTTTTCTGATAGATGAGGATAAGTTCAATTTGAATGCACAGATTAGGGAGTTAATGGGCAATACCAAAGTAAATGCCCATATGGACGGTAGAATCAATCTGGCTAATATTTCACAGGCCTATCCCGTACCCAACGATTTTAACCTTAAAGGAATTTTGAATGCAGATGTTACCACTGCCTTCGATATGGCTTCTTTGGAGAAAAAGCAATATCAGAATACCAAAACAACAGGTAAGGCTTCCTTGACCGGTTTTGAATATGCTTCTGAGGAACTTAAAAATCCTCTGGCAATTAGCACTGCGGCCGTAACATTTAATCCAAATACGGTGACTTTGGATTCGTTCCAAGGAAAAACGGGAAGTACAGATTTTAACGCGAAAGGAACATTGACCAATTTGCTTGGTTTTATGTTCAATGATGAAAACATCGAAGGAAAGTTTACGCTTGACTCCAACCAATTTGCCCTGAACGATTTTATGGTAGATGAGGTAGAAGGAAATGAGGGGGGAGGAACAGGTGAAGAAACGAGTTCTACCACTACGGGGGAGGAGCGCATCAAAATACCATCATTTTTAGATTGCACCATTGAGGCATCTGCCAATACGGTGGTTTACGACAACCTTAATCTGAAAAACGTTAAAGGAACCTTGATCATCAAGGATGAAACCGCAACGGTACAGAATCTGACTTCCAATTTGTTCGGTGGTACTTTGGGACTGTCCGGCTCCGTATCCACCAAGCAGGAAGCATCGACTTTCGATATCAATCTTGGTATGGATAATTTCAATATTGGGGAATCGTTTGCAGGATTGGAATTGTTCAAGGTGCTAACACCACTTGCAACGGCGATTCAAGGAAAACTCAATTCAGATATTAAAATATCGGGTAACCTTAAAGACGATTTTACACCAAATTTGGCCACTATTTCAGGTAATTTGTTGGCGGAATTGTTGAATCCAACGGTAGATACCCAAAAAGCACCTTTGGTATCTGCACTGGACAGCAAGCTCAGCTTTTTAAATACAAAAGAAATTAATTTGGATGGCTTAAAGACTGCATTGACCTTTGATAATGGTACGGTAAAAGTGAAGCCGTTTACCTTAAATTATAAGGACATCGCCATAGATGTGAACGGCAGTCACTCTTTTGACAAGCAAATGAATTATTCGGCCACCCTGAACGTTCCCGCAAAGTATTTGGGTACAGAGGTCACTAAACTGATCTCACAACTGAACGATGATAGTGTGGGTGAAGTTACAATCCCGGTCACGGCGAATATTGGAGGCAATTTCACCAATCCGTCAGTAAGTACCGACCTTACTTCGGGTGTGAAAACATTGACATCCAAATTGGTGGAGATGCAAAAGCAGAAGTTGGTCAATCAAGGCAAGGACAAGGTGAAAGATTTGCTGTCCGATGCATTTAAAAAGGATGGGGCCGATACTACCAAAACCAAATCCGACGGAGTTAAAGAGGCTATTGGAAACATTCTGGGTGGTAAAAAGGATACTACGGCAACCGATAGTACAAAAGCGAAAAAACAGGAGGACGTTAAAGATGCCGCCAAATCCATTTTAGGAGGGCTGCTCAAGAAAAAGAAGAAAGATACCGTAAACTAAGAATAAAAAAGGGCGATTATTAATCGCCCTTTTTTATTTCTTCAATTCTTTATTGATGTTTTCCAAAATGGTTTCAAGACTTGCCATTAGCGGATTGTAGTGGTCTATTTCGGTGGATTGGCTTGTGATAATGAATAACAGGATGTTGTTTTCAAAAGCAACGGATTCCAATGCGCCTAAGTTGCTGACTGGGTTTTTGCTAAGGGGAATGCCTAATTTTTTCGACATGCCCGTATGATCCAGCAGTGTGTGGATGCTATAACCTTCATCCCTAAAAACATTTACGGTATTGTTCCGTTCTTCACCTAGCATTTTTTCCTGATTGGCTATATCATCAATAGTAGATATCCAATTGGTGAGCCGAATTCGTAAGGTGTCATTGGAAATATCCTTTAAACTACCGGAGTTGATCATTTCATTCAGCAACGAGTTGTTCGGGTTGAAAAAAATATCATTGGTGAAAGCATCGGAAAGCAGATTTGAAAAAGTTTCTTCTGTAGCTACTGTTTCACCTTCCATCAGCAAAACAATTTTTTGTGCAGCTTTATAGCTTTTCCGGTTGACTTTGATGAGCTCTTCCAGCTTAATTTTACTGATGTCAAATTCTTCTTTTAAGCCTTTAAGGTAAACCTGCTCCTTTTCCCGTTTTATACGATTGTCGTTTGCATTGTCTATGGCCAATGCAATCAAGATGCCGATAACCACCAAAACAATTTCACCGATGGCATACAGAAGATAATTTCCGACCTTTTTTTCGACAATCAATTGCTTCCTGATTTTTCTGAAAAATTTGAGCATGCTATGGCTTTTTATTTTTTTCGAACTTCTTGTAGATCCATTCAATCAAAAAACAAGTTCCGATGATAGAGATGGCCACGATTACTCCCATTCTGTTTGTTCCGAATTGTTGCTGTAGCAGAACGCCCATGGCAACGATGCATAGTACAAACCCTATGATAGGAATTGTTTTTCTACTGCCCGTGGTTTTGGACAGCTTAAACCCAACGTAATTTACCATGGCAAAAACCAGAAGAAAACCTACACTGCCCGCAGTTGAAATACTTTCCAGTTTCAAGGTGTTGGTCAATATAATGGTAAGAATGGCCGTAATAAGTAATCCTACGGGCTGATTCCAAAGTTTAAAGGTGAACTGATGGGGGAGTTCGTCATCCTCGGCTATTTCATAGCTTACCCTGCTTCCGCCATAAATAGAGGCGTTTATTGCCGAAAACGTAGAGATGAGTGCAGCTATGGTAATGATGGTGAAACCAGTTTGGCCGAGCATAGGTTTGGCTGCTTCGGCCAAAACATAATCCTCCGCCGTTTTTATTTTGTCGAAGGGTAGGGAGCCTACAGTGACCACCGCAATAATAATGTACAAAAGCACCACAAAAATGATGGAAATATAATATGCTCTTGGAATGTTCTTTTCTGGATTTTTAATGTCGGGAGCCGAATTGGCAATGAGCTCAAAACCTTCATAAGCAACAAAAATAACCATGCCTCCTGTTAAAAGTTGCAGGGGGGCTTCCCAGTTTTCCGGGGACAATTGTTCCAAATTTGGATTGCCCATCAAACCATACAATCCAACGCCGATAAAAGAAATCAGGATGACCAACTTTATGATTACGGCATAGGATTCTATCATCCCTACTACCTTAACACTGTAATAATTTATTATTGACGCCAAAACAATGATGCCCGTTGCATATATATGAAAATCCAACTCTGTTCCACTGATGGATAGAAGGTTGGGGGCATAGGAACCAAAGGCGGATGCATATAGGGATAACATAATGATGTAACTTACCCAAAGCAAGTTGTTGATGCCTCCGCTAAATATGGTTTCTCCAAAACCTTGGTTAATAAATTTGACGGTACCTCCTCGATCTGGATAGGATTTGGATAGTTTTACATAACTATATGAGGTAATCAGGGCTAAGATGCCCGCAAACAGAAAGGCCAGTGGGGTTCCTCCTTTGGAGAGGGTCACAGCCAAACCCAAAACCGCAAAAATCCCGCCACCGACCATACCGCCGATTCCTATGGAGATTGCTTCGGTAAGTTTGATTTTTTGGCTCATAACGTATGGTTTCGGTACTGGGATTTTAGGGATTAAAATCAGCTAAAATTGATGCCTACATAATATCCTTCGCTACCGCGTACATTGAATACGGTATTGTCTTCAAAAATAAGATACTGTCCTTTTATGCCCTTGAGAGTTCCTTTATAGCTTGGCGTTTTGTCAAGATTCAGGCTTTTTACTTTTTCTGGATATTTTAACACGGGGAACTCAAGGTTGGTTTCTTCTCGGTCATCCAAAAAATAATCCAAGGCTTCCTCGGGAATGCTTGCTTTTAATTTGTTGCGCCACTCCACCAAGTCTATGTCCTCAATATCGTTCTGGAGCATTTTCCGCCAACTGGTTTTGTCGCTAACATAATCTTTTAACGCCACTTCCGTAATACCTGCCAAATAGCGATTGGGCACCTCCACGATCTCTATGGCCTCATGTGCTCCTTGATCTATCCAACGTGTGGGGACTTGTGATTTTCTGGTAACACCAACTTTAATACTGCTCGAGTTGGCCAAGTACACAATATGGGGCTGCAACTGCATCTTTTTCTCATATTCAAGGTCTCGGTCCTCTTTGTCCAGATGTGCCGTGCTCAATTCGGGCTTCATGATCCAATCTCCGGCACGGGGCGTTTCATAAAAACAGGCTTTACAAAAACCCTGTCGGTAGATAGGTCTGTCCTCGCCACAGTTCAAGCATTGAAATTTGATGAAATCAATCTGAAGTTCCCTGTTCAGCCCCTGGTTCATATTGATAAAATCGTTCTCGAAAACCAAAAAATATTGGATTGGGCTCCCTATTTCTGTTCGCATCTTTCTTAGGACTCCTTCGTATAACATATTAAAATGAATGTGTTTGTCTTATTTGAAAATGAGTGTTAGAAAAGCTATTTTAGCAGTTGTACTAACCTTAACTTTATTGGTTAAATATACCTAAAATGCCAATACCTTTATTCAATTCCATTGCTTCTTGGTTATTAAGAAAGCGCTACCACCAAATAGAGCTTTTTTTAAAGTATCCTTTGGATGTTCAGGATGAGGTATTGCGACAACTTTTGGATTTTTCTCAGGATACCATGATTGGTAAACAATATGGGTTCAAAGACCTTCCCAAATATGAGGAGTTCAGGAACAGGGTGCCGATTGTAGCTTATGAGGATATTGCCCCACTGATAGAGCGTACGCGTAGGGGGGAACAGAACCTATTTTGGCCAACATCCATAAAATGGTTTGCCAAGAGTAGTGGAACGACCAATGCTAAAAGCAAGTTTATCCCAGTAAGTACAGAGGCTTTGGAAGATTGCCATTATAAATCGAGCAAGGATTTATTATGCCTCTACTTGAACAACAACGAAAACTCTCAGTTGTTTACAGGGAAAAGTTTGAGGTTGGGCGGTAGCAAGGAACTTTATGAGGATAATGGGACTTTTTTTGGAGATTTATCTGCAATATTGATTGATAATATGCCCCTTTGGGCCGAATACAGCAGTACACCTAGCAACAAGGTGTCGTTAATGACGGAATGGGAATCCAAACTGGAGGCAATCATAGAGGAAAGTATACGCGAGAATGTGACCAGTTTGGCAGGTGTTCCTTCTTGGATGTTGGTGTTGCTCAATCAGGTTTTGGAGAAAACCGGGAAAACGCATTTATTCGAGGTTTGGGAAAACTTGGAAGTTTATTTTCATGGGGGAGTAAGTTTTACACCATACAAGAATCAGTATAAAAAACTATTGCCCCGAAAAAAGTTCAACTTTTATGAAACCTATAATGCCTCGGAAGGTTTCTTCGGAATCCAAGATCAAAATAATTCTGATGAGCTGTTGTTGATGTTGGACTATGGCATCTTCTATGAATTTATTCCGATGGGTGTCAATGGGGAAGGCGAGCAGGCCATTCCGCTGTGGGATGTCCAATTGGGAGTCAACTATGCCATGGTGATAACCACCAATGCCGGGTTGTGGCGCTATAAAATTGGAGATACCATCCGGTTTACCTCCAAAAATCCGTATCGAATCAAAATCACGGGTCGTACCAAGCACCATATCAATGTTTTTGGAGAGGAACTTATCATAGAAAATGCGGAAGAGGCCTTAAAACAGGTTTGCCTAAAGACCGAAGCGGAAATTATGGATTATACGGCAGCACCTATTTTTATGACGGATAAGGAAAAAGGTGCGCACGAATGGATCATTGAGTTTAGAAGGCCGCCCGCAGATATTGCCTATTTTACAGAAATGCTGGACAATGCGCTAAAAGCACTTAACTCCGATTACGAAGCCAAACGCTATAACAACATTACTTTAAAGATGCCCAAAGTGCACGTAGCGCGGGAAAACTTGTTCCATAATTGGCTCAAATCCCAGAATAAATTGGGCGGACAGCATAAGATTCCCAGGCTCTCCAATGAGCGTGGCTGCATCGAAGAATTACTCGTCATGAATGCCCAATAATCTGTAATTGCTTTAAAATGTAACTTTATTTGCGGTTTACGAAAACGTTTTCGTAGATTTGCCCCGTTCGTCGTGGAAAGGTTTCTTTTGAACAAATAAAAGAGGATTTGCGACGTTTATTAATGAAATTCCCCTCATCAAATCTTTTATCAAACACAAAACCATTAAATCATGGCAGAAAAACTTGTTGTAATCTCAGATAAATGGGGTGCAAAAAAAGGCCTTTGGATAGCATCATATTTTGGCTATTTACAACAATACTACGATATTGTTTTCCACGATTGTCAGCAATTGGGCAATGTGGATGTCTCCATTTCTTCTGAAGAAAATATTGATAAAGCTTTTTTTGAAGACAATGGAATTGAAAGGGCTGTTTCCAACTTGATCAGGAAAGAAAATGAACCAGCCCATTATTTAGCCTTTGGTGTAGGGGCAACAGTGGTTTATAAAGCATCATTGAAAGGCTTACCGGCAAAAACAATTACTGCGATTTCCGCAATTGGTCTTGAATCGGAAGAGCAAACACCACTTACTACTAACGTACAGCTAATTTTCGGTGAGTGCGATAAAAGGAAACCCGGTCTTAAGTGGGCCAAAAGTGCGGCAGCCAACCTTAGGATTGTGCCCAATTTTGGACATACACTCTATTCTGACGAGAAAATCATCTCCGAAGTAAGTTTGGAACTATTGGAAAATGTCACAAAAAAAGCAGTCTAAGAGACTGCTTTTAATTTTTTCACGGTTTCGTAAGAGAGTTTTTTCTCTGCATAACCCTTAGTGACCTTGAATTCCGTTTCATCGCTGCTGGGCAATGTGAACATCGCGTCGGTAAAGACAGCTTCGCACAGGGAGCGCAATCCTCTTGCCCCGAGTTTGTACTCTACGGCCTTCTCAACAATATAGTCCAATGCTTGCTCTGTGATGGTGAATTCTATATCATCCATGGCAAACAGTTTTTCGTACTGCTTGATGATGGCGTTCTTGGGTTCCGTTAAAATGGCACGCAAGGTCTTGGCATCCAAAGGATTCATGTGTGTAAGCACGGGGAGTCTTCCAATTATTTCTGGAATTAGCCCGAACTCCTTTAAATCTTTGGGGATGATGTATTGTAGGATATTTTCTTGGTCCAAATTTTCTTCAGCCTTGGAAGCACTATAACCTACCGCTTGCATGTTCAAACGTTTGGTGATGATGCGCTCAATACCATCAAAAGCACCCCCAGCTACAAATAGTATGTTTTCGGTATTTACTTCAATGAATTTTTGATCAGGGTGTTTCCGTCCACCTTTTGGTGGAACGTTTACGGTGGTCCCTTCCAAAAGTTTCAAGAGCCCTTGCTGAACACCTTCACCGGATACATCCCGAGTAATGGAAGGGTTGTCGCTCTTTCGGGCGATTTTGTCAATTTCATCAATAAATACAATGCCGCGCTCCGCCTTTTCCAAGTTGTAATCGGCGGCTTGCAACAAACGGGTCAAAATACTCTCCACATCCTCGCCTACGTAGCCAGCTTCGGTTAACACTGTGGCATCTACAATGGCCAAAGGCACGTTCAGCATTTTGGCAATGGTCTTGGCGATAAGGGTTTTTCCCGTACCGGTTTGACCTACCATTACGATGTTACTTTTTTGGATTTCGATTTCCTCATCCTTGCCCTTGGGCTGCAACAATCTTTTATAATGATTGTATACTGCTACGGACATTACTTTTTTGGTTCTTTCTTGTCCAATCACAAAAGTGTCCAAGAACTCATGGATCTCCATAGGTTTTTTTAGGACCAGTTCGGAGGAGAGGTCTTGATTTTTGGTCTGTTTGGACTCTTCGGCTACAATGCTGTGGGCCTGTTCTATGCATCTATCGCAAATATGCGCATCCAAACCGGCTATCAATAGATTCGTTTCCGGTTTTTTTCTACCACAAAAAGAACATTCCAAATTTTCCTTTGCCATATAAATTCAATCTTCAACCGACAATAACGTAAAAAAAATGAAATTGTTCTACGTTAAGTGGTTGTTTTTTAGTCAATTGGTTTGAATTAAGATTTTTCTCTGACCAATATTTCATCAATCATACCATACTCTTTGGCTTCTGGCGCCTTCATCCAGTAGTCGCGGTCGCTGTCTTCGTATACTTTGTCGAAGGTTTGACCGGAATGCTTGGAAATAATCTCATATAGCTCATTTTTGATCTTGAGCACTTCTTGCGCTGCAATTTCAATATCGCTGGCCTGGCCCTGGGCTCCCGAAAGGGGCTGATGAATCATTACCCTTGAATGTGGAAGTCCGCTTCTTTTGCCCTTTTCACCAGCGCAGAGAAGCACCGCGGCCATTGAAGCTGCTATTCCTGTACAAATAGTGGCCACGTCTGGTTTTATGAATTGCATGGTGTCGTAAATGCCCAAACCTGCATAAACGCTTCCGCCTGGGGAGTTGATGTAGATTTGGATGTCTTTGGAGGCATCGGCACTTTCCAAGAACAGTAGTTGCGCTTGTATAATATTGGCCACTTGATCATTGATTCCCGTTCCCATAAAAATGATCCTGTCCATCATCAATCGGGAGAAGACATCCATGGCAACAGCATTCAATTGCCTCTCCTCAATAATGTTCGGGGTCATGTTCATTGGGTACATGGTACTCATGAGCTTATCATAGTACATACTGTTTATACCATGATGTTGGGTAGCATATTTTTTGAATTCTTTTCCGTAATCCATAGGATTTTAGTCGATTTATCTTAAAAAAAAGGTGCCGAAAAATTAGCTTTCCGGCACCGTAAAGATACTTAATTTTCTTTTAGCGAAGCCTTAGCTATATGCTTCCTTGATGAAGTCGTCATAGGAGACTTCCTTCACTTTAAGGTTAGCCTTTTCTTTGTAAAGGTCCAAAAGTTTTTGGCTCATCAATTGTTCGGACAATCTTTTTACTTCGTCCTGATTGCTCATTACCCTAGCTGCAACACTTTCCAACTCTTCTTCTTTTGGGTCCATGTGGCCGTACTGTGCCATTTGTGACTTAATGAATCCTTTGGCGAATTCCTTCAATTCATCAAACTGGACCTGAAGTTCATTTTCTTGGATAATCTTACCCTCGATCAATTGATAACGAAGACCTTGCTCGGATTTTTCAAATTCTTCTTTGGCTTCATCCGCGGTCAAAGGATTTTCTCCACTGATTTGAATCCACTTCTTCAAAAATTCTGCAGGAAGTTCGAATTTGGTCTCCTCGATCAATTTTTCAGTGATGTCGTTCAACAGTTTTTGGTCGGACTGCTGCTCGAACTGCTTTTCTGAATCTTCTTTGATTTTATCTTTCAACTCTTTTTCGGAAGTTACCTTTCCTTCGCCGAACAATTTATCAAAAAGTTCTTGATCCAATGCGGCCGGTTCTCTCTCGTTGATTTCCTCAATGGTAAAGGTCACATCGATTTTTAGGTCCTCAGCTTTGTCACGGGCAATGCCCAAGGCGCTGGACAACAAGTAGTCTTCCTTAAAAAGTCCTTTTGTGTTCAAGGTAACGGAGTCGCCCACTTTTTTACCAACAAGCGCATCAATAGCTTTTTTGCTTTTGATCTTGTCCATTTCAAGAGTGGTCTTGTGGTCGATTTCTTCCTCTTCATTAGCAAAGAAACCAGTGATTTCATCTTTTTTGCCTACCTCGGTCTTGGAAATCAATTTTCCGTATTGCTTTTGAATACGTTCCACTTGCTCCTCTATCATCTTTTTATCGGCAACGATTTTATATTGGGTCACCGCTTTTTTGGTCTTCAAGTTTACATCGAAGCTCGGTGCCAATCCTAATTCAAATTCAAAATCAAGATTGTCCTTGTCCCAATCAAAGTTGTCCTGTTGTTTGGGAAGTGGATTTCCTAAAACATCCAATTTTTCTTCGGTAAGGTATTTGTTTAGATTGTCCTGAAGCAATTTGTTCACTTCGTCCACCAAAACAGCCTTGCCATATTGCTTTTTGATAAGTCCCATGGGAACTTGTCCTTTTCTGAAACCAGGTATATTGGCCTGCTTTCTATAATCTTTAAGGATTTTTTCTACTTTATCCTGATAGTCTTCTTTGCTTATGGCAACCTTTACTACTGCATTAAGATCGTCAATCTGCTCTTTGGTTATATTCATTTCCTACCTAATTTGCTTTCTAAAAATGGGATGCAAAAGTAACTCTTTTTTGATTTGCTGCCAAGTTTTTAAACTGTTGACTTTCAAACCATAGAATTTCTACTGGTCATCTTTTAAAACGGAGTGCAAAATTGCTTGTAAAAAGGAGAGTAAAAGACTAAAAATGATGGCCCACCAAAAGCTCTCGACTTGGAAGCCGTCTATCAGGTTTGCCGTTAAAAGAATGATGATTGCATTGATTACCAATAAGAAAAGTCCCAGGGTCAAAATGGTAATGGGTAAAGTAAGGATTACCAGAATCGGCTTTACTAAAAAGTTGAGCAAACTCAATACTACGGCCACGATAATTGCTGTGAACATGGAAGACACGCCTACGCCAGGTAGCACATAGCTCAATATCACTACGGCCAATGCGTTTAATAATAATCTTAAGATAAGTTTCATAGGTTTGATAAATAGTTTGTTGCAAATAAAAAAGGCACCGAAATTCGGTGCCTTTAAGATAAGTAAAATAATGTTTGTCTAGTCAATATATAGTCCAGTATAATCCAGAGGATTTACACCGGGCAAATTCGAATTGTATTTTGTGTTGATGGCGTCGATAAAGGCATTGGCCACAATGGCGTAACCTCTAGGTGCTGGATGGACCCCATCTAAAGAAAAACCTCCTCCTGTGGCAAAAGTTGCGTCCACAACGCTTCCGTCAGCTTGTTGGAATCCATTGGCGTTAAGTTCGGCCAATAAGGCATTGGCGTCTACAAATGCAAGGTCATAGGCTGTTGCCAAACCTGCTATGGTTTGGTTGTAAGCTGTAAGAGCGGTTTCCACAATGGCCTGCTCTTCTGGGGTAAGGACCCATTTGTCCGCCAAAGGAACCGCAACACCGTTTATCGATGTTGGGATGTCTGGGTTATCAAGTGTGCCTATAAAAGTTCTTGAAGTTAGCACCATCAGGTCGTCCGCCGTAGCCTGTCTCATGTTGATCAATGCAGGGTTGTATCCTGTCAGGTCAGTGAGGTCTTCATCAATAATTACTACGGCATTTCCTTCACCTGCGGCAAAAGAGATGGTTCGCTTTTCTAATTCTTCTTCGGTGATAATGCTAAGTTGTTGCAACTGCGCTAAGCCGGCGTTGTATGCACCGTATGCTTCGGCGCTATTCAGGTAAGCTGCCGTAGCTGCATCCAATGGAATTGGGTTGTGGGGAACCGTAGTGAAATATGGGATGTCCGTTACATTCGGTAGGTTGGCAATGGCGCCATCTGCTCCGTTGGCAGTCATCGCCTGTAGCATCGCATCCAATGATCCTGCAAAAACATTGGGATCGGTAATGTCATTTCTGTTGTAGGTGCTAGGGTCTACGTTCCCGGCTCGGTCAACACCTGTCCCTCCTCCCGTGGCATAGAGCAGAATATCGTTTGCTCCGGCCCAAAGGGTGAAAAAGGTTGCTCCTTGTGCGGCTGCATCACCTATAACGGTTGCGGATTCCGAAGATGAGAAACGCGCAAAATAAGGATTGGCAGTTCCCATGGCCACGCCGGTTACACTACCATATCCGGGAGCCAACAATTCGTAACTTTTAGCGCCGGGTACGCCCATGTTGTTGTATGTGCCGGGCAATTTAACGGCTACATCAGTAGTTCCTTGTCCTTCAACGGGAACAGGGCTTGGACTTTCGCCCAAAAAGGATAATATCAATCTATTACCGGCTATTTGGGTTCCGCCAAGAGTCATTCCTCCTAGATTATCCGCCATAAAGGGGATTTCGAAACTTCCGCCTCCTACAAGTGCAAAGTTTGCAGCCAACATATTCGGAAAGGACGCTTTTTGTCCGTCTTCAAACAATGCATTGTCAGAGAATCCTGCGGTAAGTGAGTTCCCTACAGCTACGTAGTTGGAAAAATCCGCAGATCCTGATGTATATTCTACTGGGTCTGGGCCAGTTGTTTCGGGTGGGGTTGTATCATCTTCGCATGCTATCAAGAATAAGCCTAGAAATGGGAGAAAGGCATAAAACTTTTTCATATCAAAAAATCTGTTACAGTTAGTTTATGTTAATTGTTGTGGTAAGAACCAGAATTAACCAAATCTATATCAAATTTGTCATACAGACAATTAAATAGGTGAAAAAATTATGCATGCATAATAAAAAGGGTTGAATTTTAAGAATTCAGAAACGCAAGACTCTTGTTGTAGAACTGTTTCGGGTTCTCGGCATGCAACCAATGACCAGCTTTATCAATGGTTTCTATTTCGGCTTGCGGAAAGTGTCTTTTTATCTCGGCAAAATTATCGGGTTGGATATATTCTGACCGATCTCCGCGTAAGAATAGCGTTGGTCCCTCATATACGGCATTGGAGGAAATGTTCTCTCCAATTTCTTCCATTCGTTCTTTAAGGACGTCAAAATTAAAGCGGAAACCCAATCTGTCTTTTTCTTCCCAATACAGGTTCTTGAGCAAGAACTGGCGGATGCCTTTTTCTTTGATGTGCTTGGAAAGCTCTTCGTCCGCTTCCCGTCTATCCGAAATCTTGTCGAAATCTAAGTGGGAAAGTCCGTTGAAGATAAAATGATGATGGGGTGGGTAATACCTCGGCGCAATGTCGGCAATTATCAATTTGGTTACCCTGTCCGGGTTTGAAGTGGCCAATTGCATAGCTGTTTTGCCGCCCATGGAGTGTCCCATCACGTAAGCTGAATCTATATTGTGATGGTCCATATATCGGATAACGTCTTCGCTGAGCACATCGTAGTTGAACTCTTCGGAATGAAAACTTTTGCCATGGTTACGTTGGTCTATCAGATGTACCTCATACCCGTTTTCGGAATATTGGGTTCCCAATGTCTTCCAGTTATCGGACATGCCCAAAAAACCATGTAGAATGATAAAAGGTTGTCCTTCTCCCAATATTTTAGAATGTAATATCTCCATTATTTCAATCTATGTAAGTACATGTTCACCACATTTTCTAGGCCAAGATATAAGGATTCACAAATCAATGCGTGGCCTATGGATACTTCCAATAGATGTGGGATGTGTTCTTTGAAAAATTTGATGTTGTCCAAGCTGAGGTCGTGCCCGGCATTGAGTCCAAGCCCAACTTCGTGTGCCATTTTGGCCGCTTCAACAAAAGGTGCTATTCCGCCTTCTTTATTGCCCTTGGCGAATTCATGGGCAAAGCTTTCTGTGTAGAGTTCTATGCGATTGGTGCCTGTCTCGGCAGCTCCCTTTACCATTGAGGGGTCAGGGTCTACAAATATGGAGGTGCGAATGCCGTTTTCCTTAAAGGTCTTGATCACATCGACCAAAAAATCTTTATGTTTTATCGTGTTCCAACCAGCGTTGGAGGTAATGGCGTCTTCGGCATCGGGTACCAAGGTGACCTGTGTGGGTTTTACCTCAAGCACTAGGTCGATAAATTTTGGGACCGGGTTCCCTTCGATGTTGAACTCCGTGGTCACCACTTTTTTAAGGTCTCGTGCATCTTGGTAGCGTATATGCCTTTCGTCGGGGCGTGGATGTATGGTGATGCCTTCCGCTCCAAAAGATTCAATATCCTTGGTGGAAGTTATCAGGTTGGGTACATTGCCGCCTCTAGAATTTCGTAATGTTGCCAGTTTATTTATATTGACACTCAACTTTGTCATGTAGTTGTTTTTAGAATGTCAAAAATAAGAATTCGGCATGCCTTTTGCCATTTTAAATTAGTATTTTGCACCTAATAGATTTGTTATGTACATCCAAGACAAAATAATCAATACGATTCCCATTTTTGAGGTTTCGGAAACTTTGAAGGACGTTATTAAGTTTTTTGAGGAGACTACGTATTCCCATGTTGGGGTAACCGAGAACGGTACATATTTGGGATTGTTGTCCGAAAATGACCTGGCCTGTTTTGAGCCTGAAAAAAAGGTTGATGATTTTAGATTTGAGATGGAGGACTTTTTTGTGGTAAAGGAAACAGCTTGGTTGGATGTTTTGGAAATGTTTTCCAGAAACGAGGCCAATGTGCTTCCGGTGCTGGACGAAGACCGTTTGATAGTTGGGTATTATGACCTTGAAGATGTGGTCGATGTATTTATTGATACTCCTTTCTTTAGGGAACCGGGTGCCATTTTGGTCGTGTCCATTGGAATCAAGGACTATTCGTTTAGTGAGATTGCCCAGATCGTGGAGGGCAACAATGCCCGTTTGTTAGGGGCATTTATCACCGATTCACAGAACGATATTGTTGAGATTACCTTGAAGGTGGGAACGCAGAGTTTGAACGAGGTGGCGCAGACATTTAGGCGGTACAACTATACCATCGTGTTCGGAAACAGTGATGACCAATTTATAGAAGATTTGAAACAACGTTCCGACTATCTGGAAAAATATCTTAACGTATAGTAATGAAGGTAGCCATATTCGGTCTGTCTTTTCAAAAGGAGGACCAGCTTTGTGTAGAGGAGCTTTTGGACGAACTCAAGAAGTTGGAAGCAGCGGTTTATGTAGAGGAGAACTTCAATAAACTCGTGGCTACCATCACCAAAACACAGGTTAAGGGGACGTTCAACCAATCCAAAGGATTGGATTCCTCTTTTGATATGTTCGTGAGCTTTGGTGGGGATGGAACTATGTTGCGCGCCGTTACCTATATAAAGGACTATGGTATCCCCATTGTGGGTGTCAATACAGGGCGATTGGGTTTTCTGTCCACCTTTAAAAAGGAAAATGTCCGAAAGCTCGTAACCGAGTTCGAAGCTGGACACTATACCGTTGAGGAACGTAGCTTGGTGGAAGTAGAACTCAATTCAGAACTAGAGGAGTTCAACGGGCTCAATTTTGCATTGAACGAAATAACCGTTAGTCGAAAGGATACTACTTCCATGATTACCGTGGAAACCTGGTTGGACGATGAGTATTTGACCTCTTACTGGTCCGATGGATTGATTGTTTCCACGCCTACGGGCTCGACCGGATACTCCTTGAGCTGTGGCGGCCCAGTAATCGCACCTTCGGCAAAGTCTTTGGTGCTTACGCCTATTGCACCGCACAACCTTAATGCGCGTCCACTCGTAATTTCCGATACCACACAGATCAGATTGAAGGTTTCAGGAAGGGAAGAGACGCATTTGGTTTCTTTGGACTCCCGTATCGCCGACATTTCCAATGGCAAGGAAATCCGAATCAAAAAAGCGGACTTCACCATCAAAATGATTGAGTACAAATCCGAAAGTTTTCTGAAAACTTTACGCAACAAATTGCTTTGGGGGGAAGATAGACGGAATTGATACCATCAAAAACAATAAAAGGAGCGAAAAACTGTTTTACAAGGGAAAGCAATAATAAACACTTGTCTATAGACCTTCCTTTACTCTTAATTCTTGTAACTTTTTGGATAGTATGCGGATAGTTTTGGCTGTTTTTCTATGCTGTGTGATGAATATGAGTGCACAGACGTATGAGATAGGAGTATTTGCCGGTGGTGCCAATATGATAGGTGACGTGGGAAGGACTAATTATATATTACCTTCTGGTCCTGCTTTTGGCGGAATATTCAAATGGAACAAGGGAAAACGCTATGCTTGGAGGGCCAGTGTGCTCTACGGGGAAGTAACTGCCGACGACAATAAATCCCATATGCAATCCAGACAGCAAAGAGGATATGTGGTGGATAATTCCATTTTGGAGTTCTCCGCAGGTCTCGAAATCAACTTTGTTGAATACAATCTTCATAAGCTCGGACCCGCCTTCACGCCTTACTTGTACACGGGTGTAACCTACTTCAGATACGATTTTAATTACATTGATGCCCTTCAAATGCAGGATATTAACCAAAAAGACGGTAGTTTTGCAATTCCAATGACGGTTGGGGCTAAGTATCGTTTAAATCAATTCTTGATTCTTGGAGCCGAAATTGGGGCCAGATATACTTTTACGGACAATTTGGACGCAAGTAACCCAGAAGGTTCCAATTTTGAGCAATTCCGATTCGGGAATATATTGAGCGACGACTGGTACGTTTTTACAGGTTTTACATTAACGTATACCTTTGGACGTAAACCTTGCCAGGATTGTTTTCAATAAAATGCATACACTAGAGGACGTAGACAAAGAAAAACTACCGCAGCACATGGCCATAATTATGGATGGCAACGGTAGATGGGCAAAACAACGAGGGAAACTCCGCATGTTCGGGCACGAGAACGGGGTGGAATCCGTAAACCAAACCGTGGAGAGCTGCGCAAAGCTCCAGATTCCTTTTTTAACGCTATACGCCTTTTCCACAGAAAACTGGAATCGACCCAAGACCGAGATAGACACCTTGATGAAGCTTTTGGTAAACGCTCTTAAAAGAGAGTTGAAGACCTTGAACAAGCATAATATTAGGTTGAAGGCCATCGGAAAAATCGACACACTGCCCAAAAAAGTCTATAAGGAACTTACCGAAGTAATGTCAAAAACCGAAAATAATTCGGGTATGACACTTACGCTCGCATTGAGCTATGGCTCGCGGGAGGAGATAAAAACAGCGGTACAAGAGATTGCGGTCAAAGTTAAAAATAACATAATTTCCCCTGAAAATATTGACGAAACAGTTATAAATACACATCTTTACGCGCACTTTTTGCCTGATGTAGACCTACTTATACGCACAAGTGGCGAATGTAGGATAAGTAATTTTTTACTTTGGCAGATAGCATACGCCGAATTATATTTTATTGATGTATTTTGGCCCGACTTTAGAGAGCACCATTTGGTAGAGGCCATATTAAGTTATCAAAACAGAGAACGACGATTTGGAAAAACGAGCGAACAACTTAACTAAGGGTATCAAAAACATCATCCTTTCAACCCTTATTATCCCACTATTTTTATTTTCAGCCCAAGGTATTGCCCAAGAGACCGATTTTGAAGAAGGCAAGCAATACATTTTGGGAGGGTTGACCGTAACTGGCCTACAGAGCTACAACGAACAGACCGTGAAGAGCTACACCGGTTTACGGGTAGGGCAGCCCATTAAGGTGCCCGGCGATGAAATAAGTGCAGTGATCAAAAAGTTGTGGAACTTGGATTTGTTCAGCAATGTGGAAATGTTCTACACCAACATCGAAGACGATAAAATATTTTTGGAGCTGAGCATTACTGAACGACCTACGTTGAATAACGTTACCGTATATGGTGTAAAAAAGCGTAAGGTTGAAGATATTATCGATGACACAGACCTTAAGAAAGGAAAGAAGATTACCGAGAGTTTGATTGCCAATACCAAGAACTACCTTCAGAACAAGTACAAAAAACAAGGATTCCTGAATGCCAAAGTAAGTATTGCCACAACGGCCGATACTACCGGGACCAATGTTCAGAACATGGTCATTAACGTAAACAAGGGCGATAAGGTGAAAATTAAGGACATCAACTTTGTTGGTAACGAAAAACTGTCGGACAAAAGGCTCCGCAAATCCCTGAAGAAAACCAAAAAGAAAAAGTTTTATCGTTTTTGGAAGAAATCCAAATACATTGAGGCAGAATACCAAGAAGACCTCGATAACTTGATTGATACTTATGCAGAAAGAGGGTATAGGGATGCCCGCGTATTGTCAGATACCTTTGTGAAGCTGGACGAGAAGAACATTGAGCTTACCATCAAAGTAGAGGAAGGTGACAAATATTATTTTGGTGAAATCGACTTTGTAGGTAACTCTGTCTATACGGATAGAATGTTGAGCCAAGTGCTCGGAATCAAAAAAGGCGATACCTATAATGGAGTAATGTTAAAAAAACGTATCGCTGACGATTCCGATCCGGATGCATCGGATTTAACAAACCTGTATCAGAACAATGGTTATCTGTTCTCCAGTATCAACCCGGTTGAGGTTTCAGCTGTAAATGATACCATCGATTTTGAAATACGAATCATAGAAGGAAAAGAAACCTTCTTGGATCACGTTACGGTTTCCGGTAACGACAAGACCAATGACCATGTAATTTACAGGGAAATCAGGACAAGGCCAGGTCAAAAATACAGCAAGTCCAATATCGTTAGAACAATAAGGGAACTAGGTCAGCTAGGATTTTTTGATGCGGAACAAATTGTACCGGATATCCAAAACCCAGATCCCAATGCCGGTACAGTGGATGTGAACTATAGCTTGGTGGAATCCGGTTCTAGCCAGATTGAGCTTCAAGGTGGTTTCGGAGGTGGAGGTTTCATCGGTACGTTGGGACTTTCCTTTAGTAACTTCTCTTTAAAGAACATTTTCAACAAGGAAGCATACAAACCCGTACCTATGGGGGACGGACAAACCTTTGCCCTGCGTTTGCAGGCCAGTAGGACCTTCCGTGTCTATAGCTTGAACTTCTCCGAGCCGTGGTTGGGTGGTAAAAAACCGGTAAGGTTTAACATGTCGCTGTCCAGAACACAACAGTTTGCTACGGGATATGATCAAAATGGAAGATTGGATGTGCAGAAAGATCGTGGATTCTCCATTACGGGAGTATCTGCCGGTTTGGCGAAAAGGGTTCAATGGCCGGATGATTTCTTTACGATTTCCCATTCCGTGGGTTATCAATATTATAAGTTCGATGATTATGATTTGGGACTATTTAACTTTGGTAACGGTAGCTCTAATTCATTGACATACACTTTTGGTATTTCCAGAAGTTCCCAAGGTCCCAGTAGAATTTTCCCGATGACAGGTTCCAACTTTGAGCTAACGGCAAAATTCACACCGCCTTATTCGCTCTTTGGTGACAAAGATTTTAAATCGTTAAGAAACCGTAGGGAAGAATTAAGGGATATTTCTATAGAAAGAGAATTGACTACTTTGGAGGCCAATGAATTGAGAGAGATAGAAAAGGAACGCTTTAAGTGGTTGGAGTTCTATAAAGTAAAATTTAAGGGGGATTGGTACACAAACATAGTGGATAAGCTTGTTTTACGAACCAATGCCGAGTTCGGTTTCTTAGGTTCTTATAATAATGATATTGGGGATGTGCCCTTCGAGCGTTTTTATGTCGGGGGCGACGGTCTAGGAAACTTTAGTTTGGATGGTAGGGATGTGGTGCAGCTCCGTGGATACGAGAACAGTTCGTTGGCCTTTTCAGTGTATAACCCGATTAGACGGTCACAACAACAAGAAGGTGGCGTCATCTATAATAAATACTCCATGGAGCTTCGATACCCGTTGACCTTAAAACCATCGGCGTCCATTTACGTACAAACGTTTTTGGAAGCAGGTAACGCGTTCAATAACTTCCAGGACCTAAACCCATTTGAACTAAAAAGGTCGGCAGGTGCAGGTCTAAGAATCTTTATGCCGGCGTTCGGTCTTTTGGGGATTGATTTTGGATATGGTTTTGATGCAGATAACGTTAGACCAAATGCCGGACCTAGTGGTTGGCAGACACACTTTATCATTGGACAACAATTTTAATGACTTTAATCCGTTTCAGTTAAAAAGATCTGCCGGAGTGGGGCTACATATTTTTGGGCCGGTATCTATACTCTCTGGAATCAATTCTGATGAAAAGCTAAATGCAATGGCAAAATCAGGATTCAATATGGGGCAAGTAATCGGTAAACGGACTTCATCATCGGGCAGCAGTTTTAATTTATGGAAAACGCCTCTTTATTATTTTTCAAATAGTTCATTTTGAATAAATTAGTAATTTTGGCACGATATTTTCTATGTAAAATGCGGAATCAAAGATGAATACCAAAGTTCTTTTAACATTAGTCGTTTTGATGACATCCTTTTACGGGTTTTCCCAAAGGGGCGTTCGTATAGGTTATGTGGATATGGAGTATATCCTCGAAAATGTGGAAGAGTACAGGGATGCCACAAAGCAGTTGAACGACAAGGCCCAAAAGTGGAAGCAGGAAATCGAACTGAAGCAAAGCGTTGTCGAACAAATGAAAAAAGATTTGATGGCGGAAAAAGTGCTCTTGACCGATGAACTTATCTTGGAGAGGGAAGAAGAGATACAGCTATTGGAAAAGGAAATGTTGGATTACCAACAGAATCGTTTTGGACCGCAAGGAGATTTGGTCCTTCAAAAACAACTGTTGATACAGCCCATCCAGGACCAAGTGTTCAACGAAGTACAAAAAATCGGAGCCAATAAAAGATACGATTTTATTTTTGATAAATCCGCAGATGTTGTAATGTTGTACTCCGAAAAAAGACACGACATAAGTGACTTGGTTTTAAGGGAGATAGGACGCACAAGAAAAATAAGTGCTTCCAACAAAAAACAAGAGGAACAAAACCGTTTGGAACAGTTCCAAGAAGAGGAAGATCAAATAAGCGATGCACTAAGGGAAAGGCAAGAGCAAGCCGAGGAAGCCCTTGAAGAAAGAGAGAAGGCTGCCGATGAGCGCAGAGCTGAAAAGTTAAAAGAAAGGGAAGAACGCAAGAAAGCGTACGAAGAACGAAGGAGAAAATTATTGGAGGAGCGCGAAGCCCAGCGAAAAGCCAAATTGGAAGAGCGAAAAAAAGCGCAAGAACAACAAAAGGATTCAATAGGATAGATTATATTGAAACACTAAATTTAAAGTCAAAAAAGTAACGTTGAGAATCATGAAAAATGTAAAAAGAATCGCTGTAGCCCTAGTATTGTTTGTTGCGGCTACTGGTTTTGTAAATGCTCAGAGCAAGATTGCACACATCAATGTGCAGCAATTATTGTCTGATATGCCGGAGATGAAGGCTGCACAAGCTGAATTGAAGAAATTACAAGAAACTTACAGAGCGGATATCCAAAGCTCTATGACCGAGCTTCAAAACAAGTATACACAATACGAAAACGAAGCAACTTCCAAAACAAGGGAAGAAAACGAGCAAAGAGCTGTTGAACTTCAAGGTTTCCAACAGAATATCCAAGAAGCGGAGCAAGCAGCTATGCAAGAAATGCAAAAGAAGCAACAAGAATTGTTTGCGCCTATTTCTGAAAAGGCAAAAGCAGCAATCGAAAAAGTTGCGGCAGCCAAAGGTTACGATTATGTAATTGATGCCAGCCCAGGATTGAGCTTGATCGTATCCAAAGGTCCAGACCTTTTGGCCGATGTTAAAAAGGAACTAGGTTTCTAAACCTTGCTTTCAATAAAAATAGTAAACCGCTTTTTTTAAAGCGGTTTTTTTATGCCATAAAAATTTAAGCCATTACTTTTAAGCATGCCAAAACCAATAGGAATTTTTGACTCAGGGGTAGGGGGAACCTCGATTTGGAAAGAGGTAGCCAAGATGCTTCCTTACGAGAACACCATCTATTTGGCGGATAGTGCCAATGCTCCTTATGGAGAAAAGTCAAAAGAAGAGATTTTAAGACTTAGTATAAAGAATACAGAGTATTTGCTCAAAGAAGGCTGTAAAATCATTGTAGTGGCCTGTAACACCGCCACAACAAATGCTATAGATCATCTCCGTTTGAATTATGATGTGCCATTTATCGGAATAGAACCGGCAATTAAACCGGCGGCCCTCCAGACCAAAACAAAAAAGGTTGGGGTGTTGGCTACCAAGGGAACCCTATCCAGCAGTTTGTTCCACAATACGTCCAAACTCTTTGCTGAGGGCATCACTGTCCTGGAGCAAGAAGGGAAGGGTTTGGTAGAGCTAATCGAGGCCGGTAAAATCAATTCGGAAGAGATGAAGAGCTTGCTATCAAAGTTTCTTGACCCCATGCTAGAGGAGAATATAGATTGTTTGGTACTGGGGTGTACGCACTATCCTTATCTTATTCCAGTTCTGAAGGAAATATTGCCGAGCAATGTCAATATCATAGATTCTGGTGAAGCAGTGGCCCGTCAGACCAAAACGGTCTTGGAACAGAACAACTTACTGACCAAGGTCAATGACACTCCTGAACATCTTTTTTACACCAATGCGGATGTAAGGGTTTTGAAAGATTTGGTCAACGACCCCACTGCTCAGGTATCTTTTATGGATTTTTAAACCCTATTTTCTTTTGTAGGTGAGGTAAGTGAAAGCATATTGGTGCCTATCATCCTTTGGATGGTGCTCCTCTTTTACCAGTTCCCATTGTTCTTCATCGATTTCTGGAAAAAAAGCATCCGCCTCAAAAGTACCGTGAACCCTTGTCAGTTCAATATCTGTAGCACGGTCCATGGACTGTTTGTAGATTTCCCCGCCCCCTATAATAAAACCAGTCTCGTTGTCCTCTACCAGCGCAATTGCATCCGCCAATGAATGCACAATGGTGCAGGGGAACTTCGGAACATAGTCCTCGTCCCGGGTAATGGCAATGTGGGTTCGGTTGGGCAATGGCTTTGGGAAGCTCTCCAAGGTTTTTCTGCCCATTATGATTTTGTGGCCAGAGGTCAAACCCTTAAAACGTTTAAAATCGTCCGGTAAATGCCACACCAAGTCGTTGTCCTTTCCAAGGGCATTGTTTTCGGCCGCGGCCGCAATAATGATCAATTTTCTCATTGATCTTTTTTTTTATTGATGTTGGAAAGCGGAAAGTCTGTTTCTATTTCCTTTTGGATTTCGCTGATACGCTTTTTTTGAAGGTTCACCAATCGCTCGCGTTGCTGGCGTTCCCAATCTTGCCCCATAAACTTATGTGTAACAAAAACATTGAATGTGTGTAGGGCAACCAAAAAAGCCCATGCCAATACAATCCAAATGGACCAATCGTAGGCTTCCCCGTACTTGAGCACCTTGTTGGCAATAATCAAAAAAATACTGCCGATCAAAAAAATCACGAAGTGCGAGAACAACCGTTTCTTTTGTTTGGTGCGCTTATGGGCATTCTCCAAAAGTTCGTGCTGCTGTAAATCTATTTCGGACGTCTTCTTTTTACCAAATGACAACATGGAATGGCTATCTTTATCAACAAAGATAATCGAATTGTATCCAAAAATCCCGACATGCAAAACCTAAGAAAAAAATTTCCCGTACTTAATCATTGTGTTTATGCAAATACTGCGTCCGCAGGACTGTTGAGCGAAGATTTGATGGAGTGGCGCCAAGGGCACGATCTTGACTTTTTAATAGGAGGCAGTGAAATGAAGAACAAGGGCTTTGCCCATATGCCCGAGATTAAAAAGGTAGTTGGGAAGTTTTTTAACTGCAAGGCCGAAAATGTGGCCTTGGTGCCCAATTTTACGCTGGGGTTCAACTTGTTGCTGGAGGGGTTGCCAAAGGATAAAAAAGTATTGCTCGTAAATAAGGACTATCCAAGTGTCAACTGGCCGTTCGAGACCAGAGGGTTTGAACTTGACCATGTGGATGCCGATGAGCATATGGAAGAAAATATTTATGCCAAGGTCAAGAAGGGCGATATTGATATTCTCGCCCTCAGTTTGGTGCAATGGGTAGATGGGGTCCGTATTGATTTTGATTTTCTGAAAGATTTGAAAAAGGAATTTCCCGACCTCATGATTCTTGCCGATGGCACCCAATATTGTGGTACCGAGCCTTTCGATTTTGAAGCATCCGGCATAGATATTTTGGGGGCCAGTGCCTATAAATGGATGTTGGCCGGCTACGGTAACGGTTTTTTCTTGGTGAAGGATGCCGTAATGGACCAGTTTGAGCTTAGGGGTATAGGTAATGGTTCGGTGAACAACGATGCTTCCAAACGGAACAGTATTATGTTCTGTAAATTCCTGGAACCTGGCCATTTGGATTCACTGAATTTCGGGAGTTTGGAGTTTGCCGTTAAATTTTTGGATGATATAGGTTTGGAAAATGTACAGGCACAACTGCAAAAACTATCAAAAAAGGCAATGTCCGCTTTTACCGAGCTTGATTTGCTAGAGCCTTCAGTCACTAAAAGAAAACAGCACAGTACCATATTCAACATTAAGGGAGACGAGAAGCTGTTCAATAGGCTAACAGAGGAAAATGTGGTGGCTTCACCACGTGGGGGAGGCATCCGTTTGAGCTTTCATTTTTACAATACCGAGGAGGAAATAGATGTGATAGCGACACTTATAAAACGCTGGGCATCAAAATCATAATTGGTAAAAAACGTCGATTTAATTTGCTAAAAGTAAGATTGCGGTTAGGTGGATTTTATCAAATTGATAAATCGATTCTAACTAATTGTAAATAAATGGTTTTATATATTGTTTTGTACTGAAATTAAAATTTTCGGTACCATGGCAATTAAAAAACAATACCTGAAGAGCAAGCCTGTTTGCAAAGTAACTTTTACAGTTCCTGCAGATGAGGCGGAGACCGTTGCAGTAGTTGGTGATTTCAATAAGTGGAATCCCAAAAAGAGCGGCTTAAAGAAATTGAAGAACGGAACCTTTAAGGGAACGTTTGAACTACCTGTGGAGAACAGCTACGAGTTTAGATATTTGATAGACGGCAACTATACCAACGATGGTGAGGCCGATCGTTACCAATGGAACGATTATGCCGGAACCGAAAATGCCGTATTGGAAGTTTAAAAAACATTATACGCCATCAGTTTGCCCCAAAGCCGATGGCGGTTTTTTTATCTATTGAGCTTGTCCGTATCCTTTAAATTGATGGAAATCTGATGAATGCTATTTGGTCCAGTAATCCACAACCGTAACATCGGCAATATGAGGGCCTGCGATGTCACCAAATGCCACATGGTCGGAGTGGGTGAGATAGGTGTCACGGTCAGCTTCGCTATCAAACGTCAAAAAGTAGCAGTGCGTGAGTCCTTTGTTCAAGTTCTCCGGGCTGTTGTTCATGCCCCACTCGTATCCTTTTATTTCCGAAATTTTTGATGGCAGGGCATTGAAAGCCTCTTCCACTTGTTGTATTTCTTCTTCGGATGAGGTCTCCTTAAATTTGAACAATACTACGTGGCGCAATTTTGGTGAATCGATGGCTTCGGTTTCTTTCACGGTCTTTTCTTCTTCTTTTTCGGTGGTTTCTTTTTTGGCTTGCTCGCCACAACTGGCAAATAACAGTGCGGCAAATAGGGTGATGATGGGTTTCATGGGTTTGATTTTTTAGAATTAAAACGTACTACATGTAAAAGTTTATATTTTAAAGTAGCTGAATGGAAAATCAATATTTTAATGGCACTCATTTAAATCGCTACAACCCCTTTAATATGGGGATGCGGGTCGTAGTTTAAAAGCTCAAAATCGTCAAAGGTAAAATCAAAAATATCCTTTACTTCGGGGTTCAGTTGCATGGTGGGCAAGGGGCGTGGGTCACGGCTCAATTGCAGTTCTACCTGCTCCATATGGTTGTTATAAATATGGGCATCACCAAAGGTGTGGATAAAATCGCCAGGTTGGTAGCCACAAACCTGTGCCATCATCATAGTAAACAGGGCATAGGAAGCAATGTTGAACGGCACCCCTAAAAAGATGTCCGCACTACGTTGGTACAATTGACAAGAAAGTTTGCCATCCGCCACATAAAACTGGAAAAAGGCATGGCAGGGTGGGAGCGCGGCCTTACCGTTGGCCACATTTTCCGAAAAAGATACCGAAGTGTCCGGCATAACGCTAGGGTTCCAAGCGGAAACCAGCATTCTACGGCTATTGGGGTTGTTCTTCAAGGTTTCGATAACTTCCTTGATCTGGTCGATTTCCTCGCTGTTCCAATTGCGCCATTGATGTCCGTATACTGGGCCAAGGTCACCATTTTCATCGGCCCACTCGTTCCAGATACGCACGCCGTTCTCTTGCAGATATTGAATATTGGTGTCCCCTTTCAGAAACCACAACAATTCATGGATAATGGATTTAAGGTGCAACTTTTTGGTCGTCACCATGGGGAATCCCTCGGAGAGGTCAAACCGCATTTGATAGCCAAAAACGCTCAAGGTTCCTGTTCCTGTACGGTCCCCTTTTTGGTTTCCGTGCTCCAATACGTGTTTTAGAAGGTCGTGGTACTGTTTCATGCTGTCTATTCCGTTATCAGTGTCATTTCGATTAATACAATGATGAGAAAGCAAGATATCTCGACTGCGCTCGATATGACAAAAAATCAATCCATCGAAATTACTTCAATAAGTGTTTTTTGGAAACAAAAAGGCAAAAGACTTATGAAGAGTTTATTAACTGTGAGGGGGTGAAGGGTAAAAGGTTACCCTAAAATCATCCCCGCAATGGTGGCCGACAGCAATGATGCCAAAGACCCGCCCAAAACCGCCTTCATTCCAAAAGAGGAAAGTACTTTACGTTGACCGGGCGCCAAAGAACCGATACCGCCAATTTGAATACCGATAGAGGCAAAGTTGGCAAAACCGCAGAGCATGTACGTGGCCATGATTACGGATTTGTTGTAAGTAAAGTGAACACCACTTGCCACATTCTTAAGATCGGCCAATTGAATGTAGCCTACAAATTCACTTGCGGCCAATTTAATGCCGAGCAACTGTCCCATGAGCATAATGTCCTCATTGGCAACACCTATCAACCACATAAGCGGGGCAAATATGGTGCCTAGAATGGCTTCCAGGGAAAATTCGGTGTACGGGGAATTGGCGGCTATCCAATTATTGAAAGTGGTAAGATCTCCGACCCAGCCCAAAATTCCGTTGATCATGGCGATAAAGGCCACAAACACCAAAAGCATGGCCCCAACGTTCAAGGCGAGTTTAAGGCCTTCGGTGGTTCCATTGGCAATGGCGTCCAAGATGTTGGCGCCTATTTTTTCGGAAGAAACCTCTACGTCCGTGTTGACCTTCTCGGTCTGCGGGTACAATATTTTTGAAATTACGATGGCCCCGGGTGCGGCCATTACAGATGCTGCCAAAAGGTGCTTGGCGAAGACCAAACGAAGTTCGGGGTCATCGCCTCCTAAAAATCCAATATAGGCGGCCAAAACAGCTCCGGCTACGGTGGCCATTCCACCGATCATCACCAAAAGGATTTCGGATTTGTTCATTTTTTCCAAATAGGCCTTGATCAGCAAGGGGGCTTCGGTCTGGCCCAAAAATATGTTGCCCGCTACGGAAAGACTCTCTGCTCCCGATATGCCCAAACTTTTGGAGAGCAACCATGCCATCCATTTGACCACGACCTGTATCACTCCCAAGTAATAAAGTACGGAGGTCAATGCGGAGAAGAATATAATGGTGGGCAATACTTGGAAGGCAAATATATAACCAAAGGTATCCATATCCACGACCAACCCTTCGAACAGGAATTGGCTTCCGGCACGGGTGAAATCCAGTATGCTTACAAAGATGCTTCCAACCTGTTCAAAAATATATTGTACAAAAGGGACTTTGAGTACGCCAATGGCTATCAAAATCTGCAATGATAAACCGATTCCGACCGTTTTCCAGTTGATGGCTTTTCTATTGGAACTGAACGAAAATGATATCAATATAAGGACGGCCATTCCCAACGCCCCACGGAGCAATGTGGTAATAGTGAAACCTTGATTGGGAATAATTTCAGCGGTTTCCTGTACGGCAATGTTCTCCGTTATAGTAGAGCCTATGGCAACATTAAGGGAATCTGCGGGCAATGAATTTTGGCCGAAAGCGACCGAACAAAGGAGTAAAAGTATCAGTAAACTTTGGGTCTTTTTCGCCATGTATGTTGGTCGTTTATTTGCGCTTGGAAATCTCATCCCTCAATTTGGCGGCCTTTTCGTAGTCTTCGCTGGCCACCGCATTATCCAATTCTTTATGAAGTTCTTGTAGGGACATTTCTCTATATCCGTGTGTATCGGAACCTGACTCTAATTCCACGGCTTCTCCTTCTTGAAGGATTTCATCGACCATAATGCTGTCGTCCTCGTCCTCTTCTTTCTCTTTGGAAGAAAATTTTAGGAAAATACCAGCTTTGTCCAAAATGGTCTTGTAGGTGAAAATAGGGGCGTTGAACCGCAGTGCAAGTGCAATCGCATCGCTGGTGCGGGCATCGATGATTTCCTCGTCGTTATCGCGCTCACAGATAATGCTGGAATAAAAAACACCGTCCACCAATTTGTGGATGATCACCTGCTTGACCACAATCTTGAACCTGTCCGCAAAGTTCTTGAACAGATCATGGGTCAAGGGCCTTGGCGGTTTTATCTCTTTTTCCAAAGCAATGGCGATGGATTGTGCTTCAAATGCGCCTATAACTATGGGAAGTTTTCGGTCTCCCTCCTCTTCATTTAAAATAAGGGCGTATGCGCCATTTTGTGTTTGGCTGTATGATATCCCCTTTATTTTTAATCGTACTAAACTCATATATCTCCTCCTAAAGCAAAGGGGCCGTCCAAATAAGTGGCTTTACCAGTTATCTGAACAGCCCCTTGCAATGGGCAAATTAACAAAATTTAAGTGTTTTGGGCTTTAAATTCTTTTAATTTTTCGATGAGTTCGGGCACTACTTCGAAGGCATCCCCGACTATTCCGTAATCCGCCGCCTTGAAGAAAGGAGCTTCCGGGTCGTTGTTGATGACCACTTTTACCTTGGAGGCATTGATACCTGCCAAATGCTGAATGGCCCCGGAAATCCCGATAGCGATATAAAGATTGCTCGCAACCGGCTTACCGGTTTGGCCAACGTGTTCGCTGTGCGGGCGCCATCCCATATCCGAGACTGGTTTGGAGCAGGCGGTCGCCGCACCCAAAACATCGGCCAGTTCTTCTACCATGCCCCAATTTTCTGGTCCTTTTAGACCTCGACCACCGGAGACAACAATATCGGCATCGGCGATGGTAGCTTTCCCTACCACTCGATCTACATCTACCGATTTAACGGCAAATGCATCATCGGCCAAAGATGGGGCAAAATCTTCCACGGTGGCTGAAACATTGTTTTCGACCACGCCAAAGGCATTACTGGAAACCCCTATAATTTTTACATCTGACGAAATTTCCGTCATGGCGAAACCTTTATTACTGAAAGCGGTGCGCTTTACCACAAATGGTGAAGTGCTTTCTGGTGCAGCCACTACGTTAGGTACGTATCCGGCAGTTAATTTAGCCGCAAGGATAGGTGCCAAAAACTTGCTGTCCGCACTGGAACTCAATATAATTACCTTAGCGTCCTCTGCTTTTGCAGCCTCGGCTAACACTTCTGCATACGCCTTGGCATTAAAGGTTGTCAATGAGTCGTCAGATACCTTTAAAACTTTGGATACCCCATAGGTTCCCAACGTGGCATCGTCCTCGGCATTAAAAGAGACCGCTGTTACAGTTGTACCTAAGTCTTGAGCCACTTTATGTGCATAAGAGGCCGCTTCGAAGGCATTTTTTTTGAATTTTCCCTTTAGGGATTCTGTATATACTAATACTGACATAATCTTTTCTCTTGTTTAGATAACTTTTGCTTCGTTGTGCAGTAGTTCTACTAATTCGCCCACATTGCCGGCATCGACCAACTTAACTGGTCCTTTGGCAGCGGGCTTTTCAAATTTTTGGTCCTGTGTGGGTTGTGAAGCATCAACGGGTTCTACCACATTCAATGTTTTTTTACGAGCCATCATGATGCCTCTCATGTTAGGGATGCGAAGGTCACTTTCCTCTACCAATCCTTTTTGACCGCCAATGACCAATGGAAGCGATGTGCTGATTTTTTCCTTGCCCCCATCGATTTCACGAACTGCTGTTGCTGTATCTCCTTCAATTTCAAGACCGATACAAGTGTTCACGAAGTTCATGTCCAACAAAGTGGCAAGGATTCCTGGAACCATACCTCCATTATAGTCGATAGATTCCCTACCTGCGATAATAAGGTCGTATGCTCCATTCCTGACCACTTCGGCCAGTTGCTGTGCCACAAAAAAACCATCCTTTGGCTCGGCATCCACTCGAATCGCTTCATCGGCACCGATGGCCAATGCTTTTCTAATGGTGGGCTCGGTTTGGGCACCGCCAACATTTACTACGTGAACGGTAGCGCCTTGCTTTTCTTTGAACCACATGGCGCGAGTAAGTCCGAACTCATCATTGGGATTAATAACAAATTGAACCCCGTTTGTGTCAAACTTGGTGTCGCCTTCCGTAAAATTGATTTTGGAAGTAGTATCCGGTACGTTGCTAATGCAAACTAAAATCTTCATATATACTTTAGGTTTATCTGCTCAAATATAATTATAAAAATCCGAAATTTATTATGCATGCATAATAAATTTTGTTCTTTTTTTGGATTTTGGTCAGGCAAGTTTCGGGTAGTTTTTGCTATTTTTGCTTGCGTTTTTAAGCAGACTATAAATATTTAGTACGATTCAATGAAAACATTACAGTTTAGGGAGGCAATAGCCGAGGCTATGTCCGAAGAAATGCGAAGGGATGATACCATTTATCTGATGGGCGAGGAGGTAGCCGAGTACAACGGTGCTTATAAGGCTTCCAAAGGCATGTTGGATGAGTTTGGACCGGAGCGTGTATTGGACACCCCAATTTCAGAACTTGGTTTTGCCGGTATCGGTGTTGGTTCTGCAATGAACGGCAATAGGCCCATTATAGAATTTATGACGTTCAACTTCTCCTTAGTGGGGATTGATCAAATTATAAACAACGCTGCCAAAATTCGTCAGATGTCCGGCGGGCAGTTCAATTGTCCGATTGTATTTAGAGGGCCTACGGCTTCTGCGGGGCAGTTGGCCGCTACGCACTCCCAAGCTTTTGAAAGTTGGTTTGCAAACACTCCCGGTTTAAAGGTTGTGGTTCCTTCGAACCCGGCTGATGCCAAAGGATTGTTGAAATCGGCCATCCGTGATGATGATCCTGTAATTTTTATGGAATCAGAGCAAATGTACGGTGACAAGGGCGATGTGCCTGAAGGCGAGTACACTATCCCATTGGGTGTTGCCGATATTAAAAGAGAAGGTACCGATGTGACCATAGTTTCCTTTGGAAAAATCATTAAAGAGGCCTACAAGGCAGCCGATGAATTGGAAAAAGAGGGCATTAGCTGCGAAATCATCGATTTGAGAACAGTACGTCCTATGGATCATGAAGCTATTCTTACCTCGGTAAAGAAAACCAATAGAATGGTAATCTTGGAAGAGGCATGGCCTTTTGGTAACGTGGCCACTGAAATCATCTATCACGTTCAGGACAAGGCCTTCGACTATTTGGATGCCCCTATCGTAAAACTGAATACTGCAGATACCCCTGCACCATACTCTCCAGTACTTTTGGCGGAGTGGTTGCCTAACCATGAAGACGTTATTAAAGCTGTTAAGAAAGTGTTATATAAGTAATACAAACATTTTTTAAGGTATATTAGCCCCGTCAATTTTGTTGACGGGGCTATATTATTTAGGGAACATTTTTTTGATTAGAAAATACTTTGAACCAAATTTGACCTAAGTTGAATGGAATTTGCCGTTGTGCTTTTCCCCAATGTCCCACATACTTGCCTATGAAAAGATTCTTTTCTGTTTTTTTTCTGATTTTTACAGTTTGTGCCAGTGCGCAGACCAAAATAGAAGGGATAGTTACCGACGATACTGGGATGCCCATCGCTTTTGCCAACATTATTTTTGTAAACTCTTCCGAGGGAACCATTACCAACGATAACGGTAGGTTTTACATGGAGTCCGATGAGACCTATGATGCCATCAAAGTATCCTTTATCGGATATGAGACCAAAGAGGTTTCGTTGGCACAAAAAGTGAACTACAATATGGAAATTGTGCTGGCCGAATCCGCCGAACAACTTCAGGAAGTGGTAGTATATACCGGAAAACAGTCTAAAAAGAACAACCCGGCCATAGATATTCTACGTAAAATTTGGGCAAAAAAACGGGAGAACGGTGTGCGCAAGTTCAAGCAGTACCAATATGACAAATATGAGAAAATTGAGTTTGACCTGAATACCATCGACAGTGCTTTGATAAAAAGCAAGCTGTTCAAAGGGCTCGAATTTATGTTCGAAGACCTGGATACTTCTCGAATCACAGGAAAAACGTATCTGCCTATGTTCTTGAGCGAGTCATTCTCCAAAGTGTATGGCGATAATGTGCTCGATAGGGAAAAGGAGGATGTATTGGGTAATAAAAACTCCGGTTTTAGTGGGAACCAAGCTATAACCGCCTTTGTGGAAGACCTCTATTCTGATTACGATATCTACAATAATTACCTTAAGTTTTTTGATAAGAGCTTTACCAGTCCATTGTCCAAAACAGGAATAGATGTCTACAATTATGTGCTGTCTGACAGTACCTATATTGATGACAAGTGGTGCTACAATATTATTTACTACCCGCGACGCAAGAACGAGCTTACATTTAAAGGTGATTTTTGGGTGAATGATACCACCTTCGCTATCAAAAAAATTAACCTTCAGGTCACCAAAAGCGCCAACATTAACTGGGTGAAGGAGATTTATATTGAACAGGATTTTGAGGTGGTCAACGATTCTGTTTTTCTTTTGAAGCGGGATTATATGCTGAGCGATTTTAGTTTTTCCAAAAAAGAAGAATCTCGTGGTGTCTACGGAAAACGGACCACCGTTTTTGATAATTATAACTTTAACAATCCACGCTCCGAAGATTTTTACAAGGCCGTTTCCGATCCATACGACCCACGTGTGTTCTCGCAGGATAGTATTTTTTGGGAAAATGCCCGTCTAGAGCGTTTGAACGAGGACGAATCAGGAATCTTCAAACTGCTGGATACTTTAAAAACAGTGCCCAAGTTCCGAACCTATTACGATATTGTCAGTATTCTGGGGTCGGGTTACGTCGAAATCGATAAATGGAATATCGACATCGGGGATATCTACAGCACTTTTGGCTATAATGATGCGGAAGGGATTCGTCTGAGAGGAGGTGCCCGGACCTATTTTGGCCAGAATGATTTATGGCGATTGGAAGGTTATATGGCCTATGGCTTCAGCGATAAAAAATTCAAGCACGGATTTTCTGGAAAGTTCTTATTGGACCGTAAGAACCGTTTGATTGTTTCAGGAGGAAATAGACGGGACATAGAACAATTAGGACTCAGTTTAACGAGTACCAACGATGTAATGGGCAGGAGTATTGCCTCTTCATCCTTGGTAACCGTAGGTTCCAACGATCGCTTGACCAATATCAACCTTTCCACATTGAACGTGGAAATGGAGCCAGTGAAGAATTTTAGAATTGATGTTGGTGGCTCATTCAGGACGCTCAGTTCGGCATTGCCCGATGCTTTTAGTCTGGATTATGTGGACCCAACTTCTCCGTCGGACATTTCATCGGAAATAAAACAGTTTGACCTTACCACGACATTAATTTATACCCCTGGCAAACGGACCATTGGTTATGGTGTGGAACGATCTAATATCAATGATGATTATAGCACACTTGTATTAAAATATACCAAAGGGGTGGATGGCTTTCTGGAAAGTGATTTCGATTACGAGAAAATACAGTTTTCCTATCAGCAACCATGGCAAATTGGCGGCTTTGGTAGGTTAACGAGTACTGTGGAACTGGGAAAAACCTTTGGAACAGTGCCCTTGGGGCTGTTGAGCGTTATTCCGGGTAATCAAACCTTGTTTTCACTATACAATGTGTTCCCGAACTTGGATTTCTACGAGTTTGTCACGGATACCTATGCCACGGTCCATTTGGAACACAACTTTAACGGAAGATTATTTTCACGCATTCCATGGTTGCGAAAGCTCAATCTGCGGGAAATTGTTGGTGTACGAGGAGCATGGGGTCAACTGTCCGAAGAAAATATTGCTTTGAGTGCTCCCACGAACATTCCGTTAATGGCTCCCGAAGATCAGGTGTATTGGGAATATTCCTTAGGAGTGGGCAATATTTTTAAAATACTTCGAATAGATTTTAATTTCCGGGGCAATTACCTCGAAAATCCGGATGCACGTGCTTTTGGTATTACAGGGACCTTTGGGTTTAATTTTTAATTCAAAGGAAACCTGCGATTTATGTGGTCTATTCCAGTTATACTGGTTATTTTTGCAGCATAAATTATATCACTAACATGTCTAAAAAACCACGTATTACTTTCGATGTACTTGTAGAAATTCCAAAAGGTAGTAGGAACAAGTACGAATACGACTTCACCCTCAACAAAATTCGATTTGACAGAACCCTTTTTTCTTCAATGATGTACCCTGGAGACTACGGTTTCATTCCAGAAACCTTAGCTTTGGACGGTGACCCATTGGATGTTTTGGTACTCTGCACCGAGCCAACATATCCTATGGTGGTCGTGGAAGTAAAGCCAGTAGGGGTTTTCCATATGACCGATGAAAAAGGACCGGATGAAAAAATAATCTGTGTACCCGTTTCTGACCCTATTTGGAGCAAAAGGGATGATATCAGCGAATTGAACCCCCATCGACTAAAAGAGATTGAACATTTCTTTCAAGTGTATAAGGATTTGGAAGAGAAGAAAGTAGATACAGGCGGTTGGGGCGATGTGAACGAGGCCATACAAATCTATCACGAATGCGTTCAGCGCTACGAAGATAGTGAGCACAAAAAGAGACGTGCTTACACCATATAAATTACATAACAATAACTTTAAAAAAATGCGCTTTTAATAATTAAAGGCGCATTTTTTTTATTACTTCGTATTTTACTACATTAGCTGGCATTAAATATTTCTAAATAATCTAAACCTATGGATTTAATCGTAAAGTTTTTGCCAGTATTTGGTGTCTTGGCCCTCCTGTATGTGTTCGTAAAGAACGCTTGGATTTCAAAACAAGAAGTCGGTGACGCCAAGATGGCAAGAATTGCAAAGAACATTGCAGAGGGTGCAATGTCTTTCTTAAAAGCTGAATATAAAATACTTAGCATTTTTGTAGTCGCTGTGGCCGTTTTGCTCTTCTTTAAAGGAAATAGTGAAACCGGTTCCAACGGCATGGTGGCCGTTTCCTTTATTGTCGGTGCCATATGTTCCGCCTTGGCAGGTTTTATTGGTATGAGGGTTGCCACTAAGGCCAACGTAAGAACCACTAATGCAGCAAGAACATCTTTGGGAAAGGCTCTAGAGGTCGCTTTTGCCGGTGGTGCAGTGATGGGCCTTGGTGTTGTTGGTCTTGGCGTTCTTGGTTTGAGCGGACTATTCATGATTTACAGCGGACAGGGCTGGGAATTAGGTGAAGTATTGAACGTACTTTCCGGTTTCTCCCTCGGTGCATCTTCCATAGCACTTTTTGCCCGTGTGGGCGGAGGTATCTATACCAAAGCCGCCGATGTGGGAGCTGATTTGGTGGGTAAGGTTGAAGCCGGGATACCAGAGGACCATCCTTTGAACCCTGCAACCATTGCCGATAACGTTGGTGACAATGTTGGTGATGTGGCAGGTATGGGGGCCGACCTTTTCGAGTCTTATGTAGGTTCCATTATTGGGACCATGGTTTTGGGTGCGGTGTTTGCAGGATTACCCGAATTTCAAGCTGCGTTCGATGGATTGGGAGCTGTTTACTTGCCCTTGGCCCTGGCAGCGGTTGGAATTATAATGTCGATTATAGGAACTTTTTTTGTTAGAGTAAAAGATGGCGGGAACCCGCAAACGGCATTAAATATCGGTGAGTTTGGTTCTGCAGGCCTAATGTTGATAGCGTCTTATTTCATCATTAATGGTATGCTTCCCGAATCTTGGATGGAAGGTGGAAAAGAATTTACCGCGATGGGTGTTTTCTGGGCTACCATTGCCGGCTTGGTTGCTGGTCTATTGGTAGGTAAGGTGACCGAATATTATACCGGTACCGGGACCAAGCCTGTAAATTCAATCGTTCGTCAATCGGATACAGGTTCCGCTACCAATATCATTGCAGGTCTTGGTGTGGGAATGATGTCCACGGCCATCCCTATAATATTGATTGCAGCGGCAATTTTGGTTTCCCATCATTTTGCTGGTCTTTATGGAATCGCTATCGCAGCGGTGGGGATGTTGGCCAATACAGGTATTCAGCTAGCGGTCGATGCCTATGGGCCAATTTCCGATAATGCTGGTGGTATAGCCGAGATGGCAGAACTTCCCGGAGAGGTACGCGACAGAACAGATAAATTGGATGCCGTAGGAAACACTACAGCAGCCATTGGCAAAGGATTTGCCATTGCATCAGCAGCATTGACAGCACTCGCGCTTTTTGCAGCTTTTATGAAAACTGCAGGAGTTCAATCCATAGATGTTTCTCGTCCTGATATTATGGCTGGACTATTGATTGGAGGAATGTTACCGTTTGTATTCTCGGCGCTTTCAATGAATGCCGTGGGTAGAGCGGCGATGTCCATGATTGAAGAAGTACGTCGTCAGTTCAAAGATATCCCAGAATTGAAAGCTGCATTGGCCGTCATGCGCAAGTATGATTCGGACCTTTCAAAAGCCAGTAAAGAAGACATGGCCATTTTTGAAGCAGCGGATGGAAAAGCGGAGTATCAAAAGTGCGTAGAGATTTCTACACAAGCATCTATTAAAGAAATGGTGCTGCCCGGCTTGTTAGCCATAGCCGTTCCCGTGGCGGTCGGATTCATAGGTGGAGCCGAAATGTTGGGTGGTCTTTTGGCAGGTGTAACCACTGCAGGAGTGCTTATGGCTATTTTTCAGTCCAATGCAGGCGGAGCTTGGGATAATGCCAAAAAAACTATTGAAAGCGAAGGCCGAAAGGGAAGTGATGCCCATAAAGCAGCCGTTGTAGGCGATACCGTAGGTGATCCTTTTAAGGATACATCGGGTCCTTCTTTAAATATTTTGCTTAAATTGATGTCCGTGGTCGCTTTGGTAATTGCACCGAGTCTGGTAAGCCTTTCTCCCGCTGATGGAGTTGGCATTACAAAAGAGGATGGTACCATGATTACCATTACCGAAGAGGGGATGAAAGAAACCAGAGCGATTGAAAAGGAAATCCGCGTAGAGATTAGCAATACTGCCGATGGCGGATATAAGGCTGTAGTTACTTCGACCACAAACGAAAATGGAGAAGTTGTTGAAGAGACAGAAGAACTGATGGCCGATTCCAAAGAAGAATTGGAGAAAAAAATACAAGAATATAAGAGTGCCGAGGCAAAGGATTAGCTCGCGCTTTTTTGAAAGCTGGAAAAACCACGCCAAACGGCGTGGTTTTTTTATTAATTCAACTTAAACGTGATGGGTAGAGAGTAAGAAACCTTTACCGGTATACCTCTTTGTTCTCCAGGCTTCATTTCAGGTAATTTTGAAATGATTCTGGAAGCTTCCTCTTCTAGAGATTCGTGAGGTCCGCGAAGTCGGACATTGTTTATTGAACCATCTTTATCAATTGTAAACATAATATTTACCCTGCCTTGTAATCCCAACTCTTTCGCGGGGTCGGGATAACGGAAATTTTTCCGTATGTGTTTTTGCATCATTTCTTGAAAACAAGCTCTTTTGTCTTTTTCCGTGGCTTCATTCTCACAACCAGGGAACACAGGTGCGTTTTCCACTAATATTATTGGGATTTCTTCATTGATTTCTTCTTCTGCAACCTCGATAGATTCAACATCTGCAATCTCTGTGTCTTGGTTTACATCGTTTGATTCGATAACAGTTTCAATCACCTTCTCATCATCATCCTTAATCTCAATTTTCGGAGGGGTCTGGATTTTGGGCTTGGGCGGGTCTGGGAGTTTAATTTTGAGTATAGTGGCATCTTCAATCAATTGCTCATCGACTTTTAACTCGCCAACGTCCCAAGAATCATCTGAGTAATAGGTTTTCCACTCCAAGGCCAAATAGGCCATGAGCAATACCAAGGTCATGCCGACAAAAAAGTAGAGCAGACTGTTTCGTCTTAAATCGAGTTGTGGATTTTTTTTCGGTTCCATAATTTTCAAGTTTTTGACTTTAAAGCCTTAGTTAATAGTAGTGGGTTGATCCCAATACTAAACTACCTTGAAAACAAACCGAAATAAACCGACAATGAGTGAACGGGCTATCTGGTTGAGGGAAACGTACGCAAAATCTTAATCAATGATGGCTTGGTAGATCAATGCCCGTAATTTTCCGTGATCGTCCAAATCGTTGGCGGGAATCAATTGCGTGAAATACACAACAGTCATCTCTTCCTTCAGGTCTGCCCAATAGGTGGAATGGTATGCACCGCCCCATGCAAACTCACCTTCGGAACCCAATTCGCCTCTTAGGCCCAAATCTTCAACCGTAGAAAAGCCCAATCCAAAACCCGTGCCTTCGCCTAATGGAAATGGGAGATGGTTGGTGGTCATCAATTCTACCGTTTTTGGTGAAATGATGCGCTTGCCATTAAGTTCTCCTTTGTTGAGCATCATTTGTAGGAATTTGGTATAATCCGAAGCTGTGCTCAACAATCCTGCTCCTCCCGAAAAACTTTTTCGGGGACCATCCACATAGGCACCCTGACCCACCATGCCGCCAGGACTGGGAGCGCGCTCCAAACCATTTTCGGTCGCGGAATATACGGTAGCCAAACGTTCTTTTTTATCCAAGGGAAGATAGAAATGGGTATCCTTCATGCCCAGCGGCTCCAAAATGTTCTTTTTAAGATAAACATCCAGTGTCTCACCGGAAACCACTTCAATTAAAGCACCGAGAATATCCGTGTTGTAACCGTAAACAAACTCTTTTCTGGGTTGTGCCTCAAAGGGTAATTCTGCCATCCGGTTTACCGTAGCTTGAATGGGTTCATCCCGATCTGCAAAATACCATCCTTGGATGTTGGCTTCTTCCCATAAATCACTGGCAATCCCATATCCATAGGATACCCCTGAGGTATGGGTCAACAAATCACGAATAGTGATAGGTCGGTGAGCATCGACAATGTCGTAGGAGCCATCTTTCTTGGCTACGGCCACTTTGGTTTTCATAAAGGCCGGCATATATTTTCCAACAGGATCTGTGATCAATAACTTGCCCTCTTCCTGAAGCATCATTACGCCAACACTTACAATGGCCTTGGTTTGGGATGCAATCCTGAAAATGGAGCCTTCGCTCATTGGAATATTACTTTCTATATCGTTCTTCCCAAAAGACTTTAAATAGGCGATTTTGCCTTTTCTAGCTACTAGAATAGTTGCTCCCGGCAATTTTTCTTTATCAATGTAATCCTGAAAGGTTTTTGATAGTCTTTCCAGTCGCTCGGAAGACATACCTACATCTTCCGGGGTAGCTTTGTCCATTTCTTGCGCATTGGTCACGAAAAGGACAAAAAGTGCGAATAAAAATGTTATTTGTCGGTTGGCTTGAAGGTTTTTCATGTGGTTGGTATTGATTTGCTACATGGAACTATTGTAGTTAAAGTTAATCAATATTTACTCTAAAAAAGAGCATCGGAAAAACAGTAAAACTATACTATAAGAAAGTTATTATTCAAACAATCCGTGAATCTCTCCGTCAATACGATTGATGACCTCTCCCAAATCCTCGGGGTTGTCCACAAAATCAAGATTGTCCACATCAAAAATCAGTAGCTTGCCCTTTTGGTAGGTGTTCACCCAAGCCTCATAGCGTTCGTTCAAACGGCTGAGGTAATCAATGGATATCGAGTTTTCATAATCCCGGCCGCGCTTATGGATTTGATTGACCAAATTGGGGATGGAACTGCGCAGATATATCATTAAATCCGGGGGTTGCACCAAGGATTCCATTAGCTCAAAAAGGCCCTTGTAATTTTCGTAGTCCCGGTTCGTCATCAGTCCCATGGCATGGAGGTTAGGGGCGAATATGTGGGCATCTTCATAAATGGTCCTATCTTGGATCACACTTTTTCCACTTTCCCTGATTTTTAGAATTTGACGGTACCTACTGTTCAAAAAATAAATTTGTAGGTTGAAGCTCCATCGTTCCATCTGGGTGTAAAAATCGTCGAGATAGGGATTGTCCACCACATCTTCAAAATGGGCCTCCCACTTGTAATGTTTTGCAAGTAAATTGGTCAACGTAGTTTTGCCGGCCCCGATGTTGCCTGCCACAGCAATATGCATAAGATGTCAGTGTTTATTGTGTTTGTACCAAGGGAATCAAATCGTCGCAATATACAAAGTATATCTGCTTATCGAAAAAAAACTGGTTCAAATGGACGATGTTACAATGCCTTAAAACAAAGTTTTGAAATATCAACCAATTACGTACTTTTGCCTTTCAAAATGAGGAAAGATTTGACTGATTGCAACCTCTTTTCCTGAATGTAGTTCAGGACAAAAAATGCTAAAGCAGTTCTTGCGGGACCCAAATAGGTCCGCGCATCTCTTCCCAAAGGGTCAGGAACTTCTTCGCGGTGCGTCGTCAAATCCATCAATATTAAAATTTAGAAATGGCGTATTTGTTTACATCAGAATCTGTAAGTGAAGGGCATCCGGATAAGATTGCGGATCAGATCAGCGATGCTTTATTGGATAATTTTTTGGCATTTGACCCAGAGAGCAAGGTTGCATGCGAGACCATGGTGACCACGGGGCAGGTTGTATTGGCAGGAGAGGTGAAGAGCCATACTTATGTGGATTTGCAGAGCATAGCCAGAGAGGTCATCAATAAAATTGGCTACACTAAGGGTGAATACAAGTTCAGTGGTGATTCATGCGGGGTGATTTCATTGATTCACGAACAGTCACAGGACATTAATCAGGGTGTTGACCGTGGTTCAAAAGAAGAGCAAGGTGCTGGGGACCAAGGTATGATGTTCGGTTACGCCACAAAAGAGACCGATAATTATATGCCGTTGGCGCTGGATATTTCCCATAAAATCTTGGAAGTTTTGGCCGATTTGAGGAGAGAAGGAAAGCGAATTCCTTACCTACGTCCAGATGCCAAAGCTCAGGTTACCATCGAGTATTCCGATGATAATGTTCCGCAACGGATTGATACCATTGTGGTTTCCACACAGCATGATGAGTTTGATGAGGATGATGTGATGTTGGCCAAGATAAAGGAGGATATCGTGAACATTCTGATTCCAGAGGTGAAAAAATTGATGCCCGAGAGCATTCAAAAATTGTTTACCGATAACATCAAATATCACATCAACCCAACTGGGAAATTTGTGATAGGCGGTCCGCATGGTGATGCAGGTCTTACCGGCAGAAAAATAATTGTGGACACTTATGGTGGAAAAGGAGCACACGGTGGAGGTGCTTTTAGTGGAAAAGATCCTAGTAAGGTAGATCGTAGTGCTGCCTACGCTGCTCGACATATGGCCAAGAACTTGGTCGCTGCGGGTGTTGCCGATGAAATTTTGGTCCAAGTGAGCTATGCCATTGGTGTGGTGGAGCCTACCTCTATTTTTGTGGACACCTATAAATCTTCCAATGTGGATATGACTGATGGCGAGATTGCCAAAAAGGCATCAGAACTTTTTGACATGCGACCTTTTGCCATCGAAGAGCGGCTAAAACTACGAAACCCGATTTATCTGGAAACGGCCGCTTATGGTCATTTGGGGAAACAACCTAGAACTATGACCAAGGTTTTTGAATCACCTTACAATGGTAGAATCGAAAAAGAAGTGGAACTCTTCACTTGGGAAAAACTGGATATGGTGGGCAAGGTGAAGGCCACTTTCGGACTTTAATCCATCAAAAACATAAAGATAAAGGAGCTTCCAAGAGGCTCCTTTTTTTATTGGCATACTACGGCCAACTTTAGTAGCTTTAACACATCAAAAACGAGATAATGAAAAGTTCTTTCAAAATTCTACTGCTTAGTGTTTTAATGTTGACGGTAACCGTCAGTTGTAAAAAATCGACCAAGACGGAGGTCAAAGAGGTCGATACCTACGTGGTGGACAACTACACCAAAAAAGAGGTGGACATTGAAATGCGGGACGGAATTACCCTGCATACGACCATTTATTCGCCCAGGGATACGTCCAAAAAGTACCCTATCATCATGCAGCGGACCCCTTATAGTTCCCAACCCTACGGAGAAGGGAATTTCAGGACCAAAATAGGTCCGAACGAGCATTTGATGAAGGAAGGGAACATTATCGTTTACCAAGATGTTAGGGGAAGATGGCTTAGCGAAGGCCATTACGTGAATATGCGCGCCTACATCCCCAATAAAACCTCCGATGACCAAGTAGATGAAAGTTCGGATACGTACGATACCATTGAATGGTTGGTGAACAATGTGGAGAACAATAACGGCAATGTGGGCATCTGGGGTATTTCGTATCCCGGACATTACGCCACCTATGCCACGGTGGATGCGCATCCAGCCTTAAAAGCAGCTTCTCCCCAAGCCTGTATCGGCGACTTCTTTTTTGATGATTTTCACCATAACGGTGCCTATTTGTTGAGTTATTTTAGGGCTACTTCGCTTTTTGGAACTCCGCGCCCGAATGGCGATGCTCCCATAGATACTGCGTGGTATACCTTACCAAGCTTGCCAACTGAAGACCAATACCAGTTTTTCCTGGATGCCGGGCCACTCAAAAATCTGGATTATTTCTTTGAATATGATACCGCCGATACTCCTACCATGCGTCCAGAAGGGGTGACCGATGATTATTTTTGGAATGAACTCAAAGAACATCCCAATTATGATGAAATGTGGCAGAGCCGCGGCTTGATCCAGCACCTTAAAAATGTAAAGAGCAGCGTCGCCACCATGATCGTTGGGGGGTGGTTCGATGCTGAGGACCTGTACGGACCATTGGAAACCTACAAGAACATTGAAAAATATAACAAAGGCAACTATAACACCATGGTATTCGGTCCTTGGGATCATGGGGGTTGGGCCAGGGACCGAGAAAGAAATGTGGTCGGAAACTACTACTTCGGTGACTCCATTTCGTTGTTTTTCCAGAAAGAAATCGAGACAAAGTTCTTTAACCACTTTCTAAAAGGGGAGGGTAATAAAAATTCTGGATTGCCGGAGGCCTACGTTTTTGATACCGGTAAAAAAGAATGGAAAAAGTACGATACGTGGCCTCCGGAGAATGCTACAAAACAGGCCATGTTCCTTTCGGATGACCAACAACTTACCACTGAGCAAAAAGAGATTACAGGAATTCAATTTATCAGTGATGTGAAAAAGCCAGTCCCTTACTCCGAAGATGTGAAGACCGTTTTCACTCCAAGAAAATACATGACGGACGACCAGCGTTTCGCTGCGCGCCGTTCCGATGTTCTGGTTTTTGAAACCGATGTGATGGAAGAGGATATGACCTTGGCCGGGGATATTTTGGCAAAATTAAAAGTGGCCACTACGGGTACCGCAGCCGACTGGATTGTAAAAGTTATCGATGTGCACCCGGCAGATGCGGAGACCAATGATGAAATGCAGGACCATCTTAAAATGAGCAATTATCATTTAATGGTTCGCAGTGAGGTGCTGCGGGGTCGTTTTAGGAACAGCTTTTCGAATCCCGAACCGTTTACGCCCAACCAGAAGACCGATGTGAATATTAAGCTTCAGGATGTGTTCCATACCATCAAAAAAGGGCACAAATTGCAGATTCAGGTACAGAGCACGTGGTTTCCGCTTATCGATTTGAACCCACAAACCTATGTGGAGAACATCTTTAAGGCGGACGAGTCGGATTTCAAGAGCCAGACCCATACCGTCTTCACCGATTCCAATATTGAGTTTACGGTATTGAAATAATAAAGCAACGAGTTTCGTGGGGCAAGGTCAATTGATGAAAATTTTCCAAAAGATTAGGAAAATCGATGTTTCCATCAGTATATTTGTCCCACGAAGTTCAAACACGTATTGTTAGTTATCAAGAAAGGTGGAGGGAATAGACCCGTTGAAGCCTTAGCAACCCTTGACTCCCGTCATGAAGGTGCTACGTTCTATCCCTTTTGGGAATAGATAACATCACAGGTAGTTTCTGCCCCACTTTCTTATAACCATACTATTTATTAATTGTCGACCCATGGGGTCTATTGTTGTATATATGGATTTAAGGCATTTGGCCATATCGGATTTTAAGACATTGAGCGGCTCCGTTCAAGAAATAAAGTTGTCGTACCAAGTTTTTGGAAGACCCTTGGGCACTTCGCCCATTATTTTGGTGAACCATGCGCTTACAGGAAATTCCAACGTAGCGGGGAAAGATGGATGGTGGTCCGATTTGATAGGCGATGGAAAATGTATCGATACCGAGAAATACACTATCCTTTCCTTTAATATTCCGGGTAATGGATTCGATGGTTTCATTATTGAAAACTACAAGGATTTTGTAGCTGCGGATATTGCCAGAATATTTCTTTGGGGATTGGAGCAATTGGAAATTGATAAGTTGTTCGCCATCATTGGAGGGTCCCTAGGAGGTGGAATTGCCTGGGAAATGACGGCCATTAACCCCAAAATTACTGAACATTTGATTCCGGTGGCATCTGACTGGAAATCCACGGATTGGTTGATTGCCAACTGTCAGATTCAGGAGCAGTTTTTGGTGAATTCCAAACAACCCGTGCACGATGCCCGTATGCACGCCATGTTGTGTTACCGTACACCAGAATCTTTCAAGGAGCGGTTTAAAAGAAGTACCAACGAGGAACTCAAGGTGTTCAATGTGGAATCTTGGTTGATGCATCATGGTAAAAAGCTACAGGAGCGCTTTCAGTTATCAGCGTATAAGTTGATGAACCAACTCCTCAAATCCATCGACATTACGAGAAATGGAGAGGAAGCCTTCAAGGCATTGCAGGAGAGCGATACCAAAATCCATATCATCGGGGTCAATTCCGACCTGTTCTTCACGGCCGAAGAAAATAAGGAAACCTTTAAACGTTTGGCACAGGCCAATACCAATGTCACTTACGGCGAGGTCCAATCTGTACATGGCCACGATGCTTTTTTGATGGAGTTTGAACAATTGGAAAAATTGTTGGAGACCGTTTTTCAAAAGAATACCGAACGTATCAAAATATTGAAGTTTGGAGGAAAGTCTCTAGCAAACGGTGAAGGCATTGAGCGCGTTTTGGATATCATCCGAAAAAGGCATGAGGAAGAAGAGCACTTCGCCGTGGTGGTCTCTGCTCGAGGAAAGGCAACCGACCAACTCGAAAATCTTTTGGAGAAGGCGGCCAAAGGTGCGGACTTTAAAATTGATTTGGCAAAGTTTGCCGAATACCAAAAAAATAATTTCGACGGCGTAGACATTGCAGAAGAATTGTCCGCCATTGAAAAAATATTGAGCGGGGTTTCCTTAACGGGAGATTACAGCTTAAAGACCAAGGATGAGGTGTTGTCCTATGGGGAACTGTTGTCTGCAAAATATGTGACAGCTTCCTTAAACGCATCTTGCCTACGGGCAAAGCTTTTGGATTCCAGAAAGTTGATCGCCACGGACGATAATTTTAGCAATGCGGAAGTAGATCAAAGTACGTCCAAAGAAAATGTTATCCGTCAGTTTCACGAATTGGACAAGGGTGTAATACCTATCGTGACCGGTTTCATAGGTTCCAATCGAGATGGTTCCACAACAACTTTGGGAAGAAACGGAAGTAACTATTCCGCAGCCTTGCTGGCCAACTTTTTGGACGCTGGCGAGTTGGTGAACTATACCCATGTGGATGGTATTTTTACCGCCAATCCGGATTTGGTTAAGGATGCCCGATTGATTGATGTAATATCCTATGGAGAAGCCAACGAGTTGGCAAATTTCGGGGCAAATATTTTGCATGCGAAGACCATTATTCCGTTGATCGAGAAAAATATTCCGTTGCGTATCTGCAATACCTTCAACGATGATAATAAGGGCACATTGATCGGCCCAAAAACCGACAATGGCGGAATAAAATCGCTTTCGGTGCTGGACAACATGGCCCTTATCAATTTGGAGGGTAGGGGATTGCTCGGTAAAGTTGGTGTCGATATGCGGATTTTTAGGGCGTTGGGCCAGAATGGTATCAGTGTGGGTATTGTTTCCCAAGGATCGTCCGAACGCGGCATAGGCTTGGTAGTGGATGCATCCAAGGCGGACAAAGCTAAAAAAGTGTTGGACCAAGAATTTGAAACGGATTATTCCTCACAGGACATCAACCAGATATCGGTGGTGAAGGATGTTTCGGTAATTTCTATAGTTGGGATGGATTTGAGCAGCTTCCATAAACCCTTCAACGCATTGGCCAAAAATCAGATTATACCATTGTTGTTCAACAACACCGTTACCGGTAAGAACGTGAGCATGGTGGTGAAGAAATCAGATTTGAACAAGGCCATCAATGTGATTCATGGACAGATTTTTGGAATAGCCAAGAAGATAAATCTGGCCTTGTTTGGTCACGGAACAGTTGGAGGAACCTTGATCAGTCAAATTCTGGATTCAAAAACCAGTATTGAGGACCGAAAGAGCATCGATTTAAAAGTGTTTGCCGTGGCAAATTCCAAAAAAGTGCTTTTGGATGCTTCGGGAGTGGGGTCGGATTGGAAAGAACGATTGGAAAAGGAAGGACGGCCCTACCAAATTGAGGATATTACCGCATTTGCCAAGAAACACCATCTTGAAAACTTGATTGCTGTGGACAATACGGCGAGCAAAACATTTGTGGAGCAGTACGAGCCTTTGATCGGGCACGGTTTTGATTTGGTTTCATCGAACAAAATTGCCAACACACTGAGTTTTGAGAAGTACAAATCCATTCGGAAATGTTTGGACAAGAACCAGAAACAATATCTCTACGAAACCAATGTGGGCGCTGGTCTTCCACTTATCGATACCATAAAATTATTGCATCTCTCCGGAGAAAATATTACCCGAATCAAAGGAGTGTTCTCAGGATCGTTGAGTTATATTTTCAATACCTTTTCAGAGAAAGATGTTTCTTTTTCAGAAATTGTAAAGGAGGCCATGGAAAGTGGCTTTACCGAGCCGGATCCAAGGGAGGATTTATCCGGTAATGATGTGGGACGAAAATTGTTGATTTTGGCAAGAGAACTAGATCTTCAGAATGAGTTTTCTGATATCAACGTACAAAATCTGATTCCGGAAGAACTTCAGACTTTGGATTTTGAAAGGTTCATGGAGCGTATCGGGGAGATGGACAAAATGTATAAGGAAATCAAAGGGAACCAGGAGCCAGGTCATGTGCTACGCTATGTTGGCGACCTGTATGGGGATTTGCAACAGGACAAGGGGGTTTTAGAAGTGAAATTGATCTCTGTGCCCAAGGAAAGTGCTTTGGGGCAGGTAAAAGGCTCCGATTCCATCATTGAAATTTATACAGAATCCTACGGAGAGCATCCTTTGGTAATTCAAGGAGCTGGTGCAGGAGCCGCTGTAACGGCAAGAGGAGTATTTGGTGACATTTTAAGAATAGCAGAAAAGATATGAGCAAGCAAGGCAAAAAATTCGAGACACAGGCAATAAGGACGCAAATGGAGCGCAGTCAAAATTTGGAGCATTCCAGCCCAATTTATATGACCTCCAGCTTTGTTTTTGAGGATGCAGAGGACATGCGTGCCTCCTTTGCAGAGGAAAAGCAACGGAATATTTATTCCAGATATTCCAATCCCAATTCCAACGAGCTCATTGAAAAGGTGTGCTTGATGGAAGGTGCGGAGAACGGGTTTGCATACGCTTCTGGTATGGCTGCCGTATTTTCAACGTTGGCAGCATTGTTGGATGCTGGTGACCACGTGATATCCTCCAAAAGTATCTTTGGCTCAACCCATACGTTGTTCACTCAGTTTTTTCCGAAATGGAATATTGAAACCAGTTATTTTGATGCCAATGATCTGTCCCAAATTGAAGGGTTGATACAGCCCAACTCCAAAATTCTCTATGCTGAAACGCCGACCAACCCAGGTGTGGATGTATTGGACTTGGAGGTGCTGGCGAACATCGCCAAAAAGCACAACCTTATTTTTATTGTAGATAACTGTTTTGCGACACCTTATCTGCAACAGCCCATAAAATATGGGGCCGATCTGGTCATTCATTCTGGAACCAAATTGATGGACGGTCAAGGACGTGTTCTGGCTGGAATCACGGTCGGTAGCGGTGAATTAATGGACAAAGTGTACCGATTTTCACGAATAACAGGACCTGCCTTGTCGCCTTTCAATGCATGGGTGCTTTCCCGAAGTTTGGAAACGTTGGCCATCCGTGTGGACAGACATTGCGAGAACGCTTTGAAGTTGGCAACCTATCTGGAAGGTCATGATAAAATAGAGTGGGTAAAGTATCCATTTTTGAAATCACACCCTAAGCACGAAATAGCCAAAAAGCAGATGAAAGCAGGTGGTTGTGTTGTTGCTTTTGAGGTGAAAGGTGGTCTGGAAGCGGGTCGGGAATTTTTTGATAGCATCCATTTATTATCCTTGTCGGCAAACTTGGGAGATGCAAGGAGCATTGTTACGCATCCTGCATCCACTACACATAGCAAATTGACCACGGAGGAACGCAACGCCGTGGGCATCTCGGACGGAATGGTCAGGGTTTCGGTCGGTCTCGAACATATAGATGATATTATCGCCGATATCGAGCAGGCCTTGGGGTAATCTTTCCGCAACCTGTCGGTTAGGCGGGTTGCTAAATTTCCCTATCTTCGTGTGATGCTCTCCAAGAAGACAAAATACGGACTTAAGGCACTTACCTACCTTGCCAAGGTAGAGGGTAGGCAGCCGGTACAGATTGCGGAAATCGCCAAGTGTGAAAATATCTCCCAAAAGTTTTTGGAAAGCATATTACTTACACTTCGCCGTAATGGGCTGTTAGGGTCAAAAAAGGGAAAAGGAGGGGGCTATTATCTTATTAAGGAACCTCACGAGGTGCAAATGACTACTGTTATGCGGGTATTGGAAGGCCCTATTGCCATGGTGCCCTGTGTAAGTTTGAATTTTTACGAGAAATGTGAGGATTGTCCCGACGAAGGAGAGTGCTCCGTTCATAAACTAATGCTTCAGGTAAGGGACAGCGCACTCGATGTCTACCGAAACAATACGCTGGCAGATTTGCTTTAAATCAATGCTTCACGGTAAATTCTAGCTTAAAAATTCTCAAAATTTCCTATTGATTATCGATAATCTACTAAAACTATAGGGTAAAAGTAAATTTATGATTCATTTTGCTTTTTCTTCGGGAAAATAATTTTATTTTTGAAATTCCTACCAATTCGGTAGGGTAATAAAAGTTTAAAAATGATTACCGATCAGTTGATAATAAAAAACGAAAAACAGCAAAGCACGTATACCAAGGATAGTGCTTCGGAGAGTCCAAAGAGAAGTATTGTAAAATCCATAAGCTGGAGAATCGTAGGTACTATGGACACGATATTGATTTCTTGGATTGTTACGGGAACATTGAGTTTGGCATTTTCGATTGGATTGGTGGAGCTGGTCACCAAAATGGTGCTTTATTTTTTTCACGAAAGAATTTGGAACTCCATTAAATGGGGAAAATAAATTTATAGGCAATGGCATTGACACAAGAAGAAATACAGAAGTTGAACCTTCAGTTTAAGGGCATTTCTCCCGAAGAAATTATCTCATGGGCCGTTAAACACGGAAACAACCCTGTGGTCACTACCAATTTTAGGCCATATGAGGTGGCAATTTTGCACGCGGTGACCGAAGTGGATAAAAACATTCCCGTGATTTGGTGCGATACGGGGTACAATACGCCCCAAACCTATAAACATGCAGAAGAGTTGATTTCCAGATTGGAACTCAACGTCAAATTATATGTTCCCAAACAAACGAGTTCCCATCGTGATGCTGTTATGGGCATTCCACAGATTGATGATCCCCGGCACAAAGAGTTTACCGAGCAGGTAAAGCTGGAGCCGTTCCATCGCGCTATGGAAGAGCACAAGCCAGATGTTTGGTTCACTAATCTGCGCAAAGGACAAACTGCCCACAGGGACTCATTGGATGTTTTGAGTATGAGTAAAGATGGGGTCTTAAAAGTAAGTCCTTTCTATCATTGGAGCGATACCCAATTGGATGCTTATTTGAAAGAACGCAAATTGCCGAACGAGCATAAATATTTTGATCCAACAAAGGTTTTGGAGAACCGCGAATGCGGTTTGCACACATAAGAAGAATGAATTGTCGCCAATTACGGTGATTGAACAAAAATGATATAGCCTTGAGCACACTTGCAGAAGAAATTAAAAAGCCGGAGAATTTGAACGGGGTCGAAAGACCGTCCGCAAATGCTTTGGAACACGAAGCCATTTACATTATCCGCGAAGTGGCGGCACAGTTTGAGAAACCTGTACTGCTTTTTTCCGGAGGAAAAGATTCAATAACCTTGGTACGCTTGGCGCAAAAGGCATTCTGGCCGGCCAAAATCCCATTTCCATTGATGCATATCGATACTGGGCACAACTTTCCCGAAACTATTGAGTTTAGGGACAAATTGGTAGAAGAACTTGGTGTTGAATTGATAGTCCGTAATGTTCAGGATTCCATTGATGAAGGAAAAGTAGTGGAAGAAACGGGTAAGTACGCCAGTAGAAATATGTTGCAGACGACCACCCTTCTAGATGCCATTGAAGAATTTAAGTTCGATGCATGTATCGGTGGAGCAAGACGAGATGAAGAAAAAGCAAGAGCCAAGGAGCGTATCTTTTCTGTGCGTGACGATTTTGGCCAGTGGGACGAAAAAAACCAAAGACCAGAGCTGTTCGATATGTTGAACGGAGAGATAGAAATAGGTCAGAACGTAAGAGTGTTCCCAATCAGTAACTGGACGGAGCTCGACGTGTGGAGCTATATTCAAAAGGAAAGTATTGAAATTCCATCCATCTATTTTGCGCACAAAAGAAATACCTTCCTTAGGGATGGGTTGATATGGTCCGCAGAAGACGATGTGGTCTTTAGGGCAGATGATGAACAGGTAGAAGAGCGAATGGTACGCTTTAGAACCGTTGGGGATATGAGCTGTACCGCAGCTGTTGAGTCGCATGCCGATACGATTGATAAAGTTGTATCCGAAATCAGGGATTCCAGAATCTCGGAAAGGGGCGCCCGTATCGATGATAAACGTTCGGAAGCGGCAATGGAAAAACGTAAACAGCAAGGATACTTTTAACAGGAAGAAAGACAAATGGAAGTTTTAAAAATAGCAACAGCAGGAAGTGTAGATGACGGTAAAAGTACCTTGATCGGAAGATTGCTTTACGATACAAAATCTATGACCGACGATAAATTGGAGGCCATTGAAAGAACAAGTAAGCAGAAAGGATACGATTATCTCGATTTTTCATTGGCGACAGATGGTTTGGTGGCAGAAAGGGAGCAGGGCATCACTATAGATGTGGCCCACATTTACTTCTCTACACCATCCAAAAGTTACATCATAGCCGATACCCCGGGTCACGTGGAATACACTCGAAACATGGTTACGGGAGCCTCGACCTCCCAAGCATCCATCATTTTGATAGATGCACGAAAAGGAGTGATCGAGCAAACACACCGTCACTTTTTTATCAATAACCTTTTGCGGGTGAAGGATGTTATTGTGGCCATCAATAAAATGGATTTGGTAGATTTCTCCGAAGAAACCTATAATAATATCAAGGCCGATTTCGAGGAATTGATGAAAAAAAGAGATTATCAGGACCAAAACATAACTTTTATTCCCGTAAGTGCGCTTAAGGGCGATAACGTGGTGAATCCATCAGAAAACACACCTTGGTACAAAGGCCAAACGCTTTTGGAGCATTTGGAGGAATTGGACCAAAAGGATATCTACAATACAGGTACCCCACGTTTCCCAGTTCAGTATGTGATTCGACCAAAAACGGAGGATTTTCACGATTTCCGTGGATTTGCTGGAAAGGTATACGGAGGCGAACTAAATGTTGGGGACGAAGTGGTGGTGTTACCATCGATGACACGTTCCAAGATCAAGGACATTTATTTTTACAATAAACAATACAAGACGGCTCCCAGAAGGTCTTCGGTTACCATAACCTTGGAAGATGAGGTAAACGTAAGCAGGGGAGATATGTTGGTGAAAGTGGGTGATTTGCCAACGATTGACAAGCAACTCACTGCAACCATCTCTTGGATGGACAGTGACAATTTTACCCCGGGAGGAAAGTATTTGCTTCAGCATGGAGTCAACAAGGTCTTGGCCAAGGTCGATGCCATTGAACATAAAATACATCCTGATTATTCTGGAATCGAGGAGAACGTTACCTCGCTTCAGATGAACGATATTGCCAAAGTACGCCTAAGGTTGAACAAGCCTATTTTTTATGATAGGTTCAAAGACCACCGTACAAACGGTTCCTTTATAATAATCGATAGCCGTACCAATACAACGGCAGGCGTCGGATTTATAGAATAAAGACGTGCACTTAGGTGCTGGAACAGGGAGTTTATTTGATTTAACTCTATAAAATAGATAGGAAAACTAGATTATGCAAAGCTTTAGAACAGAGATAGAAAACCCAGTTGTAGAAAAGGATATCATTGAATTGGAGAAAAAAATTCGCCAGTTCAAAGGTGGGGAAGTGGATGAGGAAAAATTCCGTAGCCTACGTTTGGCACGAGGAGTTTATGGACAGCGTCAACCGGGGGTGCAAATGATTCGGATAAAATTGCCTTACGGTAAGGTAACCTCCAATCAGTTGCTTCGGATAGCAGATGTATCCGATGAGTATTCTCGCGGGCGCTTGCATATCACCACACGTCAGGATATCCAGATTCACTATGTGGATTTGGAGCGTACCCCTGAACTTTGGGCACAATTGGAGAAAGACCAAGTTACCCTTCGCGAAGCTTGTGGAAATACCGTTCGTAACGTAACAGCTAGCGAAACTGCAGGAATCGATGTGGACGAGCCCTTTGATGTTTCTCCATACGCTCAAGCGGTTTTCGAATACTTTTTAAGAAACCCGATAGGTCAGGAAATGGGAAGAAAATTCAAAGTTTCCTTCTCTGCAAGTGATGCGGATACGGGCCTGTCTTATATGCACGATCTTGGTTTTATCGCCAAAGAAAAGGATGGTGAGCGTGGATTTAAAGTGATGTTGGCCGGAGGCCTAGGTTCGCAACCACGCCATGCCGATGAATTGTACAGCTTTTTGTCTACGGACAAAATTATTCCATTGATGGAAGGTGTTATCCGTGTATTCGATAGATATGGAGAGCGTAAGAGTAGGGCAAAGGCGCGCATGAAGTTTTTGTTGAAAGATTTGGGATTGGATGGTTTCAAAGAATTATTGGAAGAAGAACAAACAGCTATTCCAAACAAAACCTATCCTATTCATATAGATGACTATCCGAAGGTAAAGGTTGCCGAGGTCGAAGCTCTCGAAGTTTCCATCGAAGACCAAAATGCTTTCGAGGAATGGAAATCGACCAACTTGGTCCCTCAAAAGCAAGAAGGATACGTTGCGATTGGAATCAAAGTGCTGTTGGGTGATTTTTATACCGATAAGGCTCGTTTATTGGCCAAATTGGTTCAGGATTACGCAGCAGGCGAAATCCGTTTGTCGTTGAGACAAAATATCTTGGTTCCCTATGTAAAAGAAGAGTTGGTTCCTTTCTTTTATCAAGAGTTGAAAAAACTTGGCTTTGCGGAAGCTGGATACAACAAGGCATTGGATATCACCGCATGTCCTGGAACAGATACCTGTAACCTAGGAATTGCCAGTAGTACCGGAATTGCCGATGAGTTGGAACGAGTCATTAAAGCGGAATATCCACAATACATCAAAAACCCTGATGTGGTCATCAAGATCAGCGGTTGTATGAACGCCTGCGGTCAGCATAACATGGCCCATATCGGATTCCAAGGAATGTCCGTCAGAACCAAGGATAAATTGGTGGCTCCAGCGCTTCAGGTTTTGTTGGGAGGAGGAAACTTTGGAGATGGTAAAGCAAGATTTGCGGATAAAGTGGCCAAGATTCCAAGTAAACGAGGACCACAAGCGTTACGTTTAATCTTAGATGATTTTGAAGCCAACGGAAATGGAGCATCATTTACGGATTACTACGAGGAAAAAGGACAGATTTATTTCTACGATTTCTTGAAGCCTTTGACCGATGTGGACAACCTTACCCAAGAAGATTTTATCGATTGGGGGAACGAAGAAAAGTATAAAAAAGAGATTGGCGTCGGCGAATGTGCCGGTGTTATCGTGGATTTAGTTGCAACCCTCTTCCTTGAAAGCGAAGAGAAAATCGAAAATGCTGAGGAAGCTCTCACAGAAGGTAAATGGGCAGCAAGTATCTACTATTCCTACCAATCCATTGTGAACTCTGCCAAAGCATTGTTGACAGCGGAAAAAGTTAAGACGAATACCCATGCAAGCATCATCAAGGATTTTGATGAACTGTATGTGGCAACCGATAAAGTGGCCTTTGAGGGCGGGTTCGAAAAAGTGGCCCTTCAGTTGAACAAGAACGAACCATCAGAAGCTTTTGCAAAAAGCTATCTGGAAGATGCCAAAATTGTTTTGAGCAAGTTGGAAACGTTCAGAAAAATGGAGTTGGAACATGCATAGAGGAAAATTGACTGTTGTGGGCGCTGGCCCGGGCGATGTAGATTTAATCACGCTTAAAGGTATAAAGGCCTTGCAAAGTGCCGATGTTGTTTTGTATGATGCCTTAGTGTCGCCAGAGCTATTGGATTATGCCCCGGAAGCTGAGAAAGTATTTGTGGGAAAAAGGAAGGGGTGTTATTCCTACCAACAGGAGCAAATCAACGATTTGATTGTTGAACGTGCTGGTCAAGGATTACATGTAGTACGGTTAAAAGGCGGAGACCCATTTGTATTTGGCAGAGGGGCCGAAGAAATGGAACATGCGGCAAAATTTGGTCTTGAAGTTGCAGTGGTGCCAGGGATTTCATCCTCGGTATCAGTACCTGCATCGCAACATATTCCCGTGACCAAAAGGGGGGCAGCCGAAAGCTTTTGGGTGATAACAGGGACCACCAAAGAGCACAAATTATCCAATGATGTGGCTCTGGCTGCTAAATCCAATGCAACTGTCATCATTCTCATGGGAATGTCCAAATTGGGTGAGATAATGGAACTGTTTAAAAGAGAAGAAAAAGAAAATACCCCAGTGGCCATCATTCAAAACGGTACCACTGAAAACGAGAAGATTGGAATTGGCACTGTTGCTTCCATTGAGCACAAGGCAAAGGAGCAGCAGCTGTCAAATCCAGCAATCATTGTAATTGGCGAGGTAGTAAATCATCGTCAACGGGTGTTGGATATTCAAAAGGAATATCAGTTTCAGGGAGAAAAATTGCAAGAAAAAGTTTAAAATCAGTCAGGTCCCGCAAGTTGGGACCAAATAAATGTAGAATTATGATCAAAACAGATATCATTATAATCGGAGCAGGGCCAACAGGTTTGTTCACCGTTTTTGAAGCGGGATTGCTCAAATTAAAATGTCATTTAATAGATGCCTTGGCGCAACCGGGAGGGCAATGTTCGGAGATTTATCCAAAGAAGCCCATTTACGATATTCCGGCCTATCCAGAAATTTTGGCTGGAACGTTGGTGGATAATCTAATGGAGCAAATCAAACCGTTTGAACCTGGTTTTACCTTGGGCGAACGTGCGGAAACTTTGGACAAGCAAGAAGATGGTTCCTATATTGTTACTACCAACAAAGGAACCCAGCACCATGCCCCAGTGGTAGTGATTGCAGGTGGTCTTGGTTCTTTTGAGCCTAGAAAGCCCGTTATTCCAAACATCGAGCTGTTCGAAAGCAAAGGTGTGGAATATATGGTGAAAGATCCTGAGCAGTTCCGTGATAAGAAGGTCGTGATCTCCGGTGGAGGTGATTCTGCATTGGACTGGGCTATTTTCTTGGCCGATGTAGCTTCCGAAGTATCCTTGGTACACCGTAGAAACGAGTTTAGGGGTGCTTTGGACTCTGTGGAAAAAGCAAGGGAACTGGCCAAACTGGGCAAAATTAGATTGTTCACTAAGGCTGAGGTTACCGAAATCCATGGTCAGGAAGATTTGCATGCAGTCGTGATCAAGTATAACGATGAGGAAAAAGAATCAACTTATGTGGAGACCGATTTCTTTATTCCATTATTCGGATTGTCTCCAAAATTAGGACCCATTGGCGATTGGGGCTTGGAAATCGAGAAAAATGCCATCAAAGTGAACAACGCGATGGATTACCAGACCAACCTTCCGGGAGTGTTTGCCATTGGTGATGTAAATACCTATCCAGGAAAGTTGAAATTGATTCTTTCAGGATTCCACGAGGCGGCGGTAATGTGCCAATATGCATATCAAATCATTAATCCGGACAAACGTTTTGTGATGAAGTATACCACCGTTGGAGGTGTACAAGGATTTGATGGTTCCAAAAAAGAAGCTAAAAAAGAAGTGGTGCAGAGCATCGATTAACAATAATAGTTTTTAGAAGAGAAGACATCTTTCAAGAGCAATTTTGAGAGGTGTTTTTGTTTTTGGGTATATTTGAATTTTACAAACGTATGGACGTAGCTTTCACCCTTAACGATTTCTACGGAAAACTTGGCCTGCCCATTCCAGAGAACATAGGAAAGGATATTGGACATTTTAATGTTTTTAATATTGCCGAATACCGTAATCGTCTAAGCAAGGGTGAGATGCGATATGATAGGAGAGCCTATTTCAAAATCAGCTTGATCAATGGAAAGAACCGGGTCGAATATGCAGATAAGGTCATACATATAGATAACAAGGCTCTATTGTTCGCTTCGCCCAAGATTCCATATAATTATTTGCCTCAAGAAGATGACCAGTCCGGTTTTTTTTGTGTGTTTACTGAAAGCTTTTTATCCAAGGATAAAAGCGGTGTCATATTGGAAACCTTACCGATTTTTCACCCTGGGGGGTATCCTGTTCTAAGCCTTTCGAATGATGAATACCCTGAGGTTGAACAACTGTTTGTTAAAATGGAAAAGGAAATTTCTTCAAATTATCCCTTTAAGTTTGATTTAATTCGGGCTTACGTAATCGAACTGTTGCATATGGGGCAAAAATTGCATCCAGTTCAACCGAACGAAGGCGGAAAAAATGCCGCTGTTAGAATCACGGATATGTTCGTGGAACTGTTGGAGCGTCAATTCCCGATAAATACACCAGCTCAGCGGTTAATGTTAAAAACAGCAAATGATTTCGCTGAACAACTTGCGGTGCATCCCAACCACCTCAACAAAGTTCTCAAAGAAACTACGGGAAACACAACTACCGAGATCATTCATTCAAGAATAGTTGAAGAGGCGAAGCTACTTCTTAATGGTACGGACTGGAATATATCTGAAATTTCATACAGCCTTGGGTTTGAAGAGGTGGCTCATTTTTCCAATTTCTTTAAAAAGCGTGCGGATCAATCCCCATTGAAGTTCAGGTCCGCCGTCAAAATTTGATTTTTGCAAAAAACAGATTGATGCATGCAACCCTGTAGATAACTTGCGGTGCTAATTTTGTTTCGAATTCAAAAATCAATTAACATGAGCAAAGCAAAAATAGCATTGGTTACCGGTGGAAGCCGTGGACTTGGAGAAAACATGGCCATTAACTTGGCCAAAAAAGGATTGAACGTCCTATTGACTTACCGCAGTAATAGGGAAGAAGCCGACAAAACCGTAAGCGAAGTAGAAAAGCTGGGTCAAAAAGCCTATGCATTACAATTGGATGTGGCAGAAAGCCAAAGTTTCGATGCTTTTGTGGATGAGGTCAAAAATGTGCTTAAATCTCATTTTGATTCAGCAAAATTGGATTATTTGGTCAATAATGCAGGTATTGGGATTAATACACCAATTACTGAAACCACGGAGCAGGACTTCGACACGTTGGTGAACATTCATTTTAAGGGAGCATTTTTTCTTACTCAGAAACTACTGCCTTTAATTTCTAATGGTGGGGGTGTTGTAAATATTTCTAGTGGTTTGGCACGCTTTTCCTTCCCGGGCTATTCTGTTTATGGCTCCATGAAAGCTGCCATTGAAACATTGACGCGATATCAAGCCAAAGAATTGGGCGCCCGTCAAATTAGGTCCAATGTGGTGGCACCAGGCGCCATTGAAACCGATTTTGGTGGCGGCACCAACAAAAATGATGAGGATAAAAGAACTGCAATTGCCAACTTTACAGCTTTGGGCCGAGTTGGTATCCCAAGTGACATAGGAGGGGTAGTGGCATTTCTTTGTACGGATGATGCCAAATGGGTAAATGCGCAACGAATTGAAGTTTCCGGAGGAATGATGGTATAACACCTATAACAAAAAACGAGTGAAAACGGGTTGGGCGATCAACCCGTTTTTTTATTGTTGCATTTCTAAAAATTCAGGGGCTTTTTTTGCTTTTCACTAAGGAGTGCCGTTTCTTTGCAGTTCAGTTCATTTATAAATTGAAAGTGTTATCAAGAAAGGTGGAGGGATTGGACCCTTTGAAGCCTTAGCAACCCTCGACTTCGAGAAGGTGCTACATTCTACCCTTGCCTTGGAAAAAACCCAAGGCCATTTAGAAAGCTTAATCTGTAAGGGGAAGGATAACGTAAAGTATTCAACACAGTACCTACGCATTTTTCTTGATTTAACTATACCTTTATTTTGAAGGGAAATTATACTATGGAAAAAATTGAAGATATATTGAAGAAACGGATTTTAGTGTTGGATGGAGCCATGGGTACCATGTTGCAGCGCTATAAATTCAATGAGGAAGATTTTAGGGGCGAACGCTTCAAGGATTGGCCAAGCGATTTACAAGGAAACAATGATTTGCTGTCTTTGACTCAACCAGAGGCCGTAAAAGAGGTACACCGGAAGTTTCTGGAAGCAGGCGCAGACATTTTAGAAACCAATACCTTTTCCGGAACAACCATTGCTATGGCTGATTACGGTATGGAAGAACTCGTTTATGAACTGAATTACGAATCGGCCAAACTGGCAAAGCAAGTAGCTGGAGAGTTCACTCATAAAAATCCGAACAAGCCACGTTTTGTAGCTGGGAGTATTGGCCCTACCAATAAAACGGCAAGCATGTCCCCAGATGTGAACGACCCGGGATTCCGTGCCATATCTTTTAATGAATTGCGTATTGCATACAAGCAGCAAATAGAGGCACTTTTAGATGGAGGTGTCGATATTTTGTTAGTAGAGACCATTTTTGATACGTTAAATGCCAAAGCAGCACTTTTCGCTATTGAAGAGGTAAAGGATGAGCGTAATATTGAGGTGCCCGTGATGGTTAGCGGAACCATTACTGATGCTTCGGGAAGAACTTTGTCTGGACAAACAGCCGAAGCGTTTTTGATATCCATCTCCCATATCCCGATTTTATCGGTCGGCTTTAATTGTGCCTTGGGAGCCAAACAATTGGTGCCACATTTGGAAGTTGTTTCAGCAAAGTCTGAGTTTGCCATTTCCGCGCACCCCAATGCCGGATTGCCCAATGCCTTTGGTGAATATGACGAAACACCAGCGCAAATGGCTGCCCAGATCAAGGAATATGTAGAGAAAGGATTGGTGAACATTGTAGGCGGATGCTGTGGGACCACTCCGGAACATATCAAGGCCATTGCAGATTTAGTAAAAGAATATAGCCCCAGAAAAACTGAACAAACATATGGATCATCTATTTAACAAATCAATTTTGATGTTGGCCCTTATGGCTTTCGTGTCTTGTGGAGGTAAAGGAAAAGCCGAAAAAAATGAAACCGTAATCGTTGAGGCCAAAAATAAAATGATGGGCAGTTGGCTTTTGGTTTATGGGGAAACAAGGACAGCGGATACTGTAGAAGTGAAAGACCTGTCCGATACTGAGTTTATAAAGATATTGAACGAGGACCATTTTGCCTTTTTCAATCAAAATAAAGATACCGCCGAAGGGTTTTACGGAGGAGGTGGAACATACTCCCTAAAAGGAAATGTGTACACCGAGCGGTTGGATTATATTGGAGCGAAAGAATTACGGGGCCATGAATTTACCTTTGAAATAGAAATCAAAGGGGACACACTTATCCAATTTGGGGTAGAGGATGTGCCCGATGCAGGTATAAATAGGCATATAGTAGAAAAGTATATACGAATCAAGGATTAACCAATAGTAGTGGGAACAAGAGTACTAAAACTTTCAGGCCTAGAACCTTTGGTAATAACCCCTGAAAGCAATTTCATAAATGTGGGGGAGCGAACCAATGTGGCAGGCTCCAAACGGTTTTTAAGGCTCATCAAAGAAGAAAAATTTGATGAGGCACTTGATGTGGCACGCGACCAAGTGGAAGGTGGAGCTCAAATCATCGATGTGAACATGGACGACGGTTTGATTGATGGCAAGGAGGCTATGGTCAAATTTTTGAACCTGATTGTTTCAGAGCCCGATATTGCTCGAGTGCCTATCATGATAGATAGTTCCAAATGGGAAATTATCGAAGCCGGATTGCAGGTGGTGCAAGGCAAATGTGTGGTAAACTCCATCAGCCTAAAGGAAGGGGAAGAAGAATTTATCCGTCATGCCAAATTGATTAAGCGCTATGGAGCTGCAGTAATTGTCATGGCCTTTGACGAAGTGGGTCAGGCCGATAACTTGGAACGCCGAATCGAGATAGCCAAGCGGTCTTACGATGTGCTGGTCAATAAAGTGAATTTTCCTCCAGAAGATATCATTTTCGACCTGAATATTTTTCCAGTTGCCACGGGAATGGAGGAACATAGGCGCAATGCGGTCGATTTTATAGAAGCCACTCGATGGGTAAAAGAAAATCTTCCCTACTGTAGCGTTAGTGGAGGTGTGAGCAATGTTTCCTTTTCGTTTAGGGGGAACAACCCGGTCCGCGAGGCCATTAACTCCGCATTTTTGTTTCATGCCATTAAAGCAGGCATGAACATAGGTATTGTAAATCCGACCATGTTGGAAGTGTACGACGATATTCCCAAGGACCTCTTGGAATATGTGGAAGATGTGCTGTTGGACCGACGGGATGATGCTACTGAACGGTTGTTGGACTTTGCGGAAACGGTTGTTGGTACCAAAAAGGAATCCAAAGTAGACCTTTCATGGAGGGAAGAGCCCCTTCAGGATAGGATTACACGTGCCTTGGTCAAAGGAATAGATCAATATATTATCGAAGATGTAGAGGAAGCCCGTCAACAAGCCGAGAAACCTTTACATGTTATCGAAGGCAACTTGATGACCGGGATGAATGTGGTCGGAGACCTTTTCGGAAGCGGAAAAATGTTCTTGCCACAAGTGGTAAAATCGGCCAGGGTCATGAAAAAGGCTGTAGCTTACCTAACTCCCTACATTGAAGCTTCCAAGGACAAGGATGCAAAAGCGGCAGGAAAAATATTGATGGCCACGGTAAAAGGCGACGTGCACGATATTGGAAAAAACATTGTGAGTGTGGTACTAGCCTGTAACAATTATGCCATTGTGGATATGGGGGTGATGGTACCACCAGAAAAAATCATCAACAAGGCCAAGGAAGAGCAAGTAGATATTATTGGCCTGAGCGGACTGATTACCCCATCGTTGGACGAAATGGTCTTTCTGGCGAAGGAAATGGAGCGTCAAAACTTTGAAGTGCCGCTTTTGATTGGTGGTGCCACAACCAGTAAAGCACATACCGCTGTAAAAATCGACCCGCAGTACAGTCAATCCGTGGTACACGTGAACGATGCATCCAGAGCGGTAACGGTTGTGGGCAATTTGCTTCAAGATGAGTCTTCCGTTCAGTATAAAAAATCCATCAAACTGGATTATGAGAGTTTTAGGGAGAAGTTTTTAAAGCGAGGAAAGCAGAAGGAATATTTGACCTTGGAACAGGCTCGTAAAAACAAATTTCAAATCGATTGGAATCCATCGGACATCAAAAAACCCAACCAGTTGGGTATTGAGGTCTGGGATGATTTTGACCTGACCAAATTGGAGGATTACATTGATTGGTCACCCTTTTTTCGAAGCTGGGACCTACATGGTAAATACCCAAATATTTTGACGGATGATGTGGTAGGTGAACAGGCTAAAGAACTTTTCAAGGATGCCAAAACACTTTTGAAAAAAGTTTTGGATGAAAAATTGTTGAAGGGCAAAGCCATCTTTGGACTGTTGCCGGCAAACCAAATTAATGAGGATGATATTGAGGTGGACAAGGATGGGGAAACCTTTATTTTTAGGACTCTTCGCCAGCAATTGAAAAAGCGAGAAGGTGTGCCCAATATCGCATTGGCGGATTTTATAGCCCCAAAGGAATCCGGGATTCAGGATTATATGGGCTTCTTTTGTGTAAGCACGGGATTTGGTACACAGGAATTGGCAGCTGAGTTCGAGAAGAACCACGATGATTACAATTCTATCATGATCAAGGCTTTGGCGGACCGATTTGCGGAAGCTTTCGCTGAATATTTACATAAGGAAGTACGAACCAAATATTGGGGCTATGCCGTTGACGAGCACTTGGACAACGATGAATTAATCAAAGAAAAATATCAAGGCATCCGCCCAGCGCCCGGCTACCCGGCTTGTCCCGACCATTTGGAAAAGATTACCATTTGGGAGATGTTGGAGGTAGAGGAGAAAATTGGCGTAAAACTGACCGATAGTTTGGCCATGTGGCCCGCTGCAAGTGTAAGCGGCTACTATTTTGCGCACCCAGAGGCAAAATATTTTGGACTGGGTAAAATAGAACAAGACCAAGTTCAGGATTTTGCAGAACGAAAAAATATGAAACTAGAGGAAGCCCAAAAGTGGCTGGCTCCGAATATTGTTGATTAAGACCGATGAAAATTACCGACCACATAAAAAAAGCAAACGGAGAAACGCTTTTCAGTTTTGAGATTGTGCCGCCCGTAAAAGGAAAGAGCATTCAAGAACTGTACAACAACATTGACCCTTTGATGGAGTTTAAGCCTCCATTTATTGATGTGACTACCTCGCGAGAGGAGTACATTTATAAAGAAAAGGATGGATTATTGGATAAAAAACTGACTCGTACCCGCCCGGGGACCTTGGGTATATGTGCATCATTGAAGCATAAATACGATGTGGATACAGTACCACACGTACTTTGTGGTGGATTTACCAAAGAGGAGACCGAATACCTTTTGGTGGATTGCCAATATTTAGAGATTGAAAATGTGATGGCACTCCGCGGGGATGCACGTAAAGAGGAAAAATATTTTGCCCCCACCAAAGGTGGACATCAATATGCTACCGAATTGGTAAAACAGATTAAGGATATTAATGATGGGAATTATCTACATGACACCATCGAGTCGAGCGATTTGAGCAGTTTTTGTATCGGTGTGGCGGGGTATCCCGAAAAGCATATGGAAGCACCATCCTTGCAAACCGATTTGAAACGTTTAAAGCAAAAAGTGGATTTGGGTGCGGACTATGTGGTGACCCAGATGTTTTTTGACAATCAAAAATTCTTTGCATTTGTAAAAGCGGCCCGCGAGATGGGAATAAACGTGCCGATAATACCGGGAATCAAACCCATCGCAGTAAAAAGGCACCTTCAATTACTTCCCCATGTTTTTAGTATAGACCTTCCTGAAGATTTGATCAATGCTGTCGAGGCTTGTAAAGACAATAAGGAAGTGCGACAAGTAGGAGTGGAGTGGGCCATCCAGCAGTCCAAGGAATTAAGGGAGGCAGGGGTGCCCGTACTACATTATTATTCCATGGGTAAATCGGATAATGTGAAGGCAATTGCCAAGGAACTTTTTTAATTTCCTACTTTAGTGCCCCATGAGGTACCTGCTTAGCCTATTATTATTGTCGATTTCATTTTGCGGACTTGCGCAAACCGATGAGGCCCCCAAGAAATATGTGTTCGATGCAACCCAGTTTTATGGTTCCATTCTGTTGCACAATCCGGATATTTCCCACTTGATTACCAATCATCCAGCCGGTATTATTTTGGGAGTGAGCCGTAAAACGTATGGCCATAAAGAATGGGAGGCGGATTTCGGATACCCGGATACAGGCTACACTTTTGTCTACCAAAACACTAATAATCCCACCTTGGGGGAGCATTTTGGTCTGTATGGTCATTATAACTTCTATTTTTTAAAGCGAAATGTGCAATTACGGGTGGCCCAAGGATTGGCCTACAGTAATAACCCTTATGATAAGGAAGAAAATTTTAGGAACAATGCCTATGGTAGTCATATTTTAAGCAGTACTTTGTTGATGCTCAATTATCATAAAGAGAATTTGGTGGCAGGATTGGGGCTGCACGCGGGCCTTTCGTTCATTCATTATTCCAATGCCAATTTTAAGGCGCCCAATACATCCACCAACACTTTCGCCTTTAATCTGGGTTTAAACTACACATTGGATAACGAAACTGAATATGAATATCTAAGACCGGAATCAACAGGAAAAATTAACGAACCGTTACGGTATAATTTGGTCTTTCGCGGGGGTGCCAATGAAAGCGATGTCATCAATATGGGGCGATATGGCTTTGCCATTGTTTCTGCATATGCCGATAAAAGATTGGGCAAGCGCAGTGCCATTCAGTTGGGGACGGATATATTCTTTTCCAATTTTTTAAAAGAACTGATTCGATACCAATCCATAGCTTTTCCGGAGCTGGATGTTGCTCCTGATACCGACTACAAACGAGTGGGAGTATTTCTGGGGCACGAACTTTTCGTCAACAAAATGAGTGTGGTCGCCCAATTGGGGTATTATGTCTATTACCCTTTTGATTTTGAAGGAAGAATGTACAACCGAATAGGAATGAAACGCTATTTTGGGGATAAAGTCTTTGGAGCACTCACGTTAAAGTCTCACGGAGCTAAAGCAGAGGCGGTCGAATTTGGAATAGGGATACGATTATAGTATTGAGATTTGAGATGTTAGTATTGAGAAAATTTTATAAGAAAGTAGTTGTCACCTCGGGCGCAGTCCAGAGGTTCCTTTTGTCATCTATATTCCTAGTATTGGTTTCCTGCAATGGCGACAATGTTCCAGATTGTTTTCAAAATGCAGGTGACATGGTACGTCGACCAATTGATGTGCCGGAGTTTAGCACCATAACCGTGTTCGAAAATCTAAATGTGGTTATAAAACAAGGGGAAGAACAACAGGTAGAGGTAGAAACAGGAGAGTACCTCTTTAACGATGTTTCCGCTGTAGTAGAGGATAACCGCCTAGTGCTTCGAAATGAAAACAGTTGCAATTATGTTAGGGATTATGGATTAACAACCATTTACATTACTTCGCCTAACATTACTGAAATCCGAAGCGGCACGGGATTGTTGATTTCCAGTGATGGAATATTGGAATACCCAACTTTAAGTTTGATTGCGGAGAGCTTCATAAATCCAGAGACCGAAACAACGGACGGTTCTTTTGATTTAAACCTTAATTCAACCACGGTCAGAATTGTGGTAAATGGAATAGCTTATTTTAAGCTACGGGGCAACTCTGAAAATTTTAATGTAAATGTTGCAGCTGGTGATTCTAGAATAGAGGCGGAAGGATTGATGTCGGAAAATGTAACGGTAAACCACCGTGGCTCCAATGATGTTTTTGTGAATCCGCAACAATCTTTGAACGGAGTAATACGGGGAACTGGAGATGTCATCAGCGTAAACACACCTCCTGAGATTGATGTGGAGGAACTATTCAATGGTAGATTGATTTTTCAGGATTAATCTTATAGAGTTGCACTATTCTTGTCTAGCTTCACTATTTCTCTTTAATTTTGAGGCTTAAATCAAGTTTTTGGGAAATTTTCTCACACATATTAAGAACCTATTTTCACCATTTCCAAAGGTCAGGTCATTCGATGGATTGATGGGATTGGAGAAAGCGGATGCACTTTTCCATAATCTAGTTGCGGAAAAAAAGGTTCCTGGGTTAGCGGTTGCCATTTTGGATAAAGGGAACGTGGTGCTTCAAAAAGGGTATGGTTTCTCCAATTTTGAAAATAGAGAAACGGTGGATGCCCAACGTACGGTTTTTCGCATCGCGAGTATTTCCAAATGCATTACTGGCTTGGCTTTGGGTAAAATGATGGAAGACGGCATCTTGGATTTGGATGAATCCATCTACACTTATCTGCCATATTTCCCAAAAAAGAAATATGATTTCACCTTACGGCAACTGGCGGGCCACACCGCGGGTATTCGTGGGTATCGAGGCAAGGAATATGCTTTGAATCAAGATTACTCCATAAAAGAGGGTATTGATGTGTTTAAAAACGATCCGTTATTCTACGAACCAGGAACGAGCTATCTCTACAACAGTTTTGATTTTGTATTGCTGTCCCTGGCTATGCAAGAAGCTAGTTGTGTTCCCTTTCATGACTATGTTAAGGAACACATTTTGAACGCTTTGGGAATGCAAAGCACCTTTTCTCCAGATGAACTTGAGAATATCGCTAGCTCAGATACCTTTAAAGCACAATTCTACACGAAGAGGTCACTGTGTTTTACGGATGCTGTTCAGGTAAACAACGCCTACAAATTGGCAGGTGGGGGCTACTTGTCCACTTGCGAGGATGTAGCGAAACTGGGACAGGCCATTTTGATGCAAAAACTTCTTAAAAAGGAAACTTACAGCCAATTACTGACTTCTCAAATCATAGAAGATAAACCCACGTATTATGGCTTAGGGTTTCAGGTCAGCCAAGATTCTGTAGGTAGGAAATTTGTGGGTCACATCGGAAGCAATGTTGGGGCATACACGAATCTTTTTGTTTATCCAGAGCAAGATAAAGTGTTTGCTGTCCTTATAAATTGTACGGATCCAAAGGTGCAACCGATTTTAGATGAGGCGATTGATGCTGTTTTACGCTTGTGAACCTCATGATTTTTGCGGAAATTTATTCCAAACACCAACATTTTGAAAAAGGCTCTGTTTCTCGTTATTTTTCTTTTTTTAATAGTTGACCAAAATTCATTGGCAAACGAAATTTTCTCTTTAGACTCGATTCGGTCAGAAAAGGATAGTGTATCAAAAGGATTGACCTCTTTGGAATGGAAAAAATTCAAAAAGTTTGAAGCGATTCTGCAAGCTTCAGATTTAACCAGGAGTGAAAAGGAATACCAGTTGACAGGCTACGCTCGAGATTCGCTCAGAATTTTGGAGGTAAAGCTCGTGGCCATCAAAGTTTTGGATGAAAAGAATCTTTTGAATCGGGATATAGCCGAAAATCCATCCTATTATTCAGGGCTTTTGAAAAAGTTGAAGGCTAGCGAAATTGCCCCATCTGAATATCTTTTTTTGGAGGAAAAGCTGACTTACATCAACCAAGAAGCCGTAATGAAAAAATTAAAGTGGAGCACATGGCTGAATGCAGGTCTATTAGTACTGATTGTAATTTTGGCCTACCTATTCCTAAGACAAAAAAATGGGCAAAGTAACCCAATTTTACCCGAATTGAGCAAGCAGGAAACCTTAGTCCGTAATTTGATTATTCAGGGCAAGAGCAATAAGGAAATTGCTACAGAACTTTTTATCAGCCTCAGTACGGTAAAGAGCCATATTACCAATATCTACAGTAAATTAAATGTGGCCAACAGGCAGGAATTATTGAAAAACAGCACGGGTGCTAGTACCTAAATCGTACCGCAAAAACTTTTTTCAGGGTTATTTTCATGCTTCATTTGTTTCAAAATTATACGACTTTGAAGCGGCTAACCAAGATATTTTTTGTCACTACTATTCATTTAACATTGCTAGGATGTTTTGAAAGGGAACTACAATCTGAAGCCAATATTAATGAGGGTTGGGTTAAAGAAACTAAAATTTCCAAACTGATTAAAAACGTAAACTTTGAATTTCCTGAAAACGGATATGCGTTCAATATTAAAAATGATTTAATAGCACAGACTTTCGATGCCATAGAGCACAATAAGAGAATTCTCAAAAAGGATATTTTTAATGATACTATTTATGTTCGTTTTATGTCTTCGAGAGATGAAATGTTTAAATACACAGGGACAAGGTCTTCGGGAACCGCCTATCCGTATTGGAGCACTGTCAATATAGTATCTAAAGAGGGTGAAGTAAGCTCTCCAATAAAACATGAATTGATGCATTTGATGTTATTGTTGGATTTGGGATATCCTAAAAATAGTAGCTCATGGATTAATGAGGGAATCGCAACGTATGCGGCCAACAATTGTAATGGATATAGTGTTTCGGATGTTTATAGATATCTTCTTGCCGAGCATAGATTAATCCCAATTGAGGATTTAACTTCAAGCTTTTATGACCAATCGGAAATGATTGCGTACCATCAATCAGGTTATATCGTTCAATATTTATTGGAGAATTATAGTTTGGAGCAATTCAAACAACTTTGGACGGGAGGATTTCAAAAGTTTGAAGAAATATATGGGATTTCTTATCCGAAAATCGAGAAGGATTTACAAAAGGCAATGGTGCTTAAATATCCTAAGGCACCCAATATCGTTTGGGAGGAATTTAGTAAGGGTTGTTATTAATTGCCGATGTTATGAAGTACATATCCATATTAATATTCCAATTTCTGCTGATACCAACATTGTTTGCTCAACAAAACAGCTTTTTAGCTGAATATTTGGAGAGATTGGAAAATTCAAGACGGTATTTAATCCTCGTTGCAGAAAATATGCCTGAAGAAAAGTATGATTTTAGAGCAACATCTGAATCAATGAGCTTTGAAGAAAACTTGATGCATATTGGTTGGGCAATGGATTGGCATTGTCAGTCCCTATTGGGCAATCGCGAACCAAGGGATTGGAATACCGACACCGAATTAAAAGTTGATAAAAAATCCAAAAATGAAATGATTGCCACAATTGATAAAACATTTGATACAACCATAGAGTTTATCCTAAATTTTGGGGAAGAAAGGCTTGACGAAAGATTGGATTATTTTGGTCTGGACAGAACAAAAGGACAAGTTTTGTTGTTACTGGCGGATCATATAACCCATCACAGAGGTCAAATGCTTGTTTATTTGAGGTTGAATGGTATAAAACCTCCAAGATATGTCTTGTACCAATAATTCGGAACCCAGTAGTTACATTTTTGTCAATGCTAACTGTTCCTCAATCTCCAAAGCATACTTTTTGCACAAATCAAAAGTCTCGGTAACATCTTCCATTGTGGTTCTAGGGTTGATTAGGCACATGCGAAGCACAATCTGTCCATTCAAAATGGTGGTAACAAGCAAAGCCTTGCGCGAATCCACCACTTTTCCAGAAATGTATTGGTTGATTTTGTCCAATTCCTTTTCCGAATAATTTTTATTGATGGGATTGTACCTAAAGTTGATAACAGCCAAGGTAGCAGGGAACACAACCTCCCAACTTTTGCTGCCTCGAAGCTTATTTTCCACTTCTTCGGCCAAATCAATATTGTAAGTAATCGCATCACGAAACTCCTTTAAGCCAAAGGTTTTTAGGGACATGTAAAACTTCAAGGCACGGAACCTACGCGTTAATTGGATACCGTGGTCATAAAAATTAATTTCGGAAGTGTTGCCCTCAATATCTCTCAAATATTCAGGTTTTTCGGTAAAAGTATGACTTAGGTTTTTGTGGTTTCGTACTAAAAGACAGCCCATTTCGTAGGGTTGGAAGAACCATTTGTGTGGATCTACCGTCAACGAATCTGCTTTTTCAATGCCTTTCATCGCCTGTTTGCCCTTTTGGGACAAAATGGCCGCACCACCGTAGGCACCATCAATATGGAACCAAATATCTTCTTTCTTACATATTTTTCCTAATTCCACCAATGGGTCAACAGTACCGGTATTGGTTGTTCCCGCCGTAGCAATCAAACAGAAAGGATAAAGACCTTCCAATCGGTCTTTAGCGATACAGTTCTTCAATTTATTTACGGAAAACTTGAGCTCGCTATCTGTTGGAATAATTCTGATTTGTTCTTTTTTAAAGCCGAGGACACGAATCGCCTTTATATTTGAAGAATGTGCTTGGTCCGACAGATAAATAACGGCTTTGGAAAAATCATCGCCACATTTTATTCTTCTAGCAGTGACCACGGCGGTTAAATTGGCCATGGAACCACCACTGGTAAAAATGCCCCCACCTTTCTTCTTGGGGAAGCCGAAAATTTTTAACAACCACTGAATGGTGACTATTTCTAGTTCGGCAGCGGCCGGGCTAGCTGCCCATCCACCAGAAAAGATGTTGTAACCCGTTGCCAAGGCGTCTGCCATTACACTCACATAATTACTAGGGCCCGGAACAAATGAAAATGACCTTGGGTGCGCCATATTGGCACTATTGGTCATTACCTTGTCTAGAACAAAATCGAGTACTTTAGAAGGATCCATTCCTTGTTCGGGAGCTTCTTCCAAGAACAAAGAGTCCATTTCCTCCCGTGAGCCTAGCGCTACGGGGAGTTTTTCATGTTGAGTGGCGTGATGGTCCACAATGGCATCAATAATTTGATAACCATAGCTTTTCATTTCTTCCTTGGAAAGTTCCAATCTGGCGGTATTCTTCTTCATAGGTCCGTTTTCTTCTGAACCGCAAAAATACCATATTTGGAACGGTTTTCCATCCCATTTAGCAAGGTTGTTGAGAGGAAATTAGGCGGTCAGCTCAGTGAAAAGACTTTCCAAATTTTTGTTTTTTCTACTGAGTTGAAGTGTTTTTAGTTTATTGTCGTGAGCAAAATCGAACACGGCTGGCCGCATGTCTTTTGAAGTGTTGAAGGTGATTTCATAAACGAATCCACCTATATTTTTAACGTTGGAAACATTGGGCATTTGTTGTAGAAGTTGTTCTTCCACACGATAATCAAATTCCACTTCGATGATTTGTTCCTCAGCTTCACGGAGTTCCTCCAGTTTTTTGTCGGCCACCAATTCTCCTTTGTTGATGATGATTACTCGGTCACAAACTGCCTCGACTTCCTTCATGATATGTGTGGAAAGCAAAATGGTTTTCTCTTTTCCGATTTCGCGTATCAGTTTTCTGATTTCAATCAATTGATTGGGGTCGAGCCCAGTGGTGGGCTCATCCAGAATCAAAACTTCCGGGTCGTGCAACAATGCTGCCGCAAGTCCAACCCGCTGACGGTATCCTTTGGATAACTGTCCAATTTTTTTGTGGGCTTCGGGAGACAATCCGGTTTGTTCTATAACCTCATTTATTTTGGCTTTGTCAACTTTATAAACATCGGCGTTGAAGGCCAAGTATTCCTTAACGTACATCTCCAAGTACAGCGGATTGTGCTCTGGTAGATAACCGATACTTTTCTGAACATCTTTTTCGGCCTGTAAAACATCGAACCCATTTACAGTAGCCTCACCATTGTCCGCTTTGTAGTAAGTCGTCAAAATCCGCATCATGGTGGACTTTCCCGCGCCATTGGGTCCCAAAAAACCCACTACCTCACCCTTGTTGATGGTAAATGAAACATTGTTCAATGCTTTTTGTGCGCCAAAGGTCTTTGTAATGTTCTGTACGGTGATGGACATTAAAGTTGAATTTAAGGTATCCCAAAAATACACTTTTACTTGTTTTAATCATTGGTTTTCAAAAGCAAGGATTTTGCAAATGGAATTTATATGTAAATGCTCTTATGGTAAGAATTCTCAAAAAAGAGTCCATTCTGTAAAATAATGTGCAGTGAAAATCTCTTTTTTGAAAATAATCAAAAAAAATTTAGGAATCTCTGTCTGTTTCCGATTGAATACCTAAATTAGCCGACAATTAACAACGAGATGACAAACACGTATTTCTGGAACCGTTTTTATTTTTACTTCTTTTTTGAGAGAGGTACGGGACTATTATAGATACGTTTAAAGTATAACCAATTTATAAAGTCCCGATACATCGGGACTTTTTTTTTGCAATGGAATTAAAAGTTGCCATACAAGGAATAAAAGGGTCGAACCACCATCAGGTGGCCACGGATTTTTTCGGAGAAAACATTGAATTGCTCGAGTGCAACTCTTTTGATGCCGTAATCGATAGTTTGATCATAGGTGCTGCGGACAAAGGTATTATGGCCATTGAGAATTCCATAGCCGGTTCCATTATTCCAAACTACAATCTAGTATACCACAACAATATCCATGTGATTGGGGAGCACTACTTGAACATTCACCATAACCTTATGGTTATGAAAGGGAAAACTTTTGATGATATCCAAGAGGTACATTCACATCCCATGGCCTTGTTGCAGTGTAAGGAGTTTTTCAAAGCGCATCCACAAATCAAATTGGTGGAAAGTGTGGACACGGCAGAGACAGCGAAACGAATCAAAGAGGAAGAACTGGGACACATTGCCGCAATTGCTCCAAAAATGGCAGCTGAACTATACGATTTGGAGATTATTGCAGATAATATTCAAACCATCGTCAATAATTCAACTAGGTTCATAATTCTAAAAAAGCAGAATAAAGTGTTGCCTGAGGAAGAAATCAATAAGGCATCCTTGCGATTTATAACCGATCATAAAAGAGGTAGTTTGGCAACGGTGTTGAATGTGATGAGCGATTGCAATATGAACCTGACCAAGATTCAATCCCTACCTGTAATCGAGACCCCTTGGAAGTATGCTTTTTTCGTCGACGTGACTTTTGATAAATACAAGCACTTTGCCAAAACTAAATCTTTAATGCAGATCATGGCAGAGGATTTCACGGTTTTGGGAGAATATAAAAATGCATTGTTGTAATGATAACAGCAGATAGATTAAATACCGTACAGGAGTATTACTTCTCCAAAAAACTGAGAGAAGTGAGGGAATTGATGGCCCAAGGAAAACCAATTATCAATATGGGGATTGGCAGCCCAGATTTGGCTCCATCACCACAGGTATTGGAAACCCTTAGGGATTCCATTATCGAGGCAGGGGCCCATCAGTATCAAAGCTATCAAGGGTTGCCGCAGTTGCGGGAGGCGATTTCGGATTTCTATCAGCGGAAATTTGAGGTAAGCGTAGACGCATCCACGGAGATTTTGCCATTAATGGGTTCCAAAGAAGGAATCATGCACATCAGCATGGCATTTTTGAATGAAGGCGATGAGGTTCTCCTGCCCAACCCCGGATACCCAACATATGCATCGGTGACCAACTTGGTGGGCGGAAAACCCGTTACCTACGATTTGAAAGCTGAAAATAATTGGTTTCCGGATCTACAGGAATTATCCCAAAAGGATTTGTCCAAGGTCAAACTAATGTGGGTAAGCTACCCGCATATGCCTACCGGAGCGCCTGCGTCTTTGGAACAGCTCAAGATATTGGTGGATTTTGCCAAGCAAAATGAGATTCTTTTGGTGAACGATAACCCATATAGTTTTGTACTGTCGGATAACCCAACTAGTATTTTGTCCATTGAAGGAGCAAAAGATTGCACTTTGGAACTGAACAGTTTAAGCAAGACTTTCAACATGGCAGGTTGGCGTGTTGGGATGGTACTGGGGAGTGCAGAGCACATCAATGCAGTGTTGAAAGTAAAGAGTAATATGGATTCTGGAATGTTCTACGGAATACAGAAAGGTGCAGTTGCCGCATTGAAGAGTGGCCCTGAATGGTTCGAAGAGTTGGACAAGGTGTATACCAAGCGACGTGAATTGATGTTCCAATTGGCCGATAAATTAGGTTGTACGTATGATAAAAATGCCGTAGGCATGTTTGTATGGTGCAAGTTGCCGGAAGCAGCCAAGGCTTCGGAAGAATTCATAGATGAAGTGTTGCACGATAAAGATATTTTTATTGCTCCGGGAACTATTTTTGGTAGTAATGGCGAAGGCTATATTCGTTTTTCACTTTGCGTGAGCGAAGAAAAAATCAAAGAAGCCATAGAAAGATTTTAATTATGAAAGTAGTCATCATAGGAGTTGGGTTGATTGGCGGTTCTTTTGCCAAGGATGTAAAAAGGGTGCATCCTGAAACGGAAATTATTGGAGTGGACAAAAGTGATGCTCATTTGGAAGAGGCACTTCAACTTCAGATTATAGATAAAAAGGGCGACTACCAAGATTTGGAGACTGCAGATTTGGTCTACGTAAGCATCCCTGTGAACGTCTTAGTGGCCGAACTATCTAAAATTTTGGATGCTGCCGGAGATGAAACCGTGGTGATGGATGCAGGCTCCACCAAACGATTGATTTGTGAGCAAGTTGCCGACCATCCTAAACGAAGAAATTTTATGGCCTGTCACCCCATTGCAGGAACCGAGTTTTCTGGTCCGACCGCAGCTTTGGAAGGATTGTACAGTGGAAAAACCATGATTATTTGCGAAGTCGAAAAAACAGCATTTAAACTTCAGGAACCAGCACTGGCCATTTTTCAGGAGATCGGTATGCGAATCCGCTATATGAACCCAGAGGCACATGACAAACACATTGCCTACGTATCTCATTTATCACACATTAGCTCTTTTATGTTGGGAAAGACGGTAATTGAGAAAGAAAAAAATGAGCGTGATATTTTTGACATGGCGGGAAGTGGTTTTGAGAGTACAGTTCGACTTGCAAAAAGTTCCCCGGATATGTGGACACCGATTTTTGAGCAGAACAAGGACAATGTTGTGGAAACGCTGGAAGAATACATCGAGAACCTTACAAGGTTCAAACAACTGATCGTGGACAACGATTTTGAAAATGTCCACCAAGAAATGAGTAATACCAATAAAATAAAACAAATACTAAAAGGAATACCACTTACAAAAAAATAGAGAGTATTATGGAAAACAAAAAGGAAATGAGGAAATGGTTGGATGACATGAATTTAGATCATCCCTTGGTAATTGCAGGTCCATGTAGTGCCGAAACCGAAGATCAAGTGCTGAAGATCGCACATGAACTTAAAGATACCGATGTGAATTACTATCGTGCCGGAATCTGGAAACCAAGAACTCGTCCTGGAAACTTTGAGGGAGTTGGAGCCATTGGATTGAAGTGGTTGCAAAAAGTTAAGGAAGAAACCGGTTTAAAAACCGCTACGGAGGTGGCCAATAGGGCACACGTAGATTTGGCGTTGGAGTATGATGTAGATTTATTGTGGATAGGAGCGCGTTCCACCGTAAGTCCGTTCATTATTCAAGAAATTGCTGATGCTTTGGAAGGTACAGATAAGATCGTGTTGGTGAAAAACCCGGTAAACCCAGACCTTTCCTTGTGGTTGGGTGCTGTTGAGCGTTTGTATTCTGCCAATATTGAGAAATTGGGAGTGATCCACAGAGGATTCTCTACCTATGAAAAAACCAAGTACAGAAACATTCCAGAATGGCAATTGGCTATTGAGTTGCAAACCAAGTTTCCTGATTTGCCAATCATAAACGATCCTAGCCACATTACCGGTAAGCGTGATATGATCTTTGATGTATCCCAAACCGCATTGGATCTGAACTTTGATGGTTTGATGATCGAAACACACTACGATCCGGACAATGCTTGGAGTGATGCTGCACAGCAAGTAACCCCCAAAACACTGGTTCAGATTATGAAAGATCTTCGAATTAGAAAGGAAACTGATGAGGAAGCCGAATACAACAGCAAGTTGACCAACCTTAGGGCACAAATTGATGTGTTGGACAATCAATTGATTGATTTGCTAGGAAAACGAATGAAGGTTTCTGATGGTATCGGTGAATTGAAAAAACAAAAGAACGTTGCCGTATTGCAAAGCAATCGGTGGAACGCCATTTTAGGAAACATGATTCTTGAAGGGGAGCAAAGAGGTTTGAGCGAAGAGTTTATCTTAAAAATGTTCAAAGCGATTCACCAAGAATCCATCAACCACCAAGAAAAGATAATCAACGCATAACAAGATTTTTTAAGCTGGTATTTCTAAAGCCGCCCTTGGTTAAAATTAATTTGACACCAAGGGCGGTTTTTTTTGTTTTAAACTGTAACAATCAAGAAAAAGGGTCATCTCTCAAAAGTAAAAACACTCTATCATGAAAAAAATATACACACTGAGCCTTCTATTGTTGCCATTAGTCATGTTTTCCCAACGGATTATTGATACCGAGGTCGGGGAATTCAACAAAATCAAAGTTTTTGATTTGATTGAGGTCAATTTGATCCAATCCGACGAGAATAAGATAATGATCAAAGGTTGGAATGTTGACGATATCCAATGGGTGAACAAAAACGGGGTCTTGAAACTGAGGATGCAATTGGACAAAAAGTTTCAGGGAGAGGATACTATGATCGAAGTCTATTATACCAATCTCGATGTAATAGACGGAAACGAAGGCGCACAAATTACTTGTAACGAGATGGTGCAAAAAAGTAAGATTGAGTTGAGGGCCCAAGAGGGCGCTATGATCCGCATAGGTATGGATGTTGATTACGCAGAAGTGCGTGCCGTTACAGGAGGAATTGTAAAAGCGTCCGGATTGGCCAAAAACCAGAGTGTTGTATTGAACACGGGCGGAATTTTTGAAGGTCGTGAGCTTAGGACCACTACTACCGATGTTAAAATTTCAGCCGGTGGCGAAGCCGATGTATTTGCTTCGGAAATGGTAGATATCAATGTAAAGGCCGGGGGTGACGTTTATGTGTATGGAAATCCAGAAACGGTCCATAAAAAAACTTTTGTAGGCGGAAGAGTCTATATTAAGGATTAATGAAACTTGTTGCCAACAAAAAGCCCTCCAAATTTGGAGGGCTTTTTTCTTTTTGGCAATCAATCGCCCATATTTATTTTTTGAAGATGTATCGGGTAATAAAAATACCCTGTCCGTCACCTTTTCCACCTTCGCTTTCCACACCACTCACCACAAAGGCCAGTTCCCATCCGTTGGAAACCATGTCGTTGATCATGGAAGTGATCATGGCGTCGTTGGCCGCAATGTTCTGGAAACGAATACCGCCAATGTTGTAAAAGTTCAAAAGTTTGGTTTCCTCAAAATTCTTCACTCGAATCTCGCTCCTGTCAGATTTGTTCCGTGTGTTATCGTCCTCGGTCTGGACACTCGTAAATTCTTTGTAATCTTTCTCTTCCAGTGCATTAATGATTCTTGATCTTCCCAATCCATTGGGTACAATGGACTCCACACTGGTAATTACATGGTACTGTTGCGCACTCATGGTAAACGTAGCTGCAAAAAGTACTACTGCAGCCAAAACGATTTTTTTCATAATAGATTAAGTTAATGATTGTTAAAACTGTTAACAAAGATATACGACGAATAAGCAGTAATATTGTTTCTTTGTAATCAAAATATAAACAAATAGTGAACGGAACTGTTTATAAATCAACTGGAAGCTGGTATACCGTAAAATCTTCGGATGGAGAGTTTTACGAATGCCGTATCAAAGGAAAGTTCCGGACACAGGGCATAAAAAGTACCAATCCTGTTGCCGTGGGAGACATGGTCGAATTCCATCTGGAAAATATTGGAGATGAGACCATCGGTGTAATTTCTGAAATCGGGGAGCGTAAGAATTATATCGTCCGTAGATCGGTAAAACTATCCAAACAGACCCACATTATAGCATCGAACCTTGATCAAGTGTTTCTATTGGTCACTTTGAACAATCCGCCAACGTTCACCAGCTTTATCGACCGATTTTTGGTTACGTCCGAGGCTTATGATATCCCCGTTGTACTCCTTTTTAATAAAATGGATTCTTATTTGGAGGAAGAAAAATTTGAGGTACAATGGTTGATGGATTTATATACAAAAATCGGGTACAAATGCATAGCTATTGAGGCCAAGCAGGGCAAGAACGTGGATAAGGTCAAAGAATTGATGTTGGGTGCCACGAGCATGTTCGCAGGACATTCCGGGGTGGGCAAGTCTACCTTGGTGAATGCGCTGGAAACCGGCCTTGAACTAAAGACCGCCGAAATTTCCGAACAGCATATGCAGGGACAGCATACTACTACATTTGCTGAGATGTACGACCTATCGTTCGATGCACGGATTATTGATACACCCGGGATAAAGGGATTCGGTATTGTGGATATGGACAAGTATGAAATCGGTGATTATTTCCCGGAATTCTTTGAATTGAAATCCGAATGTAAATTCAATAATTGCCTGCACTTGGATGAGCCAAAATGTGCCGTAAAGGAAGCCTTGGAGAATGATGAGGTTGCAGCCAGCCGTTATAGGAGCTACGTGCAAATGGTAACAGGCGATGAAGATAATCCATACAGGGAAAGATAAATGAGGACAGTATTGCAAAGAGTTTCAAAAGCCAGCGTAACCGTTGATGGAGAATTGATTTCGTCCATAGGTCATGGGCTTTTAATATTGTTGGGTATTGAAGATGCCGACACCAAGGAGGATATTGATTGGTTGACCAATAAAATTCTCAACCTCCGTATTTTCAATGATGAAAATGAGGTAATGAACCGCTCGGTGGTGGATGTTCAAGGCGATATTATAGTGGTAAGTCAATTTACCCTTCATGCGCAGACCAAAAAAGGAAATCGTCCCTCATACATCAAAGCGGCAAAACCGGATATAGCGATTCCCATGTATGAAGATTTTGTGCAGGTTTTGGAGCAAAAACTATGCAAAAAGGTGGGCACTGGAGTTTTCGGTGCGGACATGAAAGTAGAATTGCTCAACGATGGTCCGGTTACCATTACAATGGATACAAAAAACAAAGAATAATGAACATAGCAGACGCACAAAAAGCCGTAGACGAATGGATAAACAATCATGGCGTTCGATACTTTAACGAACTGACCAACATGGCACAGCTTACGGAAGAGGTGGGGGAAGTGGCTCGAATCATTGCGAGACGATATGGTGAGCAGAGCGAAAAGGAATCCGATAAGGCCAAGGATTTGGGAGAGGAGCTTGCCGATGTTGTTTTTGTGGTACTTTGCCTGGCCAATCAAACAGGTATCGATCTTCAAGAGGCGTTCGATAAAAAATTGGACTTAAAGACCAAACGCGACCACGACCGTCATCAAAATAACAAAAAGCTCAAATAAAGTTGCCTTCGTAAAAGGAGTTTAGGCCCGTTTTTTCTAGTTTTGACAATTCATTCAAACTATAAAGAATTGAGACTCCAACTTTCTTCTCCCGATAACAGAAAAATTCAAAAATCAATAGCGATTACGGGCTCAAAAAGTGAAACTAACCGGTCACTTTTGTTGCAGGCCTTGTTTCCAAACATCAAAATTGAGAATCTTTCCAATTCAGATGATGGAGAAGTTATGCAAAAGGGCTTGGTAAAATCCAAGGGTGAAGTGGATATACACCACGCCGGGACGGCGATGCGATTTTTAACAGGCTATTTTGCCACCCAAGAGGGAAAGCAAGTGGTGCTCACAGGGTCTCAACGCATGCAGGAACGCCCAATCAAAGTCTTGGTGGATGCTTTAAGATCACTTGGTGCGGATATTGAATATGTAAAAGAAGAGGGTTATCCCCCTTTAAAGATTACGGGAAAAAAACTGGAAAAAAGCTCGGTGTCCCTACCGGCCAATATCAGCAGCCAATATATTTCTTCGCTATTGTTGGTGGCGCCAAGTCTCCAGAATGGAATAGAATTGGAACTAGTCGGCAAGATTACTTCAGTGCCCTACATAAAAATGACCTTGGCACTTCTTGGACAAATAGGTGTGGAAACCTCGTTCGAAGGAAATAACATCAAGGTGTCACCAAGAACAAACGTTGGGGATACCACTGTGGTGGTCGAATCGGATTGGAGCTCGGCAAGTTATTTTTACAGCATTGCCGCAATGAGCGAAATCGGCACCGAGCTACAATTGTCTTCGTACAAAGAAAATTCTTTGCAAGGTGATAGTGTGTTGGCCAACATCTATAAAGATTTTGGAGTGCAGACCGAATTTTCCAATAATACCATTCTCCTCAAAAAAACTTCCGAAGTAAAATCGGCTCATTTGGAGTATGATCTTTCCAATGCCCCTGACATTGCCCAGACCATATCGGCAACTTGTTTAGGTTTAGGAATTGGATGTCATCTCACGGGCTTACACACACTGCCCATCAAAGAAACTGATCGTTTGGCGGCCTTACAAACTGAACTTGGAAAATTTGGTGCCACTGTTGCCATTGATTCAGAAAGCCTAACCCTTACTGCCCAATCACAGCTAAATAATGGAGTCGAAGTTGATACCTATAACGATCACAGAATGGCAATGGCGTTTGGACCGTTGGCGCTCAAAGCGGATTTTGTGGTGAATGATGCCGAAGTGGTCTCCAAGTCGTACCCCGATTTTTGGAACGATCTGGTTACACTAGGATTTGGTGTAAAGGAAATGTAATCCACAATTAATCATCAAATTACTTGACATCCGCTATCGGTAGGTCGTATATTTGCCCCTCTTTAAAAAAATCGAAAAAAAGCCCAGATGAAATTATCAAACTTCAATTTTGAATTGCCCAAGGAATTATTGGCAGAATATCCCGCAGAGCACAGGGATGAATCCAAACTTATGGTGATTCACCGGGATTCCGGAAAAATTGAACATAAAATGTTCAAAGACCTAGTCGACTATTTTGATGAAGATGACGTAATGGTCTTGAACAATACAAAGGTTTTTCCTGCCAGACTTTTTGGTAACAAGGAAAAAACAGGCGCCAGAATCGAGGTTTTCTTGTTAAGGGAACTTAATCAAGAACAACGTCTTTGGGATGTTTTGGTGGATCCAGCCAGAAAAATAAGAATCGGGAACAAACTTTATTTTGGTGATGACGAAAGTTTGGTGGCAGAAGTAATCGACAACACCACATCCAGAGGAAGAACATTGCGTTTCCTTTACGATGGTTCCTATACCGATTTTAGAAGAAAACTAAGGGAACTGGGCGAGACTCCACTACCAAAATATATTAAGCGCGAGGTAACTCCGGACGATGAGGAACGTTACCAGACCATTTATGCAAAGCACGAAGGTGCCGTAGCCGCTCCAACGGCCGGTCTTCACTTTTCCAAGCACTTGTTGAAGCGTCTGGAAATAAAAGGAATCAACTTTGCTGAGGTTACACTTCACGTTGGTTTGGGAACATTCAATCCAGTTGAAGTAGAAGATTTGTCCAAACATAAAATGGACAGCGAAGAGTTGGTAATCGATGAAAAGGCAACTGAAGTAGTGAACAATGCCAAGGCCAATAAGAGAAAAGTTTGTGCCGTGGGAACCACTGTGATGAGAGGTTTGGAAAGCGCGGTTTCTTCCGAGCATACATTGAACACGTTTGAAGGTTGGACCAACAAGTTTATCTTCCCTCCATACGATTTCAGCATCGCAAACTGTATGATCACAAATTTCCACTTGCCAAAATCTACTTTGTTGATGATGGTTTCGGCATTTGCCGGTCATGATTTGATCAAGAAAGCATACAAGCAGGCCATTTTGGAAGGATACCGATTCTATTCCTACGGTGATGCCATGTTGATTCTTTAAAAACAAAATTTCATAGAAGAGAAATCCCGTTTGCCAATTGCCAGCGGGATTTTTTCTTGCTTATCTTTAAGAGATGGAAACCAAGAAAAGGGACATACGGGCTTTGACAAAGGAGCAGCTTCGCAACTTTTTTGTGGAGCAGGGAGACAAGGCATTTCGAGGAAATCAAGTGTATGAATGGCTATGGCAGAAATCTGCCCACGATTTTGATGCAATGACCAATATTTCCAAGGAGACCCGGCAGATGTTGGAAGATAACTTTGTTATCAACCATATTCGTGTAGATCAAATGCAACGTAGTTCCGATGGTACCATCAAAAATGCCGTTCGCTTACATGATGGTTTGGTAGTGGAGTCCGTTTTGATTCCAACCGAAACTCGGACCACTGCATGTGTTTCCAGCCAAGTTGGGTGTAGTCTGGATTGCCGATTTTGCGCTACCGCCCGTTTAAAACGGATGCGGAATTTGAACCCGGATGAGATCTACGACCAAGTAGTGGCCATAGATAATGAAAGCCGCCTGTATTTTGACAGACCCTTGAGCAATATCGTTTTTATGGGTATGGGCGAACCGTTGATGAACTACAATAACGTGCTGAAGGCGATAGATAAGATTACTTCCCCTGAAGGATTGGGGATGTCTCCCAAAAGGATCGTAGTGTCCACTTCAGGAGTGCCTAAAATCATCAAAAAAATGGCCGATGAGGATGTAAAATTTGGATTGGCCGTGTCCCTACATTCCGCTATTGATGAAGTGCGCACCTCTATTATGCCATTTAATTCCACATTTCCGTTAAAGGATCTTAGAGAGGCTTTGGAGTATTGGTACAGCAAAACCAAGAACAGGATTACCTACGAATACGTAGTTTGGAAAGGCATCAACGATACCCAGGAAGCTGCCGATGCATTGGTGAAATTCTGCAAGTTTGCACCATCAAAAGTCAATATCATCGAGTACAATCCCATTGATGATGGCGAGTTCCAACAGGCACATGGCAGTGCGGTGGAGATGTATCAAAATACCTTGGAGCGCAACGGGATAACGGTTACTGTAAGAAGGTCCCGTGGCAAGGACATTGATGCCGCCTGTGGACAGTTGGCCAACAAAAGCTAGGTTTTAGGAGATAGACGACAGAAGTTATTTCAAATTATTTTTTTCTTAACCCTTAACCCTTAACCCTTAACCCTTAACCCTTAACCCTTGATCATCCCACCATGCAGGTCATCGATGGTTTTAGGTATGTATCTTAAAACTTAGAATTCATTCCTACAACTCTGTCATTTTCCCTACTTTTATAGATTCAAAACCAAACACCACACCGTTACGTTGAAAATCGTTTCGCAGATAAGAGAACCCATAGAGGATGAGATGCAGCTTTTTGAGGAAAAATTCCTCAAATCCATGTCCTCCAAAGTGGCGCTCTTCAATAGGATAACCTATTATATAGTCAACAGAAAGGGTAAGCAAATGCGCCCAATGTTCGTTTTTTTGACCGCCAAATTATTGAACGGCGAAGTCAATGAGCGGACCTACACAGGAGCATCGATTATCGAACTAATTCACACGGCTAGTCTGGTACACGACGATGTCGTGGACGATAGCAATAAGCGAAGAGGGTTTTTCTCCATTAATGCCTTATGGAAGAATAAAATTGCCGTTTTGGTCGGCGATTTTCTATTCTCTAAAGGTCTTTTGGTATCCTTGGAGAACAAGGATTATGATTTGCTTCATATTATTTCCAATGCGGTACGCGATATGAGCGAAGGGGAATTGCTCCAGATTGAAAAGGCCCGTTTATTGGATATTACGGAAGACGTTTACTACGATATCATCCGACAGAAAACTGCGACCTTAATTGCCGCGTGTTGCAGCATGGGCGCTTGTTCGGTACGACCTGATTCCGATGAGGTCGAAATCTTCAGAAAGTTCGGAGAGCTTTGCGGAATGGCCTTTCAAATTAAGGATGATCTGTTTGATTACGGTGCGGAGAAAATCGGAAAACCTACGGGAATCGATATTAAGGAACAGAAGATGACCCTTCCGTTAATATACGCTTTGAACAATAGCGACAAGGAAAAGAAGAAATGGTTGATCAACTCCATCAAAAAGCACAACAAGAACAAAAAACGGGTAAAGGAGGTCATCGAGTACGTCAAGGAAAAAGGCGGACTGGATTATGCCGTGGTCAAAATGTTGGAGTTTAAGGACGAAGCTCTGGCCATTTTGGATAATTATCCCGATTCTGAGTACAAAAGTGCCCTCACACTTATGGTTAACTACGTAGTGGATCGTAAAAAATAAATTTTTAAATTATTGATTATCAAATAAATACTGAAATTTTTTATTTTCAGGCAACTATTCGTGTCCATATCCCGTCTATGTAAATAGAGACACCAATGTAAACTAAACTTTTGAAGATCATTACGCTACATAGCAACGAAAAACAATTGATCAAAAAATCAATCAAAGGGGACCAGCAAGCCCAAAGGTTGTTGTACGATAAATTTTCGCCCAAGATGTTGGGGGTTTGTAGGCAGTACATCAAGGACCTTCAATTTGCAGAAGATGTAATGATTCATGGTTTTGTCAAGGTGTTTAACCATTTAAGTTCATACCAACATAAAGGGAGTTTTGAAGGTTGGATCAGAACAATAATGGTCCGGGAAAGTATCTCCTATTTGCGGAAAAGACAGTTCGTGGTATATGACGACGCCGTGGTGGATTCAAATACAATAGTCTCAACCACCAACGATGGAATTTTGGATGTCGAGTACGTGCAACATTTGATTGATGAACTTCCGGAGGGCTATAAGGCGGTATTTTTACTTTATGCTATTGAAGGGTATGGCCATAAAGAGATTGCAGAGCTATTGGAAATATCCGAGGGAACCTCAAAATCGCAACTGTTCAAGGCCAGAAAGATGCTTCAGGAAAATTTAAGTTTAAAGGGAATGTCGCCCAAGTCACATTCGGCGAATAAAATATAGAGGTATGGATAAACTCGAAAAACATATCAGGGAAAAACTGGAAGAGCGAACCATTGTTCCATCAAAAGGTTCTTGGGATCAAATTGCTTCGCAACTGGAACATAAACCACAGCATAAGAAGAAGTGGTTCCCTTATGCCATAGCTGCAAGCGTTGTGGGCATTGTGCTGGTATCGGTCTTCTTTTTTACAAATAGTGATACGGAGATGGAAGCGCCACAAGTTGTAGAATCAGAAAAACGGGAAGAAGCCGATATAAAATCTTTAGAAAAAGTAGAAAAGAAACTAACCCCGGAGATGGAAGCCAAAGTTGCCGTTACCGAAGTTGAGGCCATAGGGCCAAAGGAAACCAAAACGTTTAAACAGCCGGATGCCAATACACTGGTTGCCGAACAACGCACCAAGAAGCCTTTGCAAGACGAAATCAAGATTAATTCTGATAAGCTGATTGCGCAAAAAGTGGAAGAAGTAGTGGCGCAGGTGCAGCTAATGGAAAATACAAGCCAAGAGGTTACCGATGCCGAAGTGGATTCCCTTTTACGAGCAGCACAAAGACAGATTTTAACGGATAAGTTATTCACTGACGGTAGTTCCGTTGATGCCATGTCACTCTTGGCAGAAGTGGAGGACGAACTGGATGAATCGTTCCGAGACCAAATTTTTGATGCTCTAAAATCTGGATACTTAAAAGTACGGACGGCAGTGGCGGACCGAAACCAATAAAATTATTCATCAATCAAGTGGAACCTTCTACAACTTCCTGTCCAACCGGGCAGGGAGGAGGGAGGTTTATAATCCAAACACAATCATGAAAACAATTACATTTTATTCGACCATTTTGCTTTTGTTCCTTGTTGCACATTCTGTGTGGGGACAAGAAGATTATCAAAAGAAAATAGAAGCGTTGAAAATTGAAAAACAGCGAATCATTGAACAGGAAAAGAATGCCCTAAAGTTTGAGGTCAGGGATATTAACCAGCGTTTGGAGGATGGTGATATTTCGGAAAATGAGGCCAGGATATTAAAAGAAGAAGTGGCCAAACAGCGCGCCTTGAACATAGAGAACCGTGTTGCCATTGTTGAGAACCAAATTGCTTTGCTGGAGCGAAATAAAGGAGACGTGCTAACATTGAGAGAAATAGATACTATTTACGGCGATCGTATGCGGATAGGTTTGCTCATTGATGGGAAACCCGCCATTACTTTTAATTCCAATAGATGGAAAAAGGAGATTAAGTATGACAGGAGAACCTACTCCGACTTTGTGATGGCCATAGGGCTGAACAACGCCATTATAGAAGGACAGTCGCTTTCCGACTCCCCCTATAAAATCGGTGGAAGTCGTTTTTTTGAAATGGGATGGCAGTGGAGGACCAGAGTGTTCAAGAATTCGAATTGGCTGCGTTTCAACTACGGTTTCTCATTTCAGTTCAATGGATTAAAACCTGATGGAAACAGAATATTTGTACAGGAAGAGGGGCAAACCGTATTACAGGAATTCGAATACGATTTGGATAAATCCAAGTTTAGAATGGACAATCTAGTGTTTCCTGTTCATTTTGAAGTAGGCCCGTCAAAATTGAGAAAAACGGAGCGTACCATGCGTTATTCCATTAGAGATCAATTTAGACTTGGTTTTGGTGGGTACGGCGGATTTAGTCTGGGTACCCGTCAAAAATTAAAGTACAACCGTGATGGGGAGAATGTCAAGGATAAACTAAAGCGCGATTACAACAGCAGCGATTTGATCTATGGGGTAAGCGGCTATATGGGTTTTGATGGAGTACTACTTTATTTAAAATATGATCTTAATCCAATCTTTAAAGATGCGGATGTAAAGCAAAACAATATTTCACTGGGCCTTCGGTTCGATATTTAACCATAATTGAACCTTGAAGAAAAGCGGTCAGGTTATCCTGGCCGCTTTTTTATTGCGATAGCGCCCGTTCCATTTCAGGGGTGAACTCCTCTTTGTAGTATACTTTTTTACAGTGGGAGCATTCCGCATAACGGATGTTGTTAATAGTGAACAGCGGAATCCAGAACAAATGTGCATAGTTTGGTTGGGCAACTGCGGTCAATGTTCCAGTTTGGCCGCAATGCGAGCAGGAAACATGGTTGAGTACTTTGGTTTCTTTTTTTCCTGGTTTAGTTCCGAAGAAGAGTATCATTGAACAGTTATATTAATCTATGTCAAAGTTAGAGCTTTCTCAAGGGCGAATGAAAAAAATGATTTTCGTTTTTAAATATTAACTACATTCGCCCACATTTTTGAAACATTGAACGCCTACCACGCTTTGGAGGATTGGTTGTCCTGGATGGATGACATCTCCAGTAAGGATTATGTGATCGTAGACAATTTTCTACGGGACGAACTTTATACCGAGATCAAATCTTTTTTTCTTGGTAAGCTCCCCAATTTTAAGGAGGCAGGAATCGGCGCACATTCGGAAAATCAAATTGATACGAAGATACGAGGTGATTTTACGTATTGGTTGGATAGAAACCGGGACGCCCATTTGAAAACGTACTGGGAATTGTTGGATGAAACGATGCATATATTTAATCGGTACTGTTATTTGAGTTTGTCAGGATATGAGTTTCATTTGGCGCATTACCCTTCCGGAGGACATTATGACAAACATCTGGATCAGTTTGAAAATCGAAGCAACCGCATGATTTCCATGATTATTTATCTAAACGATGATTGGAAACCTGGTGATGGAGGGGAATTGGAAATTTTTGAAAAAGATGGGTCAAGTTTTCTAGTGGAGCCCTTGGCCGCCCGTTGTGTGATGTTCAAAAGTGCGGAGGTTCCCCATGCCGTCCTCGAGGCGCATAAAAGCAGGTTCAGCCTTACCGGTTGGTTATTGTATCAGCCTTCTTCTGTGGGCAAGCTCTATGTTTGATTATTTCTTTCTAACAGGAATTTGACGAATGAGTTCTTCATTCTGCGCGGTCGAAGCTCCGTAGGAAATCACCAAGGTTCCCTTTGTGCCATCTTTTGCCTCTATAGCGAAGACAGTGGATTCATCGGCGGGGTCTGTCATGCCCTCAAAACGATATGAATCAATTATCAATAATTCATCCGGATTATATTCTTTCTTTGAGTACAGAGCCTTTATGGAGGACTCATCTGCTTCAAAGTCTTCCTTATAGCCCTCTTCTTGTGTCAAGTAATTGACAACTTCCGAGAGTGTGCTAAAACTATGTTTGTCCATTATGATTAAATTTTCAGTGTTGTTGTAATTGAATCAATCAATCATGTTCTACAAAATCAATACTTCCACCAACGATAGGCAGCATAAGTTCAGTTCCATCCAAATCCACGGTCAGCTCTGTACCCGGATTTGGCCAAAGGGTAAATTCTTTATCACTGGAAAAAATCATCAGCCCGATTTGCTGTCCTTTTGGAATTATTTGATCATCGGGCATTAATTCAAATTCCATTTCGTAGAATTTTCCGGGAACCAAAGGTTTACTTTCTGTCAATGAACTGTGGTTTTGAGGGTCGGCCCATCCACGGGTAATGATGTTGTCTGTTATTTTGCTGTTTAAAGCTTCAGACCATGGTAGCGAAACCACCCAAACCGATAGATTGGCCGCAGGTTTACTACTGGCCAGTTTTATTTTGATTTTGGGTACACCGGAAATATGTACATCTTCTGTCAGAGGAGCGGTTACATACAATAACCTATTTTGAGAGGATTCGGCATTTGCCAAATCTGCACCTGAAACGTTATGGTCGTCCACCAAGGTTTCTTTGCCCTTATTTTTTGATTTTTTGGATGATAGCCCACCAAATTGTAATCCGCCTTTTTGCAAGTACAATGTAATATCTTGGGCATCTGGATTTGGATAATCTGAGTACGGTGTGGGATTGTCCTTGTTGTCATTTTCTCTAACAATCCATGCCTTTGGGTCGTTTTCTACACCATTTTCCACATCAAATAAATAGCGTGTGAACCATCGGTTCATCATAGAAATTGGAGGTGGTCCCCCATGACCGTTTTGATGGTAGTAGATTTGGGTCGGAAGCCCCATCTCTTTGGCTTTTTTATAAATACGGTAACTGTGTTCGGGCATCACGTTCCAGTCATTAAAACCGTGCGACATCAAAAGAGCTGCTTTCATGGGTTCCATATCGTTCAGATAGTCCCTTCCGGCCCAAAAATCGTTGTAATCCCCAGTTATACGGTCCTGTCCGTTCTTCATCTCCGTATCGCGAACCACTTCATTGTTTCTGGCCCGTTTGGATTCATCGCCACTGTGGATAAAATCATAGAGTACATCAATATCTTCGCCCAAGTATCCGCCAGGTGAACGAACCAATCCATTGGAGCGGTAATAGTGATAGTATGAAGTGTTTGGAGCTATGGGAATAATGGCCTCAAGCCCATCAACGCCTGTGGTTGCAGCTGCTAATGGTATAGTTCCGTTGTAGGAGGTACCCGTCATGCCCACTTTTCCGGTGGACCAATACGCTTTTACTTCTTTGTCTCCGTCTCTTTCAGTAAATCCTTTTGCCCTTCCGTTGAGCCAATCGATAACTGCTTTTGGTGCTAAGGATTCGTTGTCGCCCCCAACGGTTGGTGCTCCATCGGAGAGGCCAGTGCCTGGAGAAGAGGAATGAACCACGATGTAGCCTCTTGGAACCCATGTCATAATTTGTGAGTTGGATATGATGGGCCGCTCGCCCAAGCGTGTAACCTCAGGGTGCTTTCTAGGTTTTCCCGGTTCACCAAGTTCGTGTTTTACATCCCAAAAAATACCTTTGTCCAAGCCGGCCGTACCTGCATAATAAGGGCTCGATTCATAAATCACGGGAAGTTTTAAACCTTCTGATTCCGTTTGTTCGGGTCGGGTTACGTCTACGTGCATGCGGTCCAGTTTTCCATCACCATCAGAATCAAAAGTGGTCTCTACCCAAAGATCATGGCGTATCCATTTACTTGGGTCGGAGAAGGCTTCCACCACTTGAGCTTCACCATCTTCAATAATTGGAGCTGCTTTTTCTGCCATTTGGCCATGTGCCATCAATGAAAATACCAAAAGAAATGCTGCAAGTCCCCAATGTCTTTTAGATATGCTATTTATCATAAAATCGATTTTACATTAAATATACCCCAGTTATGCAAGGCGGTCCTAATATACTAAATCTAAAAGATGGAATTCCTTTTGGGGTTCATCAAAACTTTGTTTTTATTTACCTTTAACAGCTATTTTAACGGAACGCTTTGATTTCAAAAACCACCATAGACCAAGTATATGAAACCGCCCGATTGGAGGAGGTCATCGGTGATTTTGTACAATTGAAAAAATCGGGTTCCAATTTTAAGGGACTGAGCCCCTTTACGGATGAGCGCACCCCCAGTTTCATGGTTTCCCCTGTAAAGCAAATCTGGAAGGATTTCAGTAGCGGCAAAGGGGGCAATGTGGTGGCTTTTTTAATGGAGCACGAGCATTTTACCTATCCAGAGGCCATAAAGTATTTGGCTAAAAAATATAATATTGAAATAGAGGAGACCGAGCAAACGGATGAGCAGAAGGAACAGGCCAATGAGCGGGAAAGTATGTATTTAGTGTCCGAGTATGCACAAAAGTACTTTGCCGAAACGCTTTGGGATACTGAACCTGGCAAGGCCATTGGGCTAAGTTATTTTAAAGAGCGCGGCTTTACGGATGATACCATCAAAAAGTTTGGCTTGGGTTATGGCCTGGATGAGTGGGACGCCTTTACCACAACTGCACTCGATAAAGGCTACCAGCTGGAGTTTCTGGAGAAAACCGGTCTTACCATTGTTAAGGAGCAGGCTGGCGGAGAAAGCAGAAAATTTGATAGGTTCAAAGGCAGGGTCATGTTTCCTATCCATTCCATGAGCGGTAGAGTATTGGGGTTTGGAGGTCGTATTTTGACAAATGATAAAAAAGCCGCTAAATATCTGAATTCTCCCGAGAGTGACATCTATCACAAGAGTAAGGTGCTGTACGGTATTTACTATGCCAAGCAAGCCATTGCCAAAGAAGATAACTGTTTTCTGGTTGAGGGTTACACAGATGTCATCCAGATGTGCCAAAGAGGAGTGGAAAACGTGGTGTCATCTAGTGGGACGGCATTGACGCCGGAGCAGATAAGACTCATTAACAGGCTCACTAAAAATATTACGGTCTTGTTTGATGGGGATGCCGCCGGATTACGGGCATCTCTCCGTGGCATCGACCTTATTTTGGAGCAGGGCATGAACGTAAAGGTCTGTACATTTCCAGAAGGGGAGGACCCGGACAGCTTTGCCAAGAATAACACTTATGAAGATTTGGTGGAGTACTTGAAGGAGTATGCCATGGATTTTATCCAGTTCAAAACTTCTTTATTGGCCAAAGAGGCTGCCAATGACCCTATAAAACGTGCAGATACGGTTAGGGATATCGTAAACAGCATCAGTAAGATTCCAGACCGTATCCGACAAGAAATCTATGTGCAGGAATGTGCAAAGATTATGCAGATTTCCGAAGATGTACTTTACAATACGTTGGCTCAGATTGATAAGAAACAGCAAGCAGATGTTTCAAAAAAGGTAAAGCAGGAGCGAAAAGCCTTTGAAGTCGTAAAGAATGATGCTGTAGTCGAGAAGGTAGATGTGCAGTACGAGTTAGAGCGAAAAATTATTGAGGTGCTGTTACTTTATGGAAACCAAAAACAAGAATTCGAAGATTTGGTGCTCAAAGAAAATGAAGAGGGAGAGTTGGTACTCGAGCCCGAAGTCTCTGAGGCAAAAGTATATGAAAAAGTGTTCTTAGATCTTCAGGAGGACGAAATTGAACTCACCAATGAACAATTCAAGGCAATATATTATAAGTTGATAGAGCGATTGAACGAAGATTCCGATTTTTCGGTCAGTACTTTTTTGTCAGATTTGGATCAAGAAACCGTATCACAAATATCATCCATTTTAATGGAGGAGGAACAGTATGTTTTGCATGATTGGGAGCGACGTGACATCTACCCAAAGGAAAAACAGGTAGGTGTAGCGCAATTGGTAGGAGAGACCATTCTAACGTTGCGCTGTAATTTGATAAAGAATCGAATCGAAAAACTAAAGGAAAGGACCCAGGATAGCCAAGGGGACCATACAGAAATTTTGGAGGAAATCATGAACTATCTTCAGCTCAACAAATTGTTGAACGCCAAATTGAACCGTGTACTATCCTAAATTATAAAACCCCTTCCAAGGTTATTTTGAAAGGGGTTCCCACAATAGTTGGTTTGGTTGGGTATTCCTAATATAGTTCCAAGGCTTTTGCCTGTTGGAGTAAGTCCACTAAATTATCCACGTTCAATTTTTTCATCAGACGGGCTTTGTATGTACTTACTGTTTTTTCATTGAGGTTCAGCCCCTCCGCAACCTCTTTGTTTCTTTTGCCGCTTGCCAATAATTTAAGTACTTCGACCTCTCGGGAAGAAAGTTTTCTAAAGAATCTGCGTGGCTTTTGTGTTCCTTCGTCAAAAGCAAGGCGTTGGGCAAGTTCATTGGTGATGAACATATTGCCTTCACTTACTTTTTTAACTGCTGAAATAATGTATTCCAAATCAGCAGTTTTGGACAAGTATCCAAATGCTCCGGCGCGAATTGTACTAAGGGCGTAAACATCTTCGGACTGCCCGCTGTACATTAGCGTTTTAATGTCCGGAAACTCCAATTTCATTTTTCTTAGGGTGGCGATTCCGTTGATTTCCGGAATATCCATTTCTAAAATAACAACGTCTGGATTTACGTCTTTTAGTGTTTTAAAAAGCTCTTCTGTAGTAGATACATCTGCAATGACTTCAATATCTGAGCTCGTTTCAAGTACCTGTCTTATACCAAGCCTAACAATAGGATGGTTGTCAGCAATCAATACTTTAATCATTATGAAACGGTTTATTTAGTGAATGGTTAGCTGCTAATACTTAAAGTATATAGCGAGCAAGATAACAATTTAATCATGTAAAATTGTAACTTTTTTCTTAAAACCATAGTTTTTCTATGGTTTTTTTCGTCTTATACTGGGATTTTTCGGACGAATCGCTACTTTAATTCATTTGGAATCTCGCAAATAGGTATAGGAACCATCTTATGCTTGTTTGCGGTATTATACCTTTTATATATGATGAAAATTTCCTTTTCCCTATCAGAAAAATCTTCAGATGTCTTGCCTTGTTCATCCATTTCCATTGCCCATTCCAATTCTGGGTACGATGCTCCGATTTGGTCCTCATCGGTCCTACTATCTCCCCATAAGCCATCTGTTGGGGCTGCTTCCATAATGTCTTGATTTACTCCAAGTACGCGTCCAAGCTCATAAACCTCGGTTTTGACCAAATCAGCGATTGGACTAAGGTCAACTCCTCCATCGCCATATTTTGTGTAGAACCCGATTCCAAAGTCTTCTACTTTGTTTCCTGTACCGGCAACCAGATAGCCTTCCAAAGCAGCAAAATAGTAAAGCGTCGTCATGCGAAGTCTTGCCCGGGTATTTGCCAAGGACATAAATCGGTCTTCTTCTTTGTCCACCTTTGGAAAGGCATCTACCAATGAATCGAATACGGGTGTAAGGTCGACCGGTTGCCTGGATACATTTGGGTAGTTTTCAATCAACCAATCAATATGTCGGTCGGCACGTGTAACCTGGTTTGTGCCTTGGTGAATGGGCATTTCCAGACATAAAAGGTCCAATCCAGTTTTTGCACATAAGGTAGAGGTTACGGCAGAATCTATTCCGCCTGACACGCCAATGACAAAACCTTTGCATTTTGCGTTTTCGGCATATGTTTTTAACCAATCAACAATATGGTCTATTACCTTTTCTGTTTGCATATCTTACTATTTAGATTCTATAAATTACCTTTGTGCCCTGTAAATTTAATCCCTGTGTTCTTAAAAATGAAGCGGTTGTTGAAATACTTTACTATTCCCGTATTGAGATGTTTTATTTTGGTTATGATTTTATCGATTTCATCATGTGGTGAAACGGATAAAACCGAAGAGGAGGTCGCCAAAATTCCGGTGGATTTGAAAATTTCAAGGTTCGATAGGGAATTTGCAAATGCTTCCGTTGATGACATTCCCAAATTGAAATCAAAGTATCCCTATTTGTTTCCGGAACAGTTTCCCGATAGTGTTTGGTCGGCCAAATTAGCAGACACCCTTCAAATTGAGCTTTCCGAAGAAGTGGCAAAGGAATTTGGGGATTTTCAACAGGAATCAGCAGATTTGGAATCACTCTTTAAGCACGTTAAATATTATTTCCCGGCAATCGAAACACCCCACGTTGTAACATTGACCTCTGATGTACGTTACGAAAGCCGTATAATTTTGGTAGACTCTTTATTGTTGATTGGACTTGATAATTATTTGGGTGAAGACCATCATTTTTATGAAGGCATGCAAAGGTATATTGCTACTTCCCTCGATAAAAAATTTATGACATCGGATGTCGCCAGTGCCTTTGCCAAAAAGGTTATTTCCTATCCGCGTAACAGAACTCTATTGTCGAGGATGGTCTATTATGGCAAAGAACTTTATTTAAAGGATAAATTGATTCCCTCTGCATCCGATGCACAAAAAATAGGATATTCCGAAGAAGAAATAGAGTGGGCGCGAGCCAATGAGGAGCAAATGTGGAAATATTTTGTGGAGCGTGAATTATTATATAGTACCGATACGGGATTGGACCGAAAGTTTTTGGACCCTGCACCTTTTACAAAATTCGGACTGGAATTGGACAATGAGTCGCCAGGTCGTTTGGGCAGGTATATGGGATGGCAGATTGTGAGGGCCTTTATGGAAAAGACCAATACAGGACTTGGACAAATGCTGGATACGCCCGCAGATGAAATTTTAAAACAGTCAAATTACAAACCAAAAAGATAAATGGCAGTAGAACACACTTCGGAAATAACCTTAAAGGTTGGGTTGGATGAGAACCGAGTGCCCGAGGAATTGACCTGGTCGGCACAGGATGGCGGAATTAAGGAAGAAGATGCCAAAGCAATGATGCTATCCGTGTGGGACAGCAAAAATCAAGAATCCTTAAAAATTGATTTATGGACAAAGGATATGCCGGTAGATGAGATGAAGGTATTTTTTCATCAAACCTTGGTATCCATGGCCGATACTTTTTACAAGGCCACACAAGACGAAAAAATGACAGCTACCATGAAGGATTTCTGCGAATATTTTGCAGAAAAACTGGAATTGAAAAAATAGCTCAATCCACTGGTTCGTGTGTACGGTCGAACTTTGCCTTTTCGGCTCCTTTTAGGTCGAGGGCACTCTCAATTTTTGGCTTGGTTGGTCTTTGTAGATATAAATAGCCAATCAGTACAACACCGATAATAAGGTAAGTGAGGTTTTGGGTATTCGAAAAAATAACAATGCTAAAAAGTGAGGCTCCCTCCAACAAGGCATATTTTATAATCGATGCCGTTTGAAATTTGGTCAACTTTTCCCTGAGCCCGTTCTTTTGGGATACGGACCTCAATATTTTTTTGAAGATGAAATCTCCTAAGAAAATGCTTGCCAAGGCTACCACCGGAACGATGGCCAAAAATATATCGTTTGTGTCGGAAGTGTCGAGCTCTGGGTCTTCTGCATTAAAATAAAATAGGATGGCCAATATAACGGGGGTCGTTGCGATACCGAGATGTAAAAAGGACATTACCTTAATGAATCCTCCGGGAGTGAATTGGTTCGATGTTTTTTGAGCCATTTGTGTCATATTTATGGACCTAAAATACCCAAAAAGCACTTGGAATATAATTTTAAGTAAAAATCAGAATAAAAAAAGCCCCGATATGGGGCTTTTCCATTTGTAAGCTTAACGTTCTATGTTGTCCAAGCTCATAGGGATTTCCATGAGCAAGACCCTGCTGTCTGTATTGGATTTAAAATCGAACGAGTTCGTGTCCCAAATCCCAAATCCATCTCGTTTTTCGAGCTTTTGTCCATTGATTTCGACTTCACCCTCCAAAACGAAGGCATACACGCCATTTCCTTCTTTTTTGATTTGATAGGAATCCGTTTTATCTTCTTCGAATTTGCCCAAATGAAACCAAGCATCTTGATGGATCCATACGCCTTCATCTTCGGAACTTGGAGAAAGCACTTGGTAAAAGGCATTCTTCTTTTCGATTTCCCGAATAGAGGTTTGATCGTATCGGGGTTCTACATTCCGTTTGTTCGGGAAAACCCAAATCTGTAAAAACTTCACCTCTTGATCACTGTTCTTGTTGTATTCGCTATGTTGAACTCCAGTGCCTGCACTCATCACCTGCACATCCCCTTCCTTAATGGTGGTAGTGTTCCCCATGCTATCCTTGTGTTCCAAATCTCCTTCTAAAGGAATGGAGATGATTTCCATATTATCGTGGGGATGCGTCCCGAAACCTCTTCCGGCCGCCACTTGGTCATCATTGAGTACGCGGAGTACCCCAAAATGCATTCGTTCGGGGTCGTGATACCCTGCAAAACTAAATGTATGGTGCGAATTCAACCAGCCATGGTCCGCATGGCCACGGGTTGCTGCTTTGTGTAATACAGACTTCATTGTATCAATCTTTATTAAATTAAAACTTGAGTTTTAGCTGGTTCTTTTGTCGTAAAAACCACTGGTTTCTTACCAAATTGATCGATGGTGGTAAAGGGCTGATGCCTAAGTATTGCTTTTGAAGAAATCTTGGTTGATGCCGTCAATAAACTCCAAAAGTTCTTCGCGCCCCATACGGTTGGTTGATGAAGTGGTAAAATGTGGAGGGGCCTCCTCCCAAGCACCATCCAGTAGTTTTTGAAGGTAGGCATTGGCTTGCTTTTCGATAACGGCTGGCTTCAGTTTGTCCGCCTTCGTGAAGATTATCGCAAACGGAATCTGATTGCTGCCCAGCCATTCCATGAACTCCAGGTCCACGGGTTGAGGCTCATGACGTATGTCCACCAGTACAAAACCGCATACTAGTTGTTTTCGCTTTTGAAAATACTCGGTAATGTATTTCTGAAATGTTTTTTTGTCCTTTTTGGACACTCTTGCATATCCATATCCGGGCAAATCCACCAAAAACCAATTATTATTGATTTTAAAATGGTTAATAAGCTGCGTTTTTCCAGGTCTTCCAGAGGTTTTTGCCAACGATTTGCGTTCCATCAACATATTGATCAAGGAAGACTTGCCAACATTGGACCTGCCGATAAAAGCATACTCCGGTAATGGTTCATTGGGGCACTTGGCAACATTGGAGTTGCTCATTACAAATTCTGCCGAGGTGATTTTCATGCTTAGAAGTTACGTTTTTTCAACCAAGCTTCGAGGATATGGTTAAAATCGTTCGGATGTTCCATCATCGGTGCATGGCCACACTTTTCTATCCAGTATAAATCGGAGTCGGGGAGAAGTTCGTGAAATTCCTTTGCTACATTGGGTGGGGTAACTGTATCGTTTTCTCCCCAAATGATGCAAGTCGGTGTGTTCATGTGAGGCAGATCTTTGGCCATATTATGGCGAATGGCACTTTTTGCTATGGCCAACGTCTTTACCAATTTCATTCTATCGTTCACCGTAGCAAAAACTTCGTCCACTATTTCCTTGGTGGCTACTTTTGGGTCGTAAAATACGTCCTCTGCCTTTTTTTTGATGAATTCGTAATCACCTCGCCTTGGATATCCATCGCCCATGGCACTTTCGTAAAGGCCCGAACTTCCAGTGATTACAAGTGCTCTTACCATTTCCGGAAACATTTTGGTGTGCAAAAGGCCAATGTGTCCGCCGAGAGAGTTTCCTAACAAGATGACATCTTTCAAGCCTTTGTGCTCAATGAATCCTTCCAGAAAGTTGGCGAAGTTTTTTACCGTGGTTTTCAAAAGAGGCAAATCGTAAATCGGCAATTCGGGAATCAGCACCTGATATCCCTTTGGGGGGAAATATTCGGATACGCCCTGAAAGTTGCTCAAACCTCCCATCAAACCGTGCAATATGATCATGGGAGTTCCTTCTCCCTTTTCTATATATCGGTATTTGCCATCCTCGATTAAATGCTCTTCCATCTATAGTCAGTTGGTAGTAAGAGGGGCAAATATAGGAATTTCATATCACAAAGATTTTAGGTTTTGACTTATCGTCCACAAGTTTTTCCAATTTGATTAAAACTATTTCCGATTGCGCTCATGATGTGATTGTCGTTTTTGTTATACAAAAAGGGTGAAATGGTTCAAAAGTGGGGAATTTATCAACAAAAGTGGTGTTAAGTGGAGAAATGTGGAAATAAAATCTATATATTTGAGTTGTATTAAGTAACCAATTGATTTCTAGTGACCCATATCATAGGACAACATGATTGCAAAGCGGACTCCAAGGGAAGGGTGTTGTTGCCCATTTCTTTGAAGAATCAGTTGGTGCCCGTAATCAAGGATGGGTTCGTAATCAAGCGATCTGTTTTCCAGCAATGTTTGGAATTGTATCCCAAGGCCGAGTTCGATGTGCTGATGCAGAAAGTGATGAAGAAAAGCAAAATCAACCGAAAGTATGATGCTTTCGTGAGAAATTTTGTAGCGGGAATGAAGGAGGTCAGTATTGATGGTGATTCCGGGAGATTGCAGATCCCTAAAAATTTGGTGGAGTTTGCCGGAATCGAGAAAGAAGTGGTTCTGAACGCGGTTTTTGATAAAATCGAGATTTGGAACAAAGATCTGTACGAGAAAGTCTTGGCGGAAGGGGAGAAGGATTATGCCGATCTGGCCGAGGAGATTTTTGACGACGATGAGTAGTGAGTATCATAATCCGGTACTGCTGAAGGAATCGGTGGACGGATTGAATATAAAAGATGATGGGGTGTATGTGGATGTCACCTTTGGTGGTGGCGGGCACTCCACAGAAATTTTGAAAAGATTGGGTAGTGGCGGCAAGTTGTTCGCTTTTGATCAAGATGAGGATGCGCTTCAAAACGCAATAGATGATGAAAGGTTTCAATTGATCAATCAGAACTTTCGCTACCTCAAACAGTTTTTAAAGTTCTATGGCATTCGGAAGGTTGATGGAATCTTGGCGGATTTTGGGGTTTCCTCCCATCAGTTCGATGAAGCGAACCGAGGTTTTTCCATTCGGTTCAACGCAGATTTGGATATGCGGATGGATAAAAAAAGCGAATTATCAGCTTATCGGGTGGTAAACACCTATTCCCAAGAAAATTTAGCATCGGTTCTTTTTCAATATGGCGAGTTGCGTAATGCGAACGCCATGGCCAAGACCTTGGTTGAGGCAAGATTGGAAGAGCCCATCAAAACAACAGACGATCTTAAAAATGTATTGAAAAGGTTTTTGCCCAAAATGAAGGAGAATAAAATTTTGGCGCAGATTTATCAAGCCATTAGGATTGAGGTCAATCAGGAAATTGAAGTACTCAAAGAATTTTTTGAACAAGTTCCTGAGATTTTGGTAGAAGGCGGGAGGTTGAGTGTAATCAGTTATCACTCACTAGAGGATAGATTGGCAAAACGCTTTATCCGTGCAGGTAGATTTGAGGGCGAACCGGAGAAGGATTTTTATGGGAACATAAATGTCCCTTTGAAAAAGGTCGGAGGACTGATTGTTCCATCAGCAGAAGAAATAAAGAACAATAATAGGGCGAGAAGTGCAAAGCTTCGTATAGCGGAGCGCATATAAAATGTAAAATGAGAAAAGGATTACTGGACATATTAAAAGGAAAGTTTTTGGTAAGCGGAGATGCGCCCAAGAACTGGATGTTTTTGCTGTTTGCCTCCTTTTTGGCGGCACTGATGATTTCCAGTAGTCACAATGCAGATAAAAAAGTGTTGGAGATTGCCGAGCTCAACGAGGAGGTTCGTAAGCTAAAGAGCGAGTTTTTTGAAGCCCGTTCCAGTGTACAACAACTCAAATTAGAATCAACCTTGCGAGAGGTGGTTGCGGAGAAAGGCTTGATGCCATCACAAAACCCTCCAAGAAAAATTAAAGTTAAATCAGCGGAATAGTGGCCATAACCGAAAAAAATATCATGAACAGATTGTACCTCGTAGCCGGGGGGCTTCTTGTTTTGGCCATAGCCGTAGTGGTGAAGTTGGTGGATATTCAAATGGTGCAGGGCGAAAAGTACAAGGAGCTTGCGCTTAGCAAGACCGAAAAGATGTTCACCATAGAGCCTAATCGCGGAAATCTGTATTCTGAAGATGGTAGCTTGTTGGCGGCGTCAGTTTCAAAGTATGATATCCGGTTTGATGCAAAGACCGTTTCACAAGAAAATTTTGAGAGCCATGTTGCTGCGTTGTCAGATTCCTTGGGGATAATGTTCGAGAGACCTTCATCTTATTACAGGCAATTGTTCCGAAAGGCTCGGGCAAATGGCAATCGCTACAAACTTATAGCTAGAAATGTGGGTTACTTGGATTATGTGCGCATCAAACAATTCCCTCTGTTCAATCTTGGACCGTACAAAGGTGGATTTATTGAAACGCATCGCGTAGTTCGCGAATATCCTTTGGGCAAGATGGCAGCAAGGAGCATAGGTTACGAACGTGTGGACGAAAATGGGTACTACACCCGTGTTGGTCTTGATGGCGCATTTGGCGAAACATACCTGCGCGGCAAGGAAGGCAAACGTTTGAAGCAGAAAATAGCCAAAGGGCAATGGAAGCCCGTTGGTCTGGATAATATTGTGGAACCACAGGATGGTTTGGATGTGGTATCCACAATAGATATTAATATTCAGGATATCGCCCATCACGAGTTGTTGAAACAACTGGAAAAATATAAGGCAGACCATGGTTGTGTGGTCGTCATGGAAACGGAAACCGGGGAAATCAAAGCAATTTCCAATTTGGGAAGAACTTCCGAAGGAAAATATTATGAAAAATTGAACTATGCTGTTGGCGAATCCCATGAACCGGGTTCTACCTTTAAATTGATGTCGCTAGTGGCTGCTTTGGAAGATAAAGTGGTCGATACCAGTACGGTAATCGATACTGAAAAAGGGAGGTACCGTATTTATGATGGGGTTGTCAAGGATACTAAATGGGGAGGGCACGGAGAAATTACCTTATCCAAAGCGTTTGCAGTTTCATCCAACGTAGCTTTTGCAAAAATCATCAATGAAAATTATAAGGAACAGCCCGAGAAATATGTGAACCGCCTGATGAACATGGGGCTCCATAAAAAACTGGGGTTGCCGATTATTGGTGAAGGTGACCCCGTAATCCGATATCCGGGTGATAAAGGATGGTCGGGCATATCCTTGGGTTGGATGTCGCACGGTTATGAAGTATCGTTGACCCCTATTCAAACGTTGGCCTTCTATAACGCTATCGCAAATAATGGGGAATACGTAAAACCTCGTATGATCCAAGAGGTGCGCGAAGGCAATAAAGTGGTGCAGCGATTTGACAAGGAAGTGTTGAATTCTTCCATCTGTTCTAAAGAAACGGTAAAGAAGGTCCAACAACTACTGAAGGATGTTGTGGAGAAGGATTATGGAACGGGGCACAGGATGTATTCCAAAAACTTTTCCATGGCGGGCAAAACGGGGACTACGCAAAAAAACTACGTGGAGAAAAACCCTGATAAATTGGCCTACATCTCTTCATTTGCCGGCTATTTCCCGGCAGATAACCCAAAATATTCATGCATCGTAGTCATCCATGAACCAGATAAACAAGAGGGGTATTACGGGGCGGATGTTTCCGGTCCGGTATTTAAATCCATGGCCCAAAAAATCCATGCCATTTCGCCCATGGTTGATGAGGTGGATAATAGAATCAAAGAAGATGTGGAATTGGACAAGGACTATCAGCAGTACTATGTCCAAGTCCAAAAAAAGTACAGTACCGTGCCGAATGTGAAGGGGATGAGTGGAATGGATGCCATTTCTCTTTTAGAGAATTTGGGTATTGAAGTGGAGGTGCACGGCAACGGAAAAGTAAAAAATCAGTCGGTAAACCAAGGGACCAATATCAAACAGGTCAAAAAAATAGTATTGGAGCTTTCATGAAGTTATTGAAGGACATATTATATGGAGTAAGTCTTTCCGCAGTAAGCGGAGATACCAACGTGATGGTGAACAACGTTCATTTCGATTCCAGAAAAGTGGAGATGGATGATGTGTTCGTTGCCATTCGCGGTACTCTTACCGATGGTCATGAATATATTCAGAAAGCCGTCGATTTAGGGGCAAGGGCCATTGTGTGCGAAGAGCTTCCCGAGCTCATGGTAAACGGTGTCACTTATTTGCAAGTGGACAATTGTAATAGTGCACTTGCTGTGATAGCTTCCAACTTTTACGATAATCCCTCCAAAAACCTAAAACTAATCGGCGTGACCGGTACCAATGGAAAGACTACCGTTACCACATTATTATATCATCTGTTCAAAAAAGCAGGTTTTAAAGTAGGATTGATTTCTACTATTAAGGTTTTGGTGGATGACAAGGAGTTCAAAACTACTCACACCACTCCAGATGTACTGACCATAAACAATTATCTGTCCATGATGAATGAGGTCGGGGTCGAGTTCTGTTTTATGGAGGTAAGCTCGCATGGAATCCATCAAAAAAGAGCAGAAGGACTCCATTTTGAAGGAGCCATCTTTACCAATTTGTCGCACGATCATTTGGATTATCATAAAACCTTTGCCGAGTACCGCGATACCAAGAAAAAATTGTTCGATGGGTTGCCCAAAACTGCTTTTGCATTGGTCAATATCGATGACAAGAACGGGTTGGTAATGTTGCAGAACACCAAGGCCAAGAAATACACTTACGCATTAAAAACTTTTGCCGATTACAGGGCCCAGATTTTGGAAAAACAGTTCAATGGTCAGCTTCTAAAAGTTGATGACAATGAGTTGTGGTCCAAGCTTATCGGGGACTTTAATGCGTATAATTTGCTTGCCATATACGCCACGGCCGATATCCTTGGTCTCGAGAAAATGGAGATTTTGAGATTGATGAGCGAGTTGGAGAATGTGGATGGCAGGTTTCAATATTACATATCAAAAGATAAAATAACGGCTATTGTTGATTATGCCCATACGCCGGATGCACTTAAAAATGTATTGGTCACGATCAATGCATTGAGGACTGGAAATGAAAACGTCATCACCGTAGTGGGGTGTGGTGGTGACAGAGACAAGTCTAAGCGTCCGGTTATGGGTCATATCGCATCAGAAATGAGCAATCAGGCCATTTTTACATCGGACAATCCGAGAACGGAGTCACCTACCACGATAATCGAGGAGATGGAAGCTGGCGTTGAGGCCCAAAATGTTCGAAAGGTATTGTCCATTGAAAATAGAAAACAGGCCATAAAAACAGCTTGCAAGCTTGCAGTGGCCAACGACATTATCCTAGTGGCGGGAAAAGGCCACGAGACCTATCAGGAAACCAATGGTGTCCGGGTCGATTTTGATGATTTTAAAGAAGTGAAAGAAGCTCTGGAGAGCCTAAAAAAATAATGTAGTCCATGCTATACTACTTGTTCGAGTTTTTAGAGAAACAATACCAACTGCCAGGAGCGGGACTTTTTCAGTTCCTTACTTTCCGGGCGGCACTGTCCGTATTGTTGTCCCTATTGATTGCCATGGTCTACGGAAAACGCATCATATTATTCTTGCAGAAAAAGCAGATAGGGGAAAGCATCCGTGACCTCGGTCTCGAAGGACAAAAGCAAAAAGCTGGAACTCCAACCATGGGCGGATTGATTATCATCATGTCAACCTTGCTGCCCGTTATTCTTTTTGCGGACATCAAAAATATTTATGTCATCCTGTTGATAGTGACCACTGTTTGGATGGGTATCATTGGGTTTATCGATGACTATATCAAAACATTCAAAAAAGATAAGCAAGGCCTCAAAGGAAAGTTTAAGGTGATGGGCCAAGTGGGATTGGGATTGATTGTGGGGCTGACGCTTTACTTTCATCCTGCAGTTACCATAAAAGAGAAAGACACCACCACCATAACCGAGACCTTTAAGGTGGAAAAGGTATTTGGCGAAGAGACCAAGTCCGTTCGTACCAATGTGCCCTTTTTTAAGAACAACGAATTGGATTATGCCGATTTTATATCATGGATGGGCGAGGGTGCCGAAGATTATGCATGGCTCATTTTTATCCCTGTTGTGATTTTAATTGTGACCGCAGTTTCCAACGGGGCCAATTTAACCGATGGCATCGATGGCCTGGCAGCGGGTTCTTCAGCTATTATTGTAATGACACTGGGGATATTCGCATGGGTATCGGGGAATATTCAATTTTCTGATTATCTCGATATTTTCTACTTGCCCCGTGTGGGCGAATTGGTGGTGTTTATTGCTGCTTTTGCGGGAGCGTTGGTTGGATTTTTATGGTACAACACCTTTCCGGCCCAAGTTTTTATGGGCGATACGGGTAGTTTGACCATTGGAGGGGTAATCGCAGTAATCGCCATCATAGTTAGAAAGGAATTATTGATACCAATTTTGTGCGGAATCTTCTTTGCTGAATCATTATCCGTAATGCTTCAGGTGGGCTATTTCAAACGGACCAAGAAGAAGTATGGGGAAGGAAGACGAATTTTTTTGATGGCACCATTACACCATCATTATCAGAAGAAATTATATCACGAGAGCAAAATAGTGACCCGTTTTTGGATTATTGGAATCATGCTGGCCATCATCAGTATTGTTACGCTAAAAATTAGATAACAATGGGTCGCTTAGTGATACTTGGTGGTGGAGAAAGTGGCGTAGGAACCGCCATTTTGGGAAAACAAAAAGGATTTGAAGTCTTTGTTTCTGACAAAGGCGAAATCCAAGAGAAATACAAAGAAGTTCTTGAACATTTTGAGATTGAATGGGAGTCCGGTGAGCATACCGAAGCCAAAATTTTGAACGCCGACGTGGTAATGAAGAGTCCCGGTATTCCGGATAAAGTGTCATTGGTAAAGACGTTGATTGAAAAAGGAGTGCCCGTGATTTCGGAGATTGAGTTTGCCTCAAAATATACCGATGCGACTTTGATTGGAATCACAGGAAGCAACGGAAAAACCACCACTACCATGTTAACCAATCATTTATTGGTGGATGGCGGGTTGAATGTGGGCATGGCAGGAAACATTGGTGATAGCTATGCTAAAATGGTGGCCGAACAAGACTTTGATCACTACGTGCTGGAAATAAGCAGTTTTCAGTTGGATGGTATTGTGGATTTTAAACCCCATATCGCCATCATTACCAACATTACGCCCGATCACTTGGACAGATATGAGTACAAGTTCGAAAACTACATCGCATCCAAATTTAGAATTGCGATGAATCAGAATGAAGATGATTACTTGATTTACGATGCAGATGACGAAGTGATTCGGGATTGGTTAAAAGAACACCCTGTTCAATCCAAATTATTACCTTTTTCGGTGAAGCAAAAGCTTAACGAGGGTGCTTGGTTGGAGAATAAAACGATTAAAATAAAATTAGAAAATAAAACCTTGGAAATGAGTGAAGATATTTTGGCCTTGGAAGGTCAGCACAACGTAAAGAATACAATGGCGGCAAGTATGGCGGCCATGCTGGTTAAGGTCAGAAAAGAGACGATTCGCAATAGCATCCAATCTTTTCAGGGCGTTCCCCATAGATTGGAGAAGGTGTTGAAGATTAACCATGTGGAGTACATCAATGACTCTAAGGCGACTAATGTAAATGCTACGTATTATGCTTTGGACGGCATCAAAAGGCCTATAGTGTGGATTGTAGGTGGTGTGGACAAAGGAAATGATTATTCCGAGTTAATGCCTTTGGTGAGAGAAAAGGTAAAGGCGATTGTTTGTTTGGGTGTGGATAACGCCAAGTTGTTGGATGCCTTTGGGAATGTAATCGACCTTATGGTTGAAACCTATTCTATGGAAGAAGCTGTTAAGGTGGCCTATAAGGTTGCCGAACGCGGAGATGCTGTTCTGTTGTCCCCAGCGTGTGCCAGTTTCGACCTGTTCAAAAATTATGAAGACAGGGGAGATCAATTTAAAAACGCAGTCAAAAATTTGTAAAACGTGTTTGCAATTTTCAAAAATCTGAAAGGTGATAAAGCCATTTGGGGCGTAGTGGCCCTATTGGCACTTTTCTCATTTTTGCCAGTGTACAGTGCCAGTACCAATTTGGTTTACGTCAATGGTGACGGGACCACATTGGGTCATTTGGTAAAGCATGCTGTGCTCTTGTTTTTGGGCTTCGGTATTATTTATGCCGTACACAGGATACCTACACATTATTTTAAGGGGCTTTCCATCATAGCCATGCCCATAGTTATATTGCTTTTGATATACACCTTGACCGTGGAAACTCGAATTGGCGGTGTGACGGCAAACCGTTGGATAAAAATTCCTTTGGTGGGGGTCAACTTTCAGACATCAACATTAGCCGCAGTGGTTTTAATGATTTGGATAGCCAGATATCTAACCAAGATCAAGGACGTGAAGATAACGTTCAAAGAGAGTATCCTTCCGCTTTGGTTGCCGGTTGCCCTAGTGGTTTTGTTGATTTTGCCGGAGAACTTTTCAACAGCGGCAATTATTTGTTTTATGGTGTTGGTATTGTGTTTTTTGGGGGGATATCCCTTAAAATATTTGTTCGCCATGGTGGCTACGGGAATCATATTTGCAGGAATGTTCCTGTTTGTACTGTTCAAAGCACCAGAAGTATTGCCGCAACGTGCAGGAACTTGGAAATCAAGGATAGAGACCTTTATCCATCCCGAACAAGCGGATAGAGATGATTTGCACCAGTTGACCTTGGCTCAGATTGCCGTGGCCGAAGGTGGTGTTGTGGGCAAAGGAGCAGGAAAAAGTGTGATGAAGAACATGTTGTCCCAGAGTACCTCGGATTTCATTTTCGCTATCATCATAGAAGAATATGGATTGTTGGGTGGAGGAGCATTGCTCTTTTTCTACCTGTTGTTATTGTTTAGAATCGTTGTTGTGGCGCATTCGTCCAAAACGGTTTTTTCAAAATTATTGGTGATAGGGGTCGGACTGCCGATTGTGTTCCAAGCCTTCATCAATATGGCCGTAGTGGTGCAGTTGTTTCCCGTTACGGGTCAACCGTTGCCATTGATCAGTATGGGAGGAACTTCCATTTGGATGACCTGTATGGCGATTGGAATCGTGTTGAGCGCCAGCAATAAAAAAGAAAATCTAGAGGAGCAATCCCATGGAATAGATGAAACGAATCCTTTAGAAGTTTTAAGTGGACAGATATAGGTTTATACTTTCTGGAGGAGGAACGGGAGGACATATTTATCCCGCCGTGGCCATAGCGAATGAATTGAAGCGAAGGTATCCCGATGCTGAATTTTTGTTCATAGGCGCCAAGGATAAAATGGAAATGGAAAAAGTGCCACAGGCAGGATATGAAATAAAGGGTTTGTGGATAAGTGGAATACAACGGAAACTGACATTGAAAAATCTCATGTTTCCATTAAAACTGATAAGTAGTTTGTTAGAAGCACGCAAAATAGTGAAGCAATTCAAACCCCACGTGGCCATTGGCACGGGAGGTTTTGCGAGTGGACCATTATTGCGAATGGCCGAAAACTCCGGCGTTCCCTGTGTGCTGCAAGAACAAAATTCCTTTGCGGGCATCACGAACAAACTATTGGCGGGAAAAGCAGAAAAAATCTGTGTGGCTTACGATGGAATGGAACGCTTTTTTCCAAAAGAAAAGATTATAAAGACAGGAAACCCTATCAGAACCGATTTGGTCGAAATAAAGGAAAGCAAGAAAGAGGCGACTGCATTTTTTGGACTTGATGGTGATAAAAAGACTGTCCTGATTTTGGGCGGGAGCCTTGGGGCAAGACGAATCAACCAATTGATTGAAAAGGAGCTTGGTTTTTTTACCGAAAAAGGATTGCAAGTGCTTTGGCAATGTGGTAAGCTGTATCACGAAGAATACAAAAAGTATGAATCGGATAATGTCAAAGTATTGGCTTTTGTAAATCGAATGGATTTGGCCTACGCCGCTGCGGATGTCATCATATCAAGAGCGGGAGCAGGGTCGGTCTCCGAACTTTGTTTAGTGGGCAAACCTGTGGTTTTTATCCCATCGCCCAATGTGGCCGAGGACCATCAAACGCAAAACGCAAAAGCTTTGGTAGCTAAGGATGCCGCCATAATGCTAAGAGAAAATGATTTGGATGCTGAATTTGAAAATAGTTTTTCTCATTTGATGAACTCAAAAGAGCATCAGGAAGAATTGGGAAGGAACATCAAAAAAATGGCCATGCCAAAGGCTACGGAACATATTGTGGACGAAATAGAAAAGTTGTTGAAGTGAATTTGAAGGATATACATAGCGTTTATTTTATCGGTATTGGTGGTATCGGGATGTCCGCCTTGGCACGCTATTTCAAATTTGTTGGGAAAGAAGTGGCCGGCTATGACCGTACACCGACGCCTATCACCGATGGATTGGTTGAGAATGGGATATCCGTTCATTTTGAGGATAACATCGATTTGGTTTCGGATACTTATAAGCATCCGGATACCTTGGTGGTGTATACGCCTGCAGTACCATCCAAACATACCGAATATCAATATTACAAAACTGGTGGATTCAACCTTAAAAAGCGTTCCGAGGTGTTGGGTATTATCACTAAAGATTCGTTTTGTTTAGCAGTGGCCGGTACCCATGGCAAGACCACGACTTCCAGTATTTTGGCACATCTTCTCAAGGAATGCGAGTTGCCGATGACAGCTTTTTTGGGGGGTATTTCCGAAGACTTCGATAGCAATTTTGTACTGGACGGCACAGAATATTCCGTGGTTGAAGCGGATGAGTTCGACCGTTCATTTTTACGGTTGACGCCCACTATTGCCTGTGTCACGTCAATGGATGCAGACCATTTGGACATTTACGGTACCAAAGAGGAACTTGAACTTTCCTTTAGGGAGTTCGTGGATAGAATTAAACCTGACGGAAAATTGTTCGTGCGCAATGGACTTCCTTTGGAGGGAATCACTTTTGGTATAGAAGATGGGGCCGATTACCGAATAGAAAATATAGAAATTGAACATGGAGCCTACATATTTGATCTCATAACGCCTTCCGAGGTTATTGAGAACGTAAAGTTCAACAAACCGGGAAGACACAATTTGCTCAATGGATTAGCTGCTTTTGCGATGGCGGTGCAAACCGGTTGCTCACCACACCGCCTTGCCGAAGCTTTGGCCACTTTTAAAGGCGTTCAACGTAGGTTCTCTTACCAGATAAAAGAAAAGGATTTTGTGTTTATCGATGATTATGCACATCACCCCACAGAAATCAGTGCGGTGCACCAAGCCATTCGGGAAATGCACGCTGGAGAAAAGGTAACGGTGATTTTTCAACCACACCTTTTTTCGAGGACACAGGATTTTGCCGATGATTTTGCGGCAAGTCTTTCGGATTTTGATGAAATCATTCTACTGGATATTTATCCAGCAAGGGAAGAGCCAATCGAGGGCGTTACATCGCAATGGCTTTTGGATAAGATTGAAAATCCCAGTAAAAAGCTGATAACTAAATCAGAGTTGTTGGGAGAAGTAAAGAACTGCAAAACAGGGGTTTTAGTGGCTCTAGGAGCAGGTGATATTGGACTTGAGGTGCCAAAAATCAAAAAAGAATTAAGCTATGCGCGTTAATTGGGATTACATAAAATTGACACTTTTGTCGGTTGCCGTAATTGCGCTTTACGGTTTTGCCGATCAACGAAATGAACGAAGAATGGTGGAAAATGTCACTGTAAAATTCGTTGGTGAAAACAGTTTGTATTTAACTGAGGATGCGGTTAATAAATTGTTAATACAAAAATACGGACCCCTCGAGAACAGGCCTAAAGAACAGTTAGTTTTGAATACCATAGAGGAGGTAATACTATCTAACGATATGGTAAAAAATGCCCAGGTCTATCTTACTGTAAACGGGGAACTTGTATCCAAGATTGTTCAGCGAAAGCCAATTGGAAGAGTAGAAGGTGTCTCCAAATTTTATTTGGATGATGAGGGCAATCGCATGCCATTATCAAAGCATCATTCCGCTAGGGTGCCCATTATCACAGGTAAGATAACAGGGAAAACGCTGGAAGATGCCTACGTGATTTTAGATTATATCAACAAGGATGATTTCTTGAGAAAGAACATTATCGGGATACACATACTGGAAGAAGAAAAATATCAGCTCAAGTTCCGCATGGAAAATTTTGTGGTGAACTTGGGCGGAGTGGATAACCTGAACAAGAAGTTCAGCAATTTTATGGCCTTTTACGCAAAGGCGGCCAAGGACAATTCCTTGGAGGATTATGCAACAGTTAGTTTGGAATTCAACAATCAAGTGGTTTGCACCAAAATTTAAATTATGGAACAAGGTAATTATTCAGTTGGATTGGATATTGGAACCACCAAGATCGTAGCAATCATTGGTAGGGAAAATGAGTATGGAAAAATTGAAATTTTGGGCACCGGACGATCAAAAAGTTTGGGTGTTCACCGTGGTGTGGTCAACAATATCACACAGACCATTTCGTCTATTCAACAGGCGGTGGAACAGGCCGAATTAAATTCTGGCCTTAAAATTGGTTCCGTGGTCGTAGGTATTGCAGGCCAGCACATACGCAGCTTGCACCACAGCGATTACATTACCCGACCCAATTCAGAAGAAGTAATCGATAACGAGGATTTGGACAAATTGTGCAACCAAGTGTACAAATTGGTTATGCTTCCAGGTGAGGAAATTATTCATGTATTGCCCCAAGAGTATAAGGTTGATGGCCAGTCCGAAATTAAGGAGCCCGTGGGCATGTACGGAGGCCGTTTGGAAGCCAATTTTCATGTAGTTGTAGGCCAGGTATCTTCAATAAAGAATATTGGAAGATGTATCAAAAGTGCTGGATTGGATTTGGGCAATATTACTTTGGAACCTTTGGCGTCTGCTGATGCTGTTTTGAGTCAGGAAGAAAAAGAAGCCGGTGTTGCTTTAATCGATATAGGAGGTGGAACTACGGACCTAGCTATTTTTAAGGATGGTATTATCCGTCATACTTCTGTAATCCCTTTCGGCGGTAACGTTATCACAGAAGATATCAAGGAAGGTTGCTCCATTATTGAAAAACAGGCCGAACTATTGAAAATAAAGTTTGGTTCCGCTTGGCCAGGGGAGAACAAGGACAATGAAATCGTTTCCATTCCCGGACTGAGAGGTCGTGAGCCAAAAGAAATCACACTAAAGAATCTTTCCAAAATCATCCACGCACGTGTGGTGGAGATTGTGGAACAGGTGTATGTTGAGATTAAAAACTACGGACACGAGGAACAAAAGAAAAAATTGATTGCAGGAATTGTGCTTACCGGAGGAGGTAGCCAATTAAAGCATTTAAAACAATTGGTGGAATACATTACAGGTATGGACACACGTATCGGTTATCCGAACGAGCATCTTGCTGGTGATTCGGATGAAGAGGTGGCCAGCCCATTGTATGCAACAGCCGTGGGATTGCTAATGAATTCTTTGGAGGCCAAGAAGAAAAACCGTATCGAGCATCATGAAGAAGAGATGACCGAAGAAGAGGTTTTGGTAGCACAAGAAAACGATATGGGAGCTAAGGCTACGGCATCAGCTTCGGCAGCAGCTACCCATACGGATAGAAAATCCATTTTTGATAAATGGTCAGAAAAGTTGAAGGACTTTTTGGACAACGCAGAATAATAACCCCATAAGAGAAACACAACTGTCATGAGTAAGAACACTGAATTTGACAACATAGCTTTTGATTTGCCCAAGAACAAGAGCAACGTAATTAAAGTTATCGGAGTAGGTGGCGGTGGTAGCAATGCCATTAACCACATGTTCCAGGCCGGTATCAACGGTGTGGATTTTGTAATCTGTAATACTGATGCACAAGCCTTGCAAAATAGTGCAGTGCCCAATAAAATCCAGTTAGGGGTCTCCCTTACCGAAGGACTTGGTGCAGGAGCTAATCCCGATGTTGGTGAGCAGGCTGCTTTGGAAAGCATGGAGGATTTAAAAGCCATGTTGGACAACAATACAAAAATGGCCTTTATCACTGCTGGAATGGGTGGTGGAACGGGTACGGGGGCAGCCCCGGTTATTGCAAAAATCGCTAAGGAAATGGATGTTCTTACGGTTGGTATCGTTACCATGCCGTTCCAGTTCGAAGGTGCCATGCGTAACAAACAAGCACAGATAGGAATCGAGAAATTGCGTGCCAACGTAGACTCCTTGATTGTTATCAATAACAATAAGCTTAGAGAAGTATACGGTAATCTTGGGTTTAAGGCCGGTTTCTCAAAAGCGGATGAAGTATTGGCCACTGCGGCAAGGGGTATTGCAGAGGTAATTACGCATCATTACACACAAAACATTGACCTTAGGGATGCCAAGACGGTACTTTCCAATAGTGGTACCGCGATTATGGGCTCATCGGCCGCTTCTGGGTCATCTAGGGCTACCGAGGCCATTATGAAGGCGTTGGACTCCCCATTGCTGAACGATAACAAAATCAACGGCGCTAAAAACGTATTGTTGCTTATCGTATCCGGTTCCCAAGAAATCACCATTGATGAAATCGGGGAAATCAATGATCACATCCAAATAGAAGCAGGTCACGGAGCCAACATCATTATGGGTGTAGGTGAGGATGAAAGTCTTGGAGAGGCCATAGCCGTAACCGTTATCGCTACTGGTTTTAATGTAGACCAACAAGATAATATCGTAAATACCGAATCCAAAAAGGTGTTTTACACTTTGGAGGACGAACAAACTGCGGAGCAGGACCTGACTCCAGAATCTACTTCGGTACAAGAAGTCAAAGTTGAAAGGATACCTGAGCCCGATTCGATTCCTGAACCAGAGCCTAAAGTGGTGAAGCACACCTTGGAAATGGAGGATGAGCCGGTAAAGGAGGTAAAGCAAACGATTGCTCCAAAAGCGGAACCAAAGGATCCCCTTATTCCAACCACCAATTATATTAGAAACTTCAATGTATTCTATGAGGAGGTTATCGCCGATAAAGTGGATGATGATTTCGTTATTATCGAGGCCAAAAATGTTATCAACAACTTTGATGTTATTGATGCAGAGGTAGTATCATCCAAAAGCAACGAAGACCAGTTCACGTTGAGTTTTGATATGCCTTTGAACAATGATGAAGCTGAAGAAGAGGAGGAAAAGGAACATACCGTAACTTTCAATCTGGATGATGACGGTTTGGGTGATGTGGAAGTGAACGATTATGTAGAGGTAAAACCTGTTTTGGAATACAAAAAGGAAGGTGAGACCAGATACGACCTTCAAGAATACATGGAATTGGAGGAGAAGTTGACCGGAGCCAAATCCAAGGCAGAGACCCACGAGCCAAAAATGGTAGAAAACGAGCTTGTTTTTGAGAAGAAGACAGTTCAAGTAGAGGAAAAGAAGGAGGCCAAAGCCCAAAATGAGGAAACTATGGCCAGTTTAGATCCAATGAACAGCTCTATAAGCGATATTCTTAAAGATCGTGCCGATGAGCGTAGGAGAAAGCTGAAAAATTTCAATTACAAGTTCCAGAACAATAGGAACAGTATTGATGAAATTGAAAAGCAACCTGCATACAAAAGACAAGGGGTTGACTTGAACGACGTTCCGCGTGAACAAAAGGTATCCAGAACCTCTTTGGGCGAGGATAGCAACGATGATTTGCAATTACGTTCCAATAACTCTTTTTTACACGATAATGTTGATTAGTAGTGTTTAAATTAACATCCATTTTAATGGAAAGCATAAACCCGGAAGTACAGAAACTTTCGGGTTTATTTTTTATCTTCGCGAACTAAAATCAGAACAGATGAATTTACAAGACAAGGTGATGACAGAAATGAAGGCCGCAATGAAGGCTAAGGATACCGTTGCCTTGGAATCTTTGCGAGCAGTTAAATCGGCCATTTTATTGGCTAAGACCGATAAAGGCGGTGGAGCTGAATTATCTGAAGAAGATGAGATTAAACTGGTTCAAAAATTGGTAAAACAGCGAAAGGACAGTGCTGCAATTTACCAAGAGCAAGGTCGTGAAGATTTGGCCGAACCGGAATTGGCGCAAGTTGCTGTAATAGAAAAATTCTTGCCAGAGCAGCTTACCGAAGAAGAAATTGAAAAAGTAGTAGTACAGACCATTGATGCTGTTGGTGCTTCCGGCATGCAGGATATGGGCAAGGTAATGGGAATTGTGTCCAAAGAATTGGCGGGACAGGCAGATGGTAAGACCATTTCGGCCATGGTAAAAGCAAAATTGAGTTCATAAATATTTAAAAATGGCCCAGTAGTTCAACTGGATAGAATATCAGATTTCGGCTCTGAGGGTTGGGGGTTCGAATCCTCCCTGGGTCACCAAAAAAAAGCACGCTAAACAGCGTGCTTTTTTATTGAACTTTTAGGCTACCTTACTAATGGCTTTTACCAATGCGTTTTTGTTCATTTTTGAGAATAGTAACGGGCCATTGACGGGTTTGGTCACCAAATCGTTTGCTCCCAGCTCAAATATCTTCTTTCGTGTGCTACTGGTGTTGTCGGCAGTTAGTACTATAATTGGTACTTGGGGGTTGCAGTTCGCTTGGCCATTTCTAATGATCGAAGTAGTTTCAAAACCATCCATCTCGGGCATTTGTAAATCCATCAAAATAATGTCGAAACTTTGCTCTTTCATTTTTTCCAGAGCCTCTTTACCGTGGTTGGCAATGGTAAGGTTGGCATTGGCCCAATTTTTCTTGAAAAGCAATTTAACCACGGTCTGGTTCATTTTGTTGTCTTCTACATAGAGTATATTGCCGATTTCCCTATTAAATGGGGTTTCTACTTTTGATTCCTCATCAACTGTTACCTGGTCCTCATCAATTTCAAAACTTAGCGTTAGCTCACAGGTCGTGCCCAAATCAGTATTTTGTCGTAAATCAATAATACCGCTTTGAAGGTCTACATAGGTTTTTGCAATGTAAAGTCCCAATCCTAATCCGCTGTACTCGCGTTTGTCCATAAAGGATTTTTTGGTGAACGATTCAAAAATAGTGCTCATCTTCTCTTTGGAGATGCCAATGCCAGTGTCCTTTATATTAAAGCGTATTGAGGCTTTGTTTTCGCCATTTCGAGTACATAAAACTTCTACTTCTACCTTTCCCTGATTGGTGAATTTGATGGCATTATCCAAAAGATGGTTAAGAATTTGGACCAGTTTAGCCTTGTCGCCCACAATTCTGGACGGTAAATTATCCGAAATCGATATGTTGAATTCCAAACCTTTGGCAAGCGCTTTTTTCTCTTGTGACTTTAAGATTTTGGTCAGCGTGGAATTCAAGTCAAAAGGAACTTCTTGCAACTCTTGATCGCCCTTTTCAATAACGGTAAAGTCCAAGATGTCTTCAATGTTTCCCAGTAAGTTCTTCGAGGAACTTAAGAGCATTTTGCATTTTTCATCAAGGTTTTCCCCCTCTTTGTTTTCTTGTAGCGATGTGGCCACACCCATAATCAAATTAAGGGGTGTTCGGAGTTCGTGACTGATGTTCGATAGAAACGAAGACTTTATCTCGTTCATGTCCTCGGCCCTTTGTAAGGCCAACAATTGATTCTGTTCATTCTCCATTCTAAGATTCCTAATCCTATTGCTCATCGATATGGACAGGAAGATTATTTCCAGACCAATTCCAAATTTGGTTCCGTTGCTAGTGAAAAATGAGTTTTCTATCGCATTGAAATTATTTAGGATGAAGACCACAAAACCCAATACCAGAAAGCAGATACCAATTACAAAGTAGGAATCCACTCGTACTTTTTTGATTTTTAATGTTACCAATGAGGCAATCATTTGAAGCAGTACCACTATACCTATGCCGTTCGCCAGTGGATAGCAATATTCAAAGTTCGAGGTGAGTACCAAGATTAGAAGGCTTATAATAATTGATGCACCCATCAAGTTGCTGGTAATATGTAGAATGGGGCTGTTCTTTTTGAGATTGAGATAGACGTCACCATACTTGCCGAAAAACAGTAGAGAAGTTAATGCTGTTAACAATACCGCTCTATCAGAGAGCCAACCACCTTCTGGGGTAAAATATTGATGGAAAAATCCGTCCAAAGAAAATTGCATTAATGCAATAAAGAGTACATAGCAGGCGTAGTACACAAAAGCCTTGTCCTTTAAAGCGAAAAAGAAGAACAGGTATATAATGCTCGCTAGTACCAAAATACCATAAAAGAACCCGTAGAACACTTGCTCCTTATAGGTCAAATTTAAAAAAATTCCTTCTTGGTATAGATCCATGGGCAACATTACCACTTCACCATCACTTTTTAGATGAATATAGGCCGTTACTTTTTGATAGGGTTTCAACTCTATATCAAAAATGGATTTTCTGTGTTGTACTGTTTTTTCGGAAAAGGAGATTTTATCACCACTGAGCTGTTTCTGTACATCGCCAGTTTGATTGACAAGGTATAGGTTCACGACATCCGTTATTGGACGTGCGGTTTCCAAGTAATATTGTTCAAATTCATCCGCTGCGTTATGTAGACTGAACTTCAACCAATAGTTATCATTGGAAAAACCTAAGTTTTCATTCAAACCGGAGAGCGGAACAAAATCCAAATTTGGATTGTCTCTTATTTCCTCAAAACTATAATCCTTTTGCCCTGCCAGTAAAACTGATGTTATGGGGCGAAGTGAAATTGCTTCCGTGGTGTTTTCGTTTTGCGAAAATTGGGCGTTGGCAATAGAAATAAATAATAAGACAATTAACCATATTAATGGTCTTGGGGGAGACATGTGATACATTAAGTAGGCTTTACTGACACCATTTTTGGGAAAACGGAATCCTAGTTAGTTTGGTTTGTATCCAAAACGTATGTAGACTACACTTATTATTATTATCGTGGTGAAAGGGCCGAACTTTGGATGTAATTGGGGAAAACTTCGATGAACGGAAGTTTTGTAATGAGAAATCTCCATCTACGGCCGCTTATTGGCTAGAATTTATTCCTAAAAGCTCCATGGTTTCCTCATAATCCGCGGAAATGGTATTGGATATGCCAGTTGTTGAAGCAATTGGTTGAGGGACCAAAACATATCGAAGACCTGTATTTTCCGTTTCGTTTTCCAAGATGTTCACGGTAACGGGTACCCCGTCAAAATACACCCTGAACCCTGTAAATGCTTCTGTTTGATAGTTATCGTTCTTCATAAACTCGCCAAAGCCGAAATCAAAATAATCATATTCGGAAAAATTAAAGGGAAGAATACGGGCATTTTTATCACTCTTAAAATACATCAGGGCGACACCGCCATCTTTAACGTATGAATCAATATTTGCCACTGGAATATCCATAAATGCCTTTCCCTCCAGAGGATTCTTATAGGTCCATTTAATGGTTATCCAATCGGAAACAATTACATTGGCATTGCCGTCTTCACCAGCAGGTCCAGTTGCACCGTCTTCGCCTGAGCATGAAAATAGTGTGAGTCCAAGACCCAATACACAATAGATTGCCAATTTTCTTGAAATTATGTTGGTTGCTTTCATGGATATCTTCTTTTGTTCAAATAAAAGTAGGCTTTGGTTATTAAAAATTTTGGGCCGATTGATGGATGTGGATTATGAATTGACGGATGCATACTTTGAAGCAGCAGAATGGTTTAACCAAACCTACAAAGTGGTGAAATTGCCCCTCTATTTTTTTATAATGCAATATTGATTGAAAGGAATAGATGGCTTTTAGGACTATTAAAGGGTTAAACTTTCAATTACTGATATGATCAACAAGTTTATTGTTCTTTTGTTTTTAGTGATGTGTACATGTGGCCTTTCCCAAACCATTGATTATAATACCAAGAACGGGTATGCTGTTCAAGGTTATGATGTGGTCTCCTACTTTGATAAGACCCCATTAGAAGGAAAAGAAGAGTTTTCTACCACTTTTGATGGGGCTAAGTTTAAGTTCTACAATGCAAGAAACTTAAAAAGGTTTAAGGAAAGCCCTTTGAAGTACTTACCAAAATATGGTGGTTATTGCGCTTATGCAGTCGCTGTGAATGGCAAAAAAGTGAACATAAATCCAGAAACCTACGAGATTAGGAATGGGAACCTCTACCTTTTCTACAATAAGGGAAGAAACAACACCTTAAAATTTTGGTTAAATGAATCACCAGAAGTACTTCGTCAACAGGCCGATAAAAACTGGGAAAAAATAAAGAATTGATTATTCTTTCTATCTTAATACTCAAAATCATCAAAAAACGAATTATAAATAATCCACCATCATGTTCAAATCTTCTTTGAAAACATTGGAACAGTTCAAAAACGTGCTGTCAGAATTACCCGCTGGATGTTATTCGCAATCCTGCCAAATATTATCCAATGCAAGTATTGGGCAGCATACTCGTCACATTATAGAACTGTACCTCTGTTTGATCAATGGATATGAGGTGGCAGATGTTTCATATGATAAACGGGAACGCAACACCAAAATTGAGGAGGATGTTGATTTTGCATTGGAACAATTGACGTATATCCAAATGAATTTGACGAAACCGGACAAGGCGATAAAAGTCTCTTATGAGTTGGAGGATGAAGAGACCTGTTTGGATTCAAATTATTTTAGGGAGGTAATTTACAATTTGGAGCATACCATCCATCACCAAGCTTTGATCAAGATAGGGGTAAGGCATTTTTCGACCCAAGAGATCCCGGAATCCTTTGGGGTTGCTCCATCAACCATAGAATACAGAAAGGCATGTGCACAGTAAGTTTTATTTATTCAGGAGGTAGACATTTCATTACTTCCAACCGCGACGAACATGTTTCCAGGCCATTGGCTTTGCAACCGCAGGAGGAAACCATAGGTTCCGCAAAGGTACTTTTCCCAAAAGACCCTAAAGCTGGTGGTACCTGGTTTGCACTTAAAGAAAATGGTTCGGTGGCCGTGCTTCTAAATGGAGGTTTTGTGAATCACGTGCCAGTCGGGAACTATGCACGAAGTCGAGGTTTGGTATTGTTGGATGTAATCGCATCCGAGCAACCTTATGATTTACTCGAGGAGATGGAACTCTTCAACATAGAACCCTTTACCCTGATTTTGTTCAATGGAAGTTTGTTGGAGTTTAGATGGGATGGCCATCAAAAATATTATAGGCCGTTGGATGCAACAAAAAATCACATATGGTCCTCGGCAACACTTTATACCGATGAAGTGATCGAGCATCGAAGAAAGTTGTTTGAAAAGTTCCTGGACGGGAAAACCCAAATTGCTGGCAGTAGTGTCGTAGATTTCCACTCCAATAACCATGATGATCTTGAGAACGGATTTATTATCGATAGGGATTCCGGACTAAAAACCTTTAGCGTTACCCAGGCTGTTTTGGATGATGATGAAATTGTGATGCGTCATCTCGATTTATTGAACGATAAGTTTTTTGAAGTCCCCTTCTCACCGAGTCAACTTACGTTTTAAGTCAAATGGATTCGTTAAAACTGATATGGCATAGAATCACCCATTGGGAGTATTGGCCATTTTGGCTGATTTATTATCCCATGGCCCCTGTTTGGCTGTACTATTCGATTAAGGCGCGTTCGTTGTTCTTTTTTAATGCTGCCAACCCGGGAATGAAAAACGGGGGTATGGCCATGATATCCAAAATGGGAATCTACAACATGATTCCTACGGAATTTATTCCACAAACGCTATTTTTTGATAAGGATGTTGCGCCAGAGAAGGCATTGGAGCGAGTACTGGACCATGGCATCGGTTTTCCCTTTATCGCCAAGCCCGATATCGGTATGAAGGCCTTTGGTGTGGAGAAAATCCATAACAAGAATGAATTTCAAATATATGTAGCTTGGACACCTTCCCATTTTCTGGTACAAGAACGTATTCCTTATCAAAAGGAGGTGGGCATATTCTATGTTCGTAAACCCAATGAAGTTCATGGAAAGATTACGGGGATTGTTTCTAAGGAGTTTTTATCCATCAAAGGTGATGGTGAAAGCACCATGTTAGAACTCATCAAAAAAAATCCCCGAAGTCACTTTCAGTTAAGCGTGTTGCAACAGAAGTATGGTGATACACTTCAAAATGTATTGAAAACAGATGAAGAATTTGTGCTTGTACCCTACGGAAGCCATACGCGGGGGGCCAAGTTTGTGGATGTCAGCCATAAAATCAATTTGAAACTGGAAAGGACGATAGATTTTATCTGTTCCCAAATGGATGGCTTTTACTATGGCCGATTGGATGTGCTCTATAACTGTTTTGATGAACTTTGTGAAGGGAAAAACTTCAGCATTATTGAAATAAACGGTGCAGGAGGGGAAGCCACCCATATCTATGACCCCAAACATTCCTTGTTCTGGGCCTGGCGCGAAGTGGCCCGCCATTGGAGTATGTTGTGCGAAATTAGTATTGCCAATAAAAGGGCAGGCCATACGTATTTAAGCTTTAAAGAGGGTAGGGCCATGCTGAAGCAAACCGGCGCTTTGCAAACACAATTAAAGTTTTAGAAAACTTAAAGGATATCCTTGATATAGTTCTCCATAGCACTGGGCTCCGTTGTGGGGGCAAATCGTTTTACGGGCTTTCCTGTTTTATCAATGACAAACTTCGTGAAGTTCCATTTGATTTTTCCGCCCAGCAGCCCACTAAGTTCCGATTTGAGGTATTTGAACATGGGATGGGCATCACTTCCATTCACGTTTATTTTAGCAAACATGGGAAATGAGACACCGTAGTTCATCTGGCAAAATTCTTGTATATCGTCGGCTGTGCCGGGTTCTTGATTGCCAAACTGATTGCAGGGAAATCCTAGTATGACCAATCCTTGTTCATTGTAAGTTTTATAGAGTTCTTCCAGACCTTCATACTGGGGGGTTAAACCACACTTGCTAGCAGTATTGACTACTACAATGGTTTTGCCCTTGTATTTTTCCATGGACTCCTGAGTGCCATCCAATCGTTCTACTTCAAACTTGTAGAATTCCATAGGTATCATTTTTGTTTGTTCATCAAATGTTTCAATGCTCCTGTAGACCATAGGGCCCAAAGTATCAATACGGGCTGAAAAAATAAACGAACTAATCTTTTCATGTCGGTGTCGAGCCCGAAAGCGTCTATACCATTGGTGTATTGTGAAATGTTTCCAGGGAATATCAATACATAGAAAATGGCAAGCACAATACCCACTTTTACTTTGTATTTGACCAAAAGGACCATGGCAAGGCCTAAAAGAATCTCAACTACACCAGAAGCTACCACCACAAAATCCATAAAAGCGTCGCTAGTAGGTAACCATCGGGGTACTTGGGCCTGAAATTCCTCACGTTGAAAGGTAAGATGACCGATTCCGGCCATAATCATCAATAGTCCAAGTATAACCCTGAATACATTTTGTGTTGTGCTAGTTTTCATTTGAAGACTTTTTCAGATTCCCCTAAAGATAATCATATCCAAAAGGAAGCCTTTTCTGAAAAGGGGCAAATGTTGACCCAAATCAAGATTCCTCTGCTACGGATTGCATCTTATGCTTGATGGCATTCATGATAATTGGAGCATGAATCCGAGAATTTTCGATAAACCATTTGTGGGTTTCCATACCACCGCAAATCACACCTGCCAAGAATAGGCCGTCCACATTGGTCTCCATGGTGGCTGGGTCGTATTTAGGTAATCTTTTTGGGTCGTTGGAAAGTTCGATGCCCAGTTTCTCCAAAAATGCAAAATTTGGCTTGTAGCCGGTTAATGCGAGTACAAAATCATTTTCCAGCACAATTTCGCCTTCAGGAGAATTGATGACAATTTCGTGGGGTCTGATTTCTTTGACAGTGGAATTATAATATGCTTTAATGCTACCTTCCTCAATACGGTTGATGATATCAGGGCGCACCCAATATTTTACGCGGGGACCAACTTCCGGACCACGAATTACCAAGGTTACCTCAGCTCCTTTTCGCCAACATTCCAATGCTGCATCTATGGCGGAATTACTGGCCCCGACCACTACCAATTTTTGACTGGCATAAAAATGGGGGTCGTTGTAGTAATGCGACACTTTTGGCAAATCTTCACCGGGAATATCCATGGTGTTGGGTAAATCGTAGAACCCAGTTGCCACAATAACATTTTTAGCTTGGTATTCGTCTTTATCTGTTTTGACCAAAAAGGTTTCTCCTTGTTTTTCGGTATCAAGTACTTTTTCAAAAAGATGAATGTTAAGCTGGTTGGAGGTCACAATCCTGCGATAGTATTCCAAGGCTTCGGCGCGTTTGGGCTTGGCCTCCTTGCTTATGAAAGGTATTTCGTCTATCTCTAATTTTTCGGAAGAGGAGAAAAATTGCATGTTCATTGGGTAGTTGAACAAGGAATTGACAATAGGTCCTTTTTCTATAATGATATAGGAAATCCCCTGTTTTTTAGCTTCAAGGCCACAGGCTATCCCGATGGGGCCACCCCCGATGATGACAACATCAAATTGCTGCATTATGCTATTTCTTCTTTTAATTTTTTGATGGTTTGGGTCGGGTTGGTGCTTTTAAATACAAAACTGCCCGCAACCAAAACATCCGCTCCGCAATCAATGAGTTTTTTTGCATTGTCGGCATTGACCCCTCCATCAATTTCAATCAAGGTGTTGGCATTTTTCCGATTGATCAATTCTTTTAAATCAGCAACTTTTTGATAGGTGTTCTCGATAAAGGATTGTCCTCCAAACCCTGGGTTGACACTCATAACGATAACAATGTCAATATCCTGAATGGTATCCTCCAACAATTTTACCGAAGTATGTGGGTTAATGGCCACACCGGATTTCATGCCCTCTGCCTTGATGGCCTGTAAGGTCCTGTGCAAATGTGGGCACGCCTCGTAATGGACGGTAAGGTTATCTACACCCAAATCCCCAAAGATTTTAATGTACCTGTCCGGGTCAATGATCATGAGGTGGGTGTCCAACGGTTTTTTGGCATGTTGGGCAATAGCTTGTATCACGGGCATTCCAAATGAAATGTTGGGCACAAAAACGCCGTCCATTACATCTAAATGGAACCAATCGGCATCACTTTGGTTCACCATTTCTATTTCTTGTTGAAGATTGGCAAAGTCGGATGCCAGTAGCGAAGGGGCGATAATTTTTTTGCTCATGTGAGAATCTGCTCGTTCCCTACAAAGATAGTGAAATGTTAAAGCAATACCTTAATCGGTTCATGCCTATTTAGAACCTTTTGGCAGTACTATTGGGCCATAGACTGCATCCCTGAACCGCTTGTGAAGTGAGCCGTTATATGGAAAAATCTGCACGAAGAACACCGCCGTTAATTCATTTACGGGATCTATCCAAAACAAGGTGCTCGCCGCTCCGTCCCAAAAGAATTCTCCGACAACCCCATTGTTCTCTTCAACGGATGCAGGGGCACGAAGCCGAACGGCAAAATCTATCCCGAAGCCTACTTGTCCCTTGCTGGGCAACCACGACCTTTCCGTAATGTTTTCATCCAAATGGTTGGTGGACATCAACTTCACGGTTTCTGGTTCAAGAATTTCCGCTCCCTCCAAGTTTCCCTCGTTGACCAACATTCTGGCAAAGCGCATATAATCGTCAAGTGTGGAAGTCAGTCCCCAACCACCAGGGGTCAGTGGCCATTTTTTATAATTGAATGCATGCGCTTCTTCGTTGGGGGATTGGTTCAATTCACCCATTTCAGTTTTACGATAAGCCGGTGACATTCTATAGCGCTCATCCTCTGGGACTACATAGCGGGTATCTGTCATTTTCAAGGGGTCAAGAACATGCTCACGGACATATTCCTGATACGGTTGACCCGAAATCCGCTCCACTAAAAATGCTTGTACATCGACCGAAGGACCATATTCCCATTTGGCTTCGGGCTGGAACCATAGAGGTATGCTTCCCAATTTTTCTGCCATTTGGGGCAAGGTATTCTCCCAGTTGAACGGGTCCGCTTCTTTTAAGGCCTCACTATGTCCTGGAATATCGTCCCGGGTGGAAAACCCCGCCGTATGGCGTGTAATGTCACGGATGGTAATCGGTCGGTTCAAGGGTTCGAGTATCATCTCACCATCGGAGTCCACCCCTTGGTACACTTTCATGTTGGCAAATTCGGGAGCATATTTTTCCAACGGGTCGTCCAATTGAAACTTACCTTCATCATACAATGTCATCAAAGCGGTTCCCGTAATAGGTTTTGTCATTGAATAAATCTGCACCAGAGTATTACGTTGCATAGGGATTTTTTTGTCTACATCTGCATGGCCAAAAGCATTGAAGTAAACCTCTTTGCCCTTTTCAAAAATCAATGCCGATGCCCCGGCCACTTCACCGTTTTTCACAAAACTTTGTAAGGTAGAATCCAGTCTGGTCCTTGCGGCTTCTTGAATGATATCTTCTGTATTTTCCTGACTTGTACCTAATGAGATTACAGAGGCTATAAATAAAATGGAGAGGAATATTCTTTTCATGTTGGGTTGATTGGTGTTCTTAAATAGTGAACTGGTTCGGTTAAAGAAAGGTAAGGATTATTTGAAGACCTAAATCAGGGTTCATTGTGCTGTAAAAAAGTGTTGCTAAGTATAGAAACAAAAAAACTCCGGTAATCAGCCGGAGTTTATTCATCAATCAAAAAACGAACAGTCATGATAAACTGTTATATCTTACTAAATTACAACTTTCCTGCCAAAAATCAAATTTAAGGATAGTTTAACTGTAATTTAGTGGGTGTTTTTTACACTTTATCCCAAATATGTCTTTAAAATCTTACTTCTGGAGGTGTGTTTTAATCTGCGGATTGCCTTTTCCTTAATCTGGCGAACTCTTTCTCTGGTAAGGTCAAAAGTTTCACCGATTTCTTCCAAGGTCATGGAATGTTGTCCGGCCAAACCGAAGTAAAGCCTGATTACATCTGCCTCACGAGGGGTAAGGGTTTCCAATGCACGCTCAATTTCGGTACGAAGTGAATCGTGCAAAAGTTCCTTGTCCGGGTTAGGGGACTCACCGCTGCGCAATACATCGTATAGGTTGGAATCCTCACCATCGATCAATGGAGCATCCATGGATACGTGGCGACCGGAATTTTTCAAGGATTGCTTCACATCTTCCACTGTCATGTCCAATTCTTTGGCAATTTCCTCTGCGGATGGTGGGCGTTCGTGAGCTTGCTCCAAGAAAGCAAATGTTTTGTTGATCTTGTTGATGGAACCAATCTTGTTCAATGGCAAACGAACAATACGGGATTGCTCTGCCAACGCCTGAAGAATGGATTGGCGAATCCACCAAACGGCGTAAGAAATAAATTTAAACCCACGGGTTTCATCAAAACGCTGTGCTGCTTTGATAAGTCCCAAGTTTCCTTCATTAATCAAATCAGGAAGTGTTAACCCTTGGTTCTGGTACTGTTTTGCAACAGATACAACGAACCTAAGGTTGGCTTTAGTTAATTTTTCCAAGGCTACTTGGTCTCCCGCTTTGATTCGCTGTGCCAACTCTACCTCTTCATCGGCGGTAATCAAATCTACCTTTCCAATCTCCTGCAAATACTTGTCTAACGACGCGGTTTCCCTGTTGGTAACCTGTTTTGTAATCTTTAACTGTCTCATCTAAAAATTCCCTTCAAATTAAATTTGTGAACCGGAGCTCATTAGGTTATACGTTCAAAAAACTGAAAAGTTACATTTTGGTTACATTTTTTTTAAAAAACAAAACCCCGAGGTGTTGCCCCGGGGTTGTTTTATTAATTAGGATTACTTTAAAAACTAATCCCTTCTTGGCTTTCTGTCGCGGTCACCACCTCTTCGGTCACCACCACGGCGGTCACCACCACCTCTTCGGTCACCACCTCTATCGTTGCGAGGTTGACGTTCTTGATATCCTTCAGGTTTTGGCAACAAAGCTTTTCTTGATACCTTTTCCTTTTTGGTCCTTGGGTCTATACCAAAGTATTTTACATCAAAAACATCGCCCATGTTTACCACATCGGATACATTTTCGGTGCGTTCCCATGCCAATTCGGATACGTGAAGCAATACTTCGTTCCCTGGTGCTTCGGTGTATTCCACCACAGCGCCGAAGTCAAGCATCTTGATCACTTTCACTTCGTAAACACTTCCCACTTCAGGTTTGAACATTAAAGCATCGATTTTTGCCAATACTTTGTTGATTCCATCCTGATCGGTACCAAGAATTTCCACAATACCTTCCTCGGTTTCTGGGTCTTCGTTGATAACGATTGTAGTTTTGGTTGTTTTTTGAAGCTCTTGAATCACTTCACCTCCTTTTCCGATAAGGGCACCGATATACTCACCAGGAATAACTCTGGTTACAATTTTTGGTGCATAAGACTTCACTTCCGGTCTTGGAGCTTCAATGGTCTCGGTAAGTTTGCCCAAAATGTGCAATCTACCGTCTTTGGCCTGCATAAGTGCTTTTACCAAGATTTCATAAGAAAGACCTTTTACTTTAATATCCATTTGGCAAGCTGTGATACCATCTGCTGTACCGGTTACCTTAAAATCCATGTCTCCCAAGTGATCTTCATCACCCAAGATATCGGATAGTACGGCATATTTACCGGTTTCGGTATCGGTGATCAACCCCATTGCTATACCAGAAACAGGCTTTTTCAATTGGACACCGGCATCCATCAATGCCATGGTACCTGAACATACGGTTGCCATGGAAGAAGAACCATTGGACTCCAATACTTCGGATACCACACGTACGGTATATGGGCAATCAGCAGGAATCATTCCTTTAAGTGCACGTTGTGCCAGATTACCGTGACCTACCTCTCTACGGGAAGTACCACGAATGGGTCGTGCTTCACCAGTTGAGAAAGGAGGGAAGTTGTAGTGCAAATAGAATGTTTCTTCACCTTCGTAAGATGGCATGTCTATTTGGTTCGCTTCTCTGGAAGTACCCAAGGTAACGGTTACCAATGCTTGTGTTTCACCACGGGTAAAGATGGCAGAACCGTGAACTGATGGCAAATAATCCACCTCGCACCAGATAGGACGGATGTCGGTAGTTTTACGACCGTCCAAACGAAGTCCTTCTTCTAGGGTAAGGTTTCTGACCGCTTCTTTTTCGGCCTTGTAGAAGTATTTGGAAACCAAATCTCCAAACTCTTCCAATTCTTCTTCTGTAAACGTGGCCTTCACTTCTTCTTTTATAGCATCAAAAGCAGCACTGCGTTCATGTTTGGACGAACCGGCTTTTGCTACGGCGTATACCTTATCATAGGTAAGGTCGTATACCTTCTTCTCAAGATCGGCATCCTCGTTTTCTGGTTCGTACTCACGTACTTCTTTTTTACCGAAAGCTTCGGCCAATTTTTCTTGCGCTGCACATTGTACTTTGATGGCCTCGTGGGCAAATTTGATGGCTTCCACCATTTCCTCTTCGGAAATTTCGTCCATCTCACCTTCCACCATCATTACAGAATCAGCGGAAGCACCAATGATCATATCAATGTCCGACTCTTCAAGCTGTGCTCTGGTCGGGTTAATGATCAATTCACCGTTAACTCTACCAACACGAACCTCAGAAATAGCACATTCGAACGGGAAATCCGAAAGTTGAATGGCAGCCGAAGCGGCCAATCCGGCCATTGCATCCGGCATAACGTTTTCGTCATGGGACATCAACTGGATCATTACCTGTGTTTCGGAGTGATAATCCTTAGGGAACAATGGGCGTAGTACCCTATCCACCAAACGCATGGTCAATACTTCACCATCACTTGGTCTTGCTTCCCTTTTGAAGAAACCACCGGGGTAGCGTCCGGCAGCAGCAAATTTTTCGCGATAATCCACGGTAAGTGGTAAAAAGTCCACATCCGCAGCTTTGTAATTTGAGACAACTGTACACAATAGCATACACTTGCCAGATTGGACAACTACAGAACCATGGGCCTGTTTTGCCAATTTTCCGGTTTCGATAGAAATCTCTCTACCGTCACCAAGGTCTATGACCTCTTTGAATGTCTTTGGAATCATAAAATTAATCTTACCTAACCCAAAAGGTCAGGCTGTTAAACTTTGGTCTACCGCCATCCGGGCGGTCGGGTTGTGTTGTTGTTGTGTGTGCCTGGGGCACTTGACCAATGAAAAACTATTTTGTAGCTTTTTGTGTTTGCCCGGTTACCCGGGACTTTTGGTTGAAACAAATTCAACTAAAACAAAGGGGAAGCCTTAGCCTCCCCTTGTGTTTTTTATTTTCTAATACCTAGTTCTTTAATCAAAGTACGGTATTTGGCAATATCTTTTTTCTTTAGATAATCCAAAAGACTACGTCTTTTACCTACCAGCGCTACCAAAGAACGCTCGGTGTTGTAATCTTTGTGGTTTCTCTTAAGGTGTTGTGTCAAATGGTTGATACGGTGCGTGAACAAAGCGATTTGTCCTTCCGTAGAACCGGTGTTGCTCTCAGAGCCGCCGTGTTTCTTAAAAATCTCGGCTTTAACTTCTTTTGTTAAATACATTCCAATATTATTTAAATGATTTTTATGTATTGATTGTCTTTCAATCAGCGTGCAAAGATATGCTTTTATTTGAAATCAAAAGACTTATTAAAAATAAACTTTGAAGGCAGGTATGCCGTAAAAATCGCATACAAAACAAAAAAGCCCCTAACTCGGGGCTTTTTTTATATTCTTACAGGTTGATTGGTAATCAAATCTATATACAGATTGATTTTTTTCTTCAAGTCCCTACGGTGCGTGATAAAGTCCAAAAATCCATGCTCTTTCAAGAATTCAGAGGTTTGGAAACCATCGGGAAGATCTTTTCCTGTAGTATCCTTAACTACCCTTGGTCCGGCAAAACCGATAAGGGCGCCTGGCTCGGCAATGTTGATGTCTCCCAACATAGCGTAGGATGCGGTAGTTCCCCCTGTTGTAGGGTCTGTACATAAAGAAATGTATGGAATCTTTGCATCGGCCAATTGGGCCAACTTAGCTGATGTTTTTGCCAGCTGCATCAACGATAGTGCAGCTTCCATCATACGGGCACCTCCGGATTTGGAAATCATTACAAATGGGATTTTTTTCCTTTTGGCAACGTCAATGGCACGTGAAATTTTTTCACCTACCACACTTCCCATGGACCCTCCGATAAACGCAAAATCCATACAGGCCACTACGATATCCTTGCCTTCGGATTTTCCCACAGCTGTTCGCACAGCGTCCTTTAACCCTGTTTTTTGCTGGGCCGCTTTTAAACGATCGGAATATTTTTTGGTATCCTCGAACTTTAAAGGGTCCTTGGCGGTCATTTTTGTGTCAAGTTCACGAAACTTGTTATCATCAAAAAGAATCTCAAAATATTCTTTGCTTCCTATTCGTACGTGATAATCATCTTCTGGACTTACGTAAAAGTTTTTGGCCAGATCTTCGGCCTCAACAATCTTACCGGTAGGGGATTTGTACCACAGCCCCTTGGGGGTGTCCTTTTTTTCCTCCGTAGCGGTCTGTATTCCTTTTTCCTTTCTTTTAAACCAAGACGACATGCAATCAATATTTAGTTAGACTAAGGCTTACAAAGTGTTTACGTTGTTCAGGTCCTCGAATGCCTTTTTTAGACGGGCAATAAAAGTTTTTTGTCCTTCTCTAAGCCATACACGTGGATCGTAATACTTTTTGTTAGGTTGTTCTTCGCCATCAGGATTGCCTATTTGGGCCTGAAGGTAACCTCCTTTTCCTTGTACATAATCGCGAACCCCTTCCAAGAACGCATACTGCAAGTCGGTATCGATGTTCATTTTGATTACCCCGTAACCGATAGCTTCTCTGATTTCCTCGACCGTAGACCCGGAACCACCGTGGAATACGAAATCGATATGGTTGTGCTCGACTCCGTATTTTTCGGTAATGAACTCTTGGGAATTCTTAAGGATTTTTGGAGTCAGTTTTACATTGCCCGGCTTGTATACGCCATGCACGTTACCAAATGCAGCGGCGATGGTGAACCTTGGGCTTACTTTAGAAAGTTCTTCGTAAGCGTATGCCACTTCTTCCGGTTGGGTGTACAATTTGGAATCGTCTACATCGGTGTTGTCCACACCATCCTCTTCACCTCCGGTAATTCCCAACTCTATCTCCAAAGTCATATCCATTTTGCTCATTCGCTCAAGATACTTTTTGCAGGTTTCGATATTTTCCTCGATCGGCTCTTCTGAAAGGTCGATCATATGAGAACTGAACAATGATTTGCCAGTTTCTTTATAATGTTTTTCACTTGCGTCCAATAGACCATCGATCCATGGCAATAATTTCTTGGCACAGTGATCGGTATGAAGGATTACGGTAGCTCCGTAGGCCTCTGCCAATTGATGCACGTGCTTGGCTCCTGAAACGGCTCCTAAAATGGCAGCTTTTTGGTTTTCGTTGGATAACCCTTTACCTGCGTTGAACTGGGCACCTCCGTTGGAAAATTGAATAATTACAGGAGAGTTCAAGGTTGCAGCGGTTTCCATTACGGCGTTGATGCTGTCCGAACCGATTACGTTTACGGCCGGAAGCGCATATCCATTTTCTTTTGCATGGTTGAAAATTGCCTGTACTTCATCACCGGTAGCGACACCGGGCTTGATATTGTGGGACATAGTTATATTGGTTTCGAATTAAATAGAAAACAAAAGTAATAAATTATTTGCTCTAGAAAGGATAATTGATACCTATGTTAAAGGCGGCTTGTTTGAAGTTGTACCCATCGAACCAACGAGCGGACCCATCTTTGGCGGGATTGTAGGTCTTGAAACCTACGTCCAACCTAAACACAAAATAGGTGAAATCATACCGAAGACCTACACCGGTTCCCAATGCTAGATCGGCAAGGGAGGAAATTCCAGTGAAGATGGCGTCTGGATTTGTTTCGCTATCGAAAACGTTCCAAATGTTACCTGCGTCTGCGAAAAGGGCACCTTTTACATCGCCAGCTATCGGGAACCTGTATTCAAGGTTCAAAGCGATTTTAAAGTTGGCTTCATTAAAGTCATTGATATTGTCTGTTTTTCCTGGACCAAGCTCGTAAGCGTTCCAGGCACGGTTGTCGTTGGAGCCCCCGGCAAAGTAACTTCGAACAAAGGGAATATTGTCCGAGTTGCCATACGGAATGGCCAGACCTGTAAAACTTCTAAAGGCAATCACCTGTGAACCTCCAATTTCCCAATGCCGTATATAATCGAACTCGGTTTTTACATATTGGGAGTAGGGGACACTGAAAACAAGGTTCTGTCCGTTGTCATTTTTGTTGAAAGGAATTACGTTGGTGAGCAATGAAAGCATGGCACCGGCGCTTTCCACTTTTATTCGATATTGATAAAAATCGAGGTCGTTGATGCCTGATTTACTGTTTTTGGTGTGGGTGAAATTGGTGGCGAAAATAAGGTTGTTTTCCGTTAATCTTCTGCGTCTTTCTTCAATGCTGTTGACCAATTCTTTGTCCTCCGCGCTTACAGGAATCGAATCATTCAATATGTTTCGAACAAAACCATTCGCCCCAGTTGGGATGCTAAGTACCGGTTCGTCATCAACATCTTCCAAAGGGCTGAAGTATTGTGAATATTGCGGATCGTCCTGAAATTGGTCGGCAACCCTGTTCAAGTTGGAAAATGTATTTCTGTATACGTTGTAAAAATTGTCGGGATTTACGTTTCTTACAAATTCGACATTCAGCAGTTCAATGTTGTTTTTCAGCCTTTCAGAAGGTGTCCAATTAAAGGAAAGTATGGAGTTCAGGGATTGCTTGTCCAGCCCAATGTTTCGTTGGAAGTTGGTACCTGCCGACAATCGGGTCTGGGGCAACATATAATAAGGAATGATGCCTTCTGTGTTAAAGGGGAGCCAGATGCGAGGAAAGGTGATGTTGACATCTCCACCGAGTTCCGATGTAAAATTTCCATCCGATAGGGAGGCATCACTCAATAAACCGATGGAACCCCTTGCAGAAATGTTCAATGTCTCCGCACCTCCAAAAACGTTCCTTGTGATAACGGATGCACTAAAAGCAGTCCCCACCTGTTGAATATTGGAATGGGTAACATCAAAATTTAGATTTAATGAATATTTGGGCTTGGCCGCCAGATATATGTTTGTTTCCAGTTGTGTTTGGGTGGAGTCTGGGATAAACTCAATGTTAGGATATTTAAAAGTATTTAGGTTAGTGATTTGTCGGTAGGTCCGTATCCTGTCCAAATCACGATAAATACTGTCTTTTTCAAAGAAAATGGCATCGGTCAGCGCTTTGGGGCGATATCTGAGCTTTCCACTATAAATTATGTTGTGATTATCGTATTCTAGAGTTTTTAGGGAGTCTGTACTTCCGTTCAGGTCATAGTCAGCATAGATATTGATTTTTCTGTGCCGTGCCACTTTGTAGGGCATGTTGGTGTCCGTGGTATCATTAGTGCTCCTAAACTTGCGGATGTTTAGTTCCACATCCATCAATTGGTCGTCCGAGGCTTGGGTGGTATCCCTAAAGATATTGTAGTTTATGGAGCTTTCTTGAAAATTGTACACGCCAGAATTTCGGAAAAGGGCGGTAAGGCGCTCACGCTCTAAAGTGAAATTGTCCAGATCAAATTGTTGTCCCTGTTTTACAAAACTACCTTTAACAGCTTGGTTGTAAATGGAATCCAGTTCGGGGGAGGTGATGTTTTTCTGGATCGTGTCCACAATGTAAGGTTTGTTCAAAGTAACACGGTACTCTATTTGGGCCTTTTTCGCTTTTTTACCTTCAATTATCTCATACTCCCCGGTATTATTGAAATAACCCTTGCTATTGTAGTAAGATTCGAGCTTGTCTACGGATTTGTTGGTTTTTGAAGTGTCAATGACCACAGGAGGTTCTCCGATTCTTTTGAGAAATTCGCTATATCCTTTCACCAAAAACGATTCCTGTAATCTATAAACCTGTTTTTCGGACAATAGGTTTTTCAGTCGTTTTTCCCTTTTTTCTTTTCGGTTTAACCAGTCTTGGAAAGATGAGTCGGGATTTTCCTTGGCCAGATTGTACAGATTTAATTTTAAAGGATAGCCAAGTACGCTGCTGTTCGGTTTTTGGGTGATCAGGCCTTTGATTTCGGCATTTGTCACTTTTTCTTCATCTACCAAAATGATGTTCTTGGTGAGCAATAATTCATCCTCCCCGACCTTTTTTAAGGTATTGCAGCCAAAAATACTGAGCAAAAGCAACAATAATCCTATTTTTGCCCAGTTGCCCCTTACACCAAAATAACCACTCATAGAAGCCAAAAATACACGATTTAGATGGTTACAAAAAACCAAATTAAGCTAGTTGTTAGCCTAAAGCAAAAAAAGTACCGATCTCAACATGGACTATTTGTTGTTGAGGGTGAAAAGCTCGTGGATGAGTTGTTGAGTGCCGGTTTAAAACCTTACCAGATTTTTGTGGACGATGCCGGTTTGGTTCAAAGATTCGAGCAGGCTGAATTGGTCTCAGGGAAAACATTGAAGCAGATGAGCAACTTGACACATCCAAGTGGCATACTCGGTGTTTTCCGTATGAAGGATTCCAAAGATTTAGATTTAGAAGACTGGGTAGTGGCGTTGGATGCTGTTCGGGACCCTGGAAATATGGGTACTATAATTAGGCTATGTGATTGGTTTGGGATTAAAACGTTGGTCTGCTCCCCCGATACTGTCGATTGCTATAATCCAAAAGTATTGCAGGCCACCATGGGTTCCATTGCCCGAGTAAATATTGAATACGCTGATTTGACGGTCTTCTTGGAAAATGTGCATCGGCCGATTTACGGAGCCTACATGGAAGGTGAACCGGTTTATGGTTCCAATTTGACTGAAAAAGGGATTCTGGTTATGGGCAACGAGGCCAATGGTGTTTCCGATGAGGTTGGTAAATTCATTACGCATAAAATTGCGATTCCTCAATTTGGTGCAGCTACTGCGGAAAGTTTAAATGTGGCCACGGCCACGGCGATTCTTCTCAACGAAATCCGTAGAGGATAAGTTATTCAAAAGTAAAATTGATGAAGATTCCGCGCGTGCGCATGGCGGCAATATTGCCTGTCCAAGGACTATTGGGGTCGGCATCGGGGACCAACTCGTCTGTAAGGGCAAAAACCCCTCGAATGGATGGTGTAAACTTAAAATACTCGGTGTAGAAATCAATCCCAAAACCAACTTCGTACCCGTACACATTTTGTTTCATCCTAAATTGGCCACTACTGTTATCGTCCAGACTGTCTTCGTTACTTCCTAGGTTAATGGAAGTATAAACCCCTCCAACAATAAATGGTCTCCAGTTTCCGATTCTTCGGGTGCTCGCCTTGAGCAATAAAGGGAATCGAATATAGGTCGAGCGTACCTCACGAAGCGCATCGTTCTCTGTAGTAAAACCAGGAAAACCCAAAGTTCTTGCAGTGTAAAGCAAGCCTGGTTCAAAACGAGCATCCAAGAATTCATTGATCCTGAGCTCACCGATTAGACCAACATTGAACCCAATGCTTTTATCGACAAGTATATCCTGACCAATATCATCCTTGTATTCAAATTGAAAATCATATTGATTGAATCCAAGGTAGTATCCCCAGTTGAGAAATTTCTTGTCCTCGTTCTGAAGGTTGAGGATGGGGTCGCTTCCAAATTGCGCAACGGCAGATTGGTGCGATACTATAATCAGTCCAAATAGGATTAGGAGATTTTTCATCAATCTATTTTGAAGCAACATAAATGGATGCTACACCCATTGTCTGTGGTTTGTTCTCTATTCCTATAAACCCGATTTTCTTCAAAATATTGTTGAAAGCCTGTCCATGTGGAAAAACAGAAGCCGATTCACTCAAATATTTGTAAGCGGACCTATCTTTTGAGAACAAATTGCCAATGGAGGGCAGTACGTATTTTGTGTAGATTTTATAACCCTGTTTAAAAGGTGTTCTAGTGGGGACCGAGGTCTCCAAGACCACAAAATTTCCTCCAGGCCTCAATACCCTATGGATTTCTTCCAGTCCTTTTTCCAAGTTTTCGAAGTTCCGTACCCCAAACGCTACGGTGATGGCGTCAAAGGAGTTGTCTTCAAACGGCAGGTTTTCGCTATCACCAACGACCATTTCGATAGTGTTCTGTAAGTTTTTGTTGGCTACTTTTTTCTTTCCAACTTCCAACATTCCGGGCGAAAGGTCTAGTCCAACAATGTTTTTGGCCCCTGTGTTTGCCATGGCTATGGCCAAATCTCCGGTGCCGGTAGCTATATCTAGAATGGAATCGGGGGACTTCTCTTTTAAAAAGGCCACTATTTTCTTGCGCCATTTTACATCTGTTCCAAAGGAGATGACCCGGTTAAGGCCATCGTAATTCCCGGAAATGTTATCGAACATTTGCTTTACTTGCTCCTTTTTGCCGAGCTCAGATTCTTTGTAAGGTTTTACCTTTTCCGACATAGCTTTTATTTGCTGGCAAATATACAACTTAGGTTAGGGGATGCGGACAAAAATATTTGTGTAATTTTGCCCTCCAAAGGGATTTATTTTCCGTATTTGGTTAAAAGTATGGAGTTTACGTATAGCATACCATTCTTAGTATCGGTTGCAGCGTGCAAACCGAAGTTATTTAAGAACACATCCTATTCTATTCAATGAGAATAATTATTGCAGGTGCTGGTGAAGTTGGATTTCATTTGGCCAAACTATTGTCCTACGAAGCGCAGGAAATCACTTTGATCGATACAGATAAGGAAAGGTTGTCCTATGCGGATACCCATTTGGACATACGCGTGCTGCGGGGCGATGCCACATCGATACAGGTGCTACAGGATGCCGATGTGGATGGTTCCGACCTCGTGATCGGAGTGACCGCGTCGGAGACCACCAATCTTACCCTTTGTGTGCTGGCAAAGCAATTGGGCTGCAAACGTACCATGGCCCGGATTTCCAATACGGAGTTCATGGACAACAGGGAACTCATCAGGTTTGAACAATTGGGCATCGATGAACTGATTTCCCCGGAGCGTCTTGCTGCCACGGAAATACAGTTGATGCTTAACCAGTCTGCCTTCAACGATACCTATCAATTTGAGGAAGGGTTGTTGACCATGTTCGGTGTGATTCTTCCCAAGACCGCACCTTTTGTGGGCAAGATGGTAAAGGAAGCCGCAAGGATTTTTCCGGAACTTAATTTTATGCCCATTGCACTACAACGAAAAGGAACACAATTCACTTTGATTCCAAGGGGTGATACTGTTTTTAAGGAGGGGGATCAAGTCTATTTCATTACATCGGATAAAGGGGTCGAGGAGCTGTACAAGCTCTCCGGCATGCAAAAACAGGATATCAAGAATGTTATGATACTGGGCGGAAGCAAGGTAGGCTACAAAACGGCGCGCGACCTTTGTAATAAAAAATTCAACGTCAAACTTATTGAGAAAAATAAGGAGAAGGCCTTTGATATTGCCGATGAACTGCCGCATGCGCTTGTTATCAATGGCGATGGGCGTAATGTGGAATTGTTGGAAGAGGAGAGCCTAGAGTCCATGGACGCCTTTATCGCGGTAACGGGTAATTCCGAAACCAATATTATGTCGTGCTTGGTGGCCAAGAACAAGAAAATCAAAAAAACCATAGCCTTGGTAGAGAACATGGACTATTTCCAGTTGTCACATTCCATTGGGGTGGATACCCTCATCAATAAAAAACTACTTGCGGCAAACAGTATATTCCGGTACATCAGAAAAGGAGAGGTGCTGGCGCTCACCCGCCTGAACAATTTAAATGCCGAGATTTTGGAGTTTGAGGTGAAGGCGTCCTCGCTGGTGAACGGGGAAATCATCCGTGAGCTTAACTTTCCAAGAGAGGCGAGCATAGGTGGTGTTATCCGTAATGGGGAAGGAATTATAGCACTGGGTGATTTTAGGATTGCAGAAGGTGATAAAGTGGTGGTGTGTTGTTTGCCCAAAGCCATTCCTCGTATAGAAAAGCTGTTCCTCTAATGAAGCTCAATACACGAATCATTATCCATATTATGGGACTTTTGTTGCTTTGCAATGGTTCCTTTATGCTATTGGCGGCATTGGCCAGTGGTATTTATAAAGATGGCGCCACAATGGATATCATGTTGTCCGCCATTGTAACAATGCTTTTCGGGATGATGGCCATGTTCTATACCCGTGGACATAAAAAGGAGGTTAAAAAGAAGGAAGGATATATTGTGGTGACCTTTGGATGGATTGTAATGTCCATTTCCGGTATGCTGCCTTATCTTTTTTCGGGTTCTATCCCTTCCATAACAGATGCTTTTTTTGAAACGATGTCCGGCTATACCACGACGGGGGCATCTATTTTAGATGATATCGAAGCACTTCCGGAAGGTATTTTGTTGTGGCGGAGCCTTACTCATTGGATCGGGGGAATGGGTATTATAGTTTTGGCCATAGCCATTTTGCCGTTGCTTGGTATTGGAGGTATGCAGTTGTTCAGTGCAGAGGCGCCTGGCCCCGGTGGGGATAAGCTGCATCCTAGGATTACGGATACCGCTAAAAGGCTTTGGCTTATCTATTTTGGATATACTGTATTGGAGACCATATTGTTGAAATTTGCTGGAATGTCTTTTTTTGATGCCATTAACCATGCCTTGGCTACGATGTCCACTGGAGGTTTTTCCACTAAAAATGCCAGTTTGGCCTATTGGAACGATTCTCCAATAATCCAATACATCATCATCATTTTTATGTTCTTGGCGGGCAGTAACTTTGTACTAAGTTATTTTGCACTGACCGGACGGGTGAAGCGTGTTTTTCAAGATGAAGAGTTCAAATACTATTTTGGGTTTGTGGCGATTTTCACCATTTTGGCCGCATTGGGCGTTTATTTTAAGGCGGATGTTCCGGTATCCGATTTTCATCCGATGGTTTGGGGAAAGGCGGAAAGCGCCTTTAGGCATACCTTGTTCCAGGTGATCGCGGTAATTACGACTACAGGTTTTGTTTCTGCGGACTTTACTTCATGGACCCACTTCTTGACCGTTTTCTTTTTTGGCCTGATGTTCCTCGGAGGGTCTGCAGGTTCCACAGCGGGAGGAATTAAAGTGATGCGCCATTTATTGATTATAAAGAACGGTATCCTGGAGTTCAAACGTACCCTGCACCCCAATGCGGTGATTCCGGTTCGCTACAACCAAAAAACGGTTACCGAGCATATTGTATATAATGTAGTAGCATTCTTTGTGCTCTACATGTTGCTGTTTATTATCGGCTCTCTGGTGCTTGGTTTCTTGGGCTTGGATTTTGTTTCCGCGGTTGGTGGTTCCGCCTCCTCCTTAGGGAACGTTGGGCCTGCCTTGGGTAGTTTGAACCCTGTGAGCAATTATAATAGTCTTCCGGATGCAGGTAAATGGTGGTGTGCCTTTCTGATGTTGTTGGGGCGTTTGGAACTGTTCACTGTATTGATCGTGCTTACCCCATATTTCTGGAAAAAGACCTAATAAAAAACCTCTCAAAGTAAACTTCAAGAGGTTTTGATTTATTATGACGGATAGCCGATGTACTTACTTCAGCATTTCCTTTTTTATGTTAAAGTACTGACTTTATCCTTGAAATAGCTTCCTTTAGCTCATTCTCCGATGCGGCATAAGATATACGGATGCAGTTAGGGTTTCCGAATGCTTCACCGGTAACCGTGGCCACATTTGCATGTTCCAATAGATACAGTGAGAAATCAGAAGCATTGTTGATCGTCACACCTTTCAATGTTTTTCCAAAGTAAGCGGATATGTCCGGGAACACGTAAAATGCACCTTCCGGAACATTGAGGTTAAATCCTTCTATCTCACCCAATAGACCTAGGACAAGGTCTCTTCTTTCGTGGAACTTGTCGATCATAAATTGAATCTTGCTCACAGGGGCATCCAAAGCTGTAATAACGGCCCGTTGAGCAATAGCATTCGCTCCACTCGTTACCTGACCTTGCAATTTGGTACAGCCCTTGGCAATCCATTCCGGTGCGCCGATGTAACCAATACGCCATCCGGTCATGGCAAATGCCTTGGATACACCGTTTACGGTTACCGTTCTATCGTACATGCCATCAATGCCAGCAATGCTGGTGTGACCACCTTCGGTAAAATTGATATGCTCATAGATTTCATCGGATACCACATAGATATCCGGATGTTTTTTCAATACCTCAGCCAATCCTTTCAATTCATCCTTGCTGTATACAGAGCCACTTGGGTTACATGGAGAGCTGAACCAAAGCATTCTTGTCTTTGGGGTAATGGCAGCTTCCAATTGTTGAGGCGTCATTTTAAAATCGGTGTCGATTTGAGTGGGAACCTCTACAGGAACTCCTTCGGCCAATTTTACGATGTCGCTATAACTTACCCAGTATGGTGCCGGAAGAATTACTTCGTCACCAGGATTAAGTACTACCATTGCCACATTAAAGAGCGACTGTTTTGCTCCTGTAGAAACCACGATTTGGTTTGCTACGTAATCGAGGCCGTTGTCTCTTTTGAATTTATTGGAAATAGCTGTCTTAAGCTCAGCGTACCCATCAACTGGGGTATAGCTGCTATAATTTTCGTCGATGGCCTGCTTCGCGGCATCCTTGATAAAATCTGGAATATTGAAGTCGGGTTCCCCCAAGCTCAAACCGATGATATCCTTTCCTTCATTTCGTAATTCCCGCGCTTTGGCTGCCATGGCCAAAGTTGCTGACGTGGACATGTTCTTGATCCTGTCAGATAAATGGTTGCTCATTGATGCTTCGTTTTTTACTGATACTGGAGTGCCGGGTTTTTGCCCAACTCCTTTAAGTGTTTGAAGTGCGAAATTATAGCTTTTCTGGTAGTTTTATATTCGTGGTACGGTAAATTGAACTCCTGAGCAGTCTGTTTCACAATTTTGGAAATATTTGTGTAATGGATGTGGCTTATGTTCGGGAAGATATGGTGCTCCACCTGATGGTTCAATCCGCCGGTAAACCAGTTTACTATTCTGTTTTTGGTACCAAAATTTACCGTGGTGAACAACTGGTGAATGGCCCAAGTGTTTTTCATGTTGCCAGCTTCATCCGGAAGGGGGGTTTCCGCGTGGTCCACAATGTGGGCTAACTGGAATACTACACTTAGAATCACACCGGCAACGTAGTGCATAATAAAGAATCCAAGCAATACTTGCCACCAGGCTATATCAACAAAAATTAATGGAAGTACGATCCAAATGGTCAAATAAATAATTTTTGTAATAACCAATGTACTCCAGTTGATTACTGGGTTGGGCAGTTTACCGTAGCTCAATTTCCTCTTCATGTAACGGTACATTTGTTGGAAATCTGTTGTGATGGCCCAGTTAAATGTCAATAGGCCGTATAGAAAAATAGAGTAATAGTGTTGAAATTTGTGGTGCTTTCTCCATTCGGCATGTTTGGAGAATCTTAAAACGCGTCCGGCTTCCATATCCTCGTCATGTTCGTGGATGTTGGTATAGGTATGGTGCAGTACATTGTGCTGTACTTGCCAATTGTAAACATTACCGGCCAAAATGTAGATGCTGCTCCCCATCAACTTGTTCACCCATTTTTTGTTGGAATATGCGCCGTGGTTTCCATCGTGCATCACGTTCATTCCCACTCCGGCCATTCCTACGCCCATGGTGATGGAAAGCAGAAGATAGCCCCAAAAAGGGAGGTGGAGGGTCAGCATTAAAAAATAAGGGGTCAAAAAAATGGCAAACATCACAATGGTTTTCAAGTGAAGTTTCCAGTTCCCGGTTTTCTTAAGGTCGTTTTCTTTGAAGTATTCGTTTACTCTCTTGTTCAGTGTTCTAAAAAACTGTGCTGAATCTCTTCTTGAAAACCGGACGGTATTCTTATCCATAAAAAAATATTTTTACAAAGGTAACTAAAATGCTTTTTTAGAGTTACAACCTTTTGTTAGAACGGTGTTAAGGTCTATAAAAGTATTAATTTTGTCAAAAATACGGTTGGCAACATGAAAGCGGAACTTATCTTTAAATATTTTACGACGCTCAACGAGGAACAGAAAGAGCAGTTTGTAAAACTGGAAACACTTTACCAAGATTGGAATCAGAAGATAAATGTGGTTTCCAGAAAAGATATTGACGAGTTATACCTGCGACACATACTTCATTCCTTGGGAATAGCCCAGGTCCAGCTGTTCAATGAGGGAGCGGAAATTTTGGATGTTGGAACCGGTGGTGGTTTTCCTGGAATTCCGTTGGCCATTATGTTTCCAAATGTAAAATTTACCCTTGTGGATGCCATTGGGAAAAAAATAAAAGTGGTTAATGAGGTGGTGGAAGGATTGGGCTTGGAGAATGTCGAAACCCACCATTCCAGAGTAGAAGAAATTCCGGGACGATTTGACTTTATTGTGAGCAGAGCGGTTGCAGCCATGCCTACTTTTGTGCATTGGACCAAAGGTAAAATCAAAAAAGACTCCGCACATCAGAGAAAAAATGGCATTCTTTATCTAAAGGGCGGAGATCTTAGTGAAGAACTGAAGGGCTATGAAACCGTTCAGACTTTCGATTTAAACGAGTATTTTGAGGAGGATTTCTTTGAGACCAAAAAAGTGGTTTACTTACCACAGAAATATAAAGGATAGACTAAATACTGTACATCCTTTTGTATACCAATCTACATTTTCGGGCATAATCCTTGGCATATAGCCAAAATTGCTGATATTTTTTACTCATCAATTTCCCCCATGCATATATTCTAACAGTCATAACTAATTGAGTTTATGTAATCAAAGATAAATAGGTCACGATTAATTTACAATTAGTTAACGTTAAATTTACATTTAAATTGTCTGTTTATAGGTAAATATAATTTTAATTGACTTAATATGAGATTTTTGGTTTTGTGTCTTCTTAATTTTTGGATTAATCAAGTTTCTTGAATATTTCACCATTTTTCTCCAGCTGGTAACCTATTATCTCCCCAGAAGGATTTCTTAGAAACCCTACATATTCACTGTTTACGTCAGAGAAAACATCATCGATTTCATGGTAAATGGGATAAAATACATCGTCGATTTCTACCAATAAATTTTCTTGGTTCTTATCATATTTTAGATTGAAGGTTGTATCATTTTTGTATTGATAAACGCCTTCAAAATCTTTAAAAAAGACATCATGCTTTTGGTCGGCATAAGGATTAGATTCTGATAATAGGAGCCCGTTGCCCATATTCCAGTTGTCGTATTCCATGTAGAAAGCTGTTCTTTTGGCTGCGTTTATACCCTGTAATTTGGCCACAAGGTGAAGGGCGCCATCGATTCCGGCAGAAATCCCTGCGGTAGTGATTACTTCTCCATTGTCTACATATCTAACATTTTTACGCACATCCACTTTGGGATAGTTCGTTTCCAGGTCGGATAGGGCGTTATGGAAAGTTGTGGCTACTTTTCCATCAAGAATACCTGCTTCAGCCAGCACAAATGCACCGGTACATACTGAGAAATGGTATTCAATATCCTTTTGTTCCTTTACCCATGTGATAACCTCCTTGTTCTGGGAGGCAGCTTGGGAATTGCCTCCAAAGAAGGCCAATATATCCGCCTTTGGGGCATCATAAATACTGTAGTCAGGAACTACGGTTAAAATACCCTGTGACTTAATGGGGTCTTTGGTGGCCGATACGGTAAAAACGCGATAACCAGCATAGCTGAATACTTCCATTGGGCCTGAAAAGTCCAATACCTCCACTCCGTCTTGAAGGTAAAATGCAATGGTTTTGGACATTTCTTTTTTGACAAACGGCATATTGCAATGCTGGCATGTGCCGGGAGTATTGTATGTGATGTCGTCGCAAGCACTGTTGCAGGGTGGACAAACATAAGCTGTGGCTTGGTCACTTGAATTTTGAGACATTGTGACCATTGATATTAGGTTGCACAATATGATTAATGACTTTTTCATTCTCTTTTGGATTTGATGAATGGTCCAAAATTAAATGGGTAATTAATCTTTTGAAAGGACAATTGTGCTCAGTATCGGGCCATCAAGATGGATGCCTCACTATGGGGTGATAGTATGCTTTTTTAGTAGTGTCCTAAGTTGGTTGCTGCTTTTGAGTCCACAGGCCATTGCGGCAGTACTGACCTTGGAACCATTTTCAATCAACTGTTTGGCATGTTCCACTCTTAATTGTTCCAAGTACTCTCCAATGGTGATTCCTGTGGTGGTCTTAAACAGCCTCGTGAGATTTCTTCGGCTCATGTGTACCATTTCGGCCAGTTCCTCGATTTTAATCTTTTTGTCAAGGTTTTGGCTCAAGATGTCCTGTATCCTATGTATTCGGTTTTCCAAATGGTTCCTGAAACGGAGATAAATACTTAATTGTGGATCTTTTGATGTCCTTCTTGCATAAATGACCACTTCCTTGGCAATTTTGGAAGCGAATACTGCTCCAAAAAGCTCTTCTAGAATAAAAAGGGAAAGGTCGATGCCAGATGAAACACCTGCACTTGAATAGATGTTATCATCCTTTACGATCAAGCGGTCGGTCAGCACTTCTGTATCTGGAAATCTTTGTTTAAAATCATCGAGATACTTCCAATGGGTGGTACACTCCTTGTTGTCTAAAAGCCCCGCAATCCCCAAAAGGTAAGCTCCGGTACAAACTGAGCAAATTCTAGCCTTGGCTTTGCCCTGCTTTTTCAGCCATTCAAAAAAGCTTTGGTGTTGTTTGATAAACTGTTCTGACAAAAAGAGTTTGGACTCCAGTCCTGGTACAAACAGTAAGTCATTGCTATTCAATTCAAAAGTGGTAAATGGTAAAAGCCCCCCAATGGCAACTCTGGCACTTGATTGCTGTGAAGAGTTCTCGTTTAAACTTATATAGTGTATTTCTATTTCGGCACCGTACTCTTTGGCTTCGTAAAAAAGATGGGCGGGACCTGCAAAATCCAAAAGTTGGACTTCTGGTGGTATCAAAAAGAATACGCGTAATGGATTGCTTTTGGACATTTTTACTGATAGAGGTCGTTGATATCAGCGTTGGAGAGATCAACAAGTAGCTTGCCCATTTTGGCACACACCAAATTGAAGAATGTCTCGCCTTTTTCTTTCGTGGCCAGACTGGGGTCACCAACCCCTGTGTCTTGGGTCACTTTAGACCAAGGTCGCTCTGTCCATACCCAGCCTTCAGAAAATGCTTTGATTTTGTTTTTGAATTCCCTGCCTTCTCCCCAGTCCTCCTTAGGTAGCACCAGTTCGGGGGTTAAATGTAGGATAAGACTGGTTTCCATTTCATCGGCATGATCGCCCGGTTTTTCAAATACACCCGAATTACTGCCAAGTTTGAACCAATTGGTAACGCAAAGGAACATTTCTGGAAAGAGTAGTCCGAGTTCCCTGATGATGGCCTTCCAATTATTGCCTCCATGACTGTTCAAGATCATGAATTTTTTTACTCCTTGTCGGTCAAGCACGGTAATCAAATCCTTTAATATGGCAAATTGTGTACTTGGGTTTAGGTTCATGTCCAGATAAATGTCCGATTGACCTGTGTTTACACCAAACGGTATAGTGGGCAATACAATTACTTTGCTTCCTTGCTCCCAAGCAATTCTGGCAGATTCTTCCGCAATCGATGTTCCTTCGATTACATCGGTGGCGTAGGGGAGGTGGTAATTATGGGCTTCAGTGGCGCCCCATGGTAGGATGGCAAGGTCAAAAGATTCATCTTTCAAGTGTTTCCAGTTGGTCTCTGCCAAAATATAGGGTCTGGGCATGTCTAAGAAGGGTTAGGTTAAACAAAAAGGCCGTCATGTTTGGATGACGGCCTTGAAGTTACTC
>NZ_QBTW01000039.1:0-826 GCF_003057865.1 Muricauda brasiliensis | reverse complement strand
CGGGACGAAGGTGGGCGGCTACGGGGATGTGCTGCGCAGCGACGCCAAGAAGTACTACGGCGCGGTCGTGGGCATGGCCGGAAGGGGCGAGTCCATAGCGAGGAAGGAGAACTATTGCGAGATCGACCCGACCACGGTGGACGAGTTCGGTATCCCCGTACTGAGGTTCAACTACAAGTGGAGCCAGTTGGAGATCAACCAGGCCAAGCACATGCAGGACACCTTCGAGGAGATATTGATCAACATGGGCGGGGAGCCGTTGGGCAAGAAGCCGGGCAAGGAGACCAACTACGGGCTTCACAACCCCGGTAAGATCATCCACGAGGTGGGCACCACCCGGATGGGAGACGACCCAAGGACGTCGGTGACCAACAAGTACCAGCAGCTGCACGATGTGGACAACGTGTTCATCGTGGATGCGGGACCATTTGTATCGCAGGCCGACAAGAACTGTACATGGACGATATTGGCGCTCTCGATGAGGGCCTCGGAGTACATCGTGGAACAACTCAAACAACAAAACATATAGGGTATGGACAGAAGGAAGAGTTTAAAGTCGATAGTATTGGGCTCTGTTGCGGGCGGACTTGCGATCCATGGTTGCAAGCCCTCGACGGAGGGCACCGAACTGACAGAGGCGCCGAAGATCACCTACCCGGGGCGCGTTCCCCAGGAGCTGGAGCAGATAACGGAGCTACAGGACGAAGAGTTCTTGAACCCGCACGAGGTGGAGACATTGACGGTACTGTGCGACCTGATACTCCCGGCGACGCAGGAGTACAAGGGGGCATCGGATGCGGACGTTGTGGGCTTCATCGAGTTCATG
>NZ_QBTW01000038.1:0-377 GCF_003057865.1 Muricauda brasiliensis | reverse complement strand
CTCCTGGCGGAACTACAGGCCGAGGCCCCTAGGACCACCACCTTGCCCTTGAGCTTGTATTCTTTTCTATCTTCTTTGTTGATGTAGGATACGCCCGTGGCACGGCCCTCTTCGTCCGTGGTCACCTCTCGTACCATGCAGTTCACGTACAGGTCGATCTGCCCGCCGTTCTTCTGCGCCGGGAAGATCAAACAGGTACCCGCCGAGAAATCGGCATATACCTGACAGGCACGGTTGCACTGCCCACAGTAGAAGCACACGCCCCTGTCCTCGTTGATCTTCTTGGTGAGCATCGACATCCGTGACGGGTACACCGGGATGTTGCTCTTCCTGGCCCCCTTGATATAAAAAAGCTCGTGCAACCTTGGCTTTGGCGG
>NZ_QBTW01000037.1:0-1790 GCF_003057865.1 Muricauda brasiliensis | reverse complement strand
TCAGACTTCTGATTTCAGACATCAGACTTCTGACTTCTGACTTCTGACTTCTGACCTCTGACTTCTGACTTCTGACTTCTGACTTCTGACTTCTAAAAAAGAATAACCGAGAAAGCACTTGGCCCTCCCGGTCTCTTCTAAAAACAAATAGTATGAAAAATTGCTATTTCAATAATTAATTACATTCGGCTTGTGATGTAAGGGTTCCTGTAAAATCCCACCCATAGGTATTTTCAAGATCGACACCAAGAAATGCAGCTTCGCCACATATCGCCAAACCATCAACTCCAAATGTAATACCCGACGGTCCATCATTATCTGAAACATAAGCATGCCAACCAATTATAGTGGCATTTAGGTTTTCTGTGGACATGCCACTGTTATCGAACATATTGGCCATTGAGTTTACTTTACCAATCTCCCAACCGCCCAAGTCTTGATCAAATGCCGAGGCCTCGAAAAACATGGCATCCATATTGGTTACATTGGAAACATTCCAGTTACTGATATCACCATTAAACGAAGTCGCACCTTCAAACATATTTGACATATTGATAACTTTTGACACATCCCACTCGCTCAAGTCTCCATTAAAAGAAGTTGCATTTAGAAACATAGAGTTCATACTAAAAGAACTCAACTCAGATAAATTCGGGGCATCGGTTGCATTGTAAATCATATTGCTACAACTGTTAAATGCGTTATCCATTCTTTTCCATGAAATGTCACCCCATTGCTCTATGCTCATTAGTTTTTTAGATGTAGCATTTTGAGCATTCATATAAATATATGGAAAATCCCCCTGAATAGCTACTTTGTAGGTGCCTGCTTTATCATATATATGTGAAAAACCTGAAACATCAGCCTGAATAATGTCCTCTGAAGTTCCATCACCCCAATCAATGGTAAAATCATAATTGTAAAGATTCCAACTTCCAATCCGTATTTCCTCACCATCCGTTTCAGTTTTCCATGTAGTTACAAAAGACGCAGGATCTTCGAACATACTATCGATAACGTTCTCAACAGTTATGGTTATGGTCGCTTCTACGGTTTCCTCTCCATCGGTTACGCTTACCGTTATGCTGTGTGAGGTCGCGGTCTCGTAATCCAGCGTTTTGCCTTCGGCAAGGGTCAATATGCCGCTTTCAGAGAGCATAAACAGGTCGTTGTCATTCTCTTTTAGTTCAAAGGTAAGGGGGTCATCGTCCGCATCGGTGGCCACAAGTATGCCAATCTCATAAGCATTGTCAATATCCTCGTTCGCTTTAAACTCTTGGTCGAGCATCTCGGGTGCCTCGTTGGTCTCGGGCACTTCTTCGGAAGTTACTTTTATGGTAATCGTGGCGCTTGCCGTGTCCTCGCCATCGTCCACCTTCACCGTAATGGCGTGCTGTTCCTTGGTGGCTGCATCCAGCGTTTTACCGCTTGCCAAGCTCAGGTCGCCCGAAGCAGTGATCTCGAACAGGGCATCGCTGTTTGCTTCAATGGTAAAGGTAAGGGTATCATCTTCATCTTTGTCGGTAGCGGTTACTGTACCGATCACCTCGGTATCGGAAATGGTCTCCGCCACGGTAAAGGTCTTTGCGGCTATTACCGGAACGCTGTTTTCTTCTTCCGTAACCGGAGGCGTGGCCGGGGAATCGTCCTTACCACAAGACCAGATCAGGGCAATCGTAAAAATGGATAAAAGTGCGTGTTTTAATTTCATCGCAATATAATTTTTATGTTAATCGCGACAATTTCGGGGGTTCTGCCGAAGTTTTTGGCCACCAATTGACGTATGCCCC
>NZ_QBTW01000036.1:0-447 GCF_003057865.1 Muricauda brasiliensis | reverse complement strand
CCGGGGCCGGTGGCGGCATGTCGGCGAAGGTGCTGTCGGAGGCGGGCCTAAAGGTGGCCGTTGTCGAGGCTGGCCCTTTCTTCGACCCGGCGAAGCCTGAGCACCAGACCCAGCTGAAGTGGTCGTACGAGAGCCCAAGGCGCGGCAAGAGCACGCGATTCCGTCCCTTCGGGGACTTCGATGCGGCCTACGGGGGCTGGGACATCGAAGGGGAGCCCTACACGCAGAAGGACGGCACGGACTTTTCGTGGTTCCGTTCACGGATGCTGGGTGGGCGTACCAACCACTGGGGGCGCATATCGCTGCGGTTCGGCCCGCAGGACTTCAAGCACAAGGACGTGGACGGTTACGGGGACAACTGGCCGATAAGCTATGACGATGTAAAGCCGTACTACGACAAGGTGGACAAGATGATCGGTGTGTTCGGGACCAACGAGGGACTTCCAA
>NZ_QBTW01000035.1:0-304 GCF_003057865.1 Muricauda brasiliensis | reverse complement strand
CCTGATCATCTGTCCCGGCCGCCGCCAGTACCGTGCTGAAGTCGACAATCTCGGTACCGCCGTCCTCCAGGGTCAAGGTCAGTTCGTTCGTGGTATTGTCCAGACTGAATGCCGTTATCGTTTGGTCGTCCGTATTATCGAGATATGCACCAAGGTCAACGGTGCCGCCGTTCTCCAAGGTCAGGGTGTTGCCGCTAAGGCTCAGTGCCTGATCGTCGGTGTTGTCCATGTAACCGGACAGGTCCACAAAATTCCCGTCCTCGATGGAAAGGTTGTTCCCGCTCAAGGTCAGGTTCTGGTCATC
>NZ_QBTW01000034.1:0-286 GCF_003057865.1 Muricauda brasiliensis | reverse complement strand
CCAGTCAATAGCGTCATCTTCGTTGTTTTCCAAATAGAAGTTGGAAGCGGAAACGGTTCCACCGAAGAACTCAACACCATCATCGGTACCGTTCAAGATAGCCACGTTATCAATTGTGGTTCCAGAACCTACAGCGTAAAGGGTAAGACCATTATACTGAGATTCAGTGCTGATCTGCGCACCAGCGTAGTTAATGATCAAGTATTCAATGCTACCAGAGTTGTCCGCATCGTTTGTTCCACCGTAGATGATACCACCTACTTCGGCTTCGGCATCCACACCTTCG
>NZ_QBTW01000033.1:0-701 GCF_003057865.1 Muricauda brasiliensis | reverse complement strand
CCGCTTCCAACTTCTATTTGGAAAACAACGAAGATGACGCTATTGACTGGACAGAAGGATGGAACGGTACATTGACCAATGCTTACGTATTGCACACAGCTGGTTTCTCCACTGTTGTTGAAGCCGATGGTGCCAATGGAAACCCAAGCTTGGTTAACTTGACCGCTGTTTCCACAGTTGGTGGTACAGCTCTTCAGTTCAAAAAAGAATCCGGAGCAACCATTACAGGACTTTCTCTAGACGGATATGATACATCAGTATTGATGAGCGACGCTGGTCCATTGGCCAATGTTCAAATTGAAGGCGCCGATGCCAACCCAGCAGAAACTTATGCTGCTGTTGCCTCTGTTGACATCAATACATTTACTTGGGCTACAGGAAATGCTGAAGCACAATCTGCTACGTTGACAGGTTCCCTTAACTCTACACTTACATTGGATGCTGATGTAACTTACTACTTGAACCAATCTTTCAGTGTTGAAGATGGAGCTACTTTGAACATCCCTGCTGGAACAACCATCATTGCCGATGTTGAAAATGGTGACGAAACCAAAACATACATTGTGGTTCAAAAAGGAGGTACAATCAATGTACAGGGTACTGCTGCTAATCCTGTTGTTATGACCTCATCCAACACAACTCCTGGTGACTGGGGTGGTTTGGTAATTGCCGGTAAAGCTACTACTACCGAAGGTGTGGAT
>NZ_QBTW01000032.1:0-62899 GCF_003057865.1 Muricauda brasiliensis | reverse complement strand
AACGAAATTATTGTTGTGAAGTGTCTTAATTCTGTGGTTTTTCAAGTATTTTAATACATCTCATCGATTTACGGTACTGCTTTTACGATGTTCGACAGCACTCCGTTCACATCAAAATACGGTTCCTCGGCCAAACCTGTCCGTACAACGACCAAGTCTTTGGAAGGAATCATAAATACATGCTGACCTTCAAAACCATTGCAAGAAAACATATCCTTCGGCACATCGGGATATTTCCCTTCTGCATTCAGCCAAAAGTGAGCGCCGTAAGTGCCATTGGATTTAGCGGTTGGAGTTGTGATATAATCTACCCATGAAGCATCGAACAATTGTTCCCCGTTCCAATTTCCCTTGTCCAGATGCAATTGTCCAAAACGTGCCCAGTCCCGTGTACTCGCCCATGCGTAAGAAGAGCCCACATAATTTCCTGCAATATCCGCTTCCATAACCATGGAATACATCCCTATTTTATCGATTAAAGCGGAGTACGGGAAGTCCAAATACTCTTGATGGCTCCTAAATTGCTGCTTTAGTATTCCCGAAAGCAAATTTGTGGTTCCCGAAGAGTAGTTCCATATTTCCGTTGGTTTTGCAATCGCTTTTTTATCACGTTGTGCCTTGGTCATGTCACTATCCAGGAACAACATTCGAGTAACATCTGATATTCCTGTATAATCCTCGTCCCAGGCCAACCCACTTTGCATGCGTAGCAGGTGGTTCAGGGTGATATCTTTCCTTTCATCATCTTTCCATTCAGGAATGGGAGCGGGCCAATCCATTTCTAACTTTCCTTGGTGTTCCAAAATTCCATAGCAAGATGCTAAAACACTTTTGGTCATGGACCATCCCAAAATAGGGGTGTCCTTATCAAACCCATCAATATATTTTTCGGCAATCAAATGTCCTTTATAAAGAATTAGAAAGGTTCGTGTTTTTTGAGTTTCAGGCTCGGCGAAGGCCATGGCGATGGCCTTATTGATTTGATCCATATTCACATCGGCCAATATGGTATCCAATGGAGCCGCTTGTCCATAAGGGTAAGGAATAGTATCGACAGGTTGGTTTCGTTGAGGTCTTATTGTTAATGCCTTGGGGTCATAATCATCATTGATCAAAACTGCTCCAAGACCATCACGATATACTGCGGTACGCTCCATCATCCCATAAACGGTTGAAGATGCGGATTGCTCACTCTCATCAATCTCAGTAAATGCTATTTCAATTAAGGGAGCACTATTGTCATATTGATTCATACTGGCAGCGGAACGATGCGCCAAGAAAACACCAGATGCCACATTCTTTGCAGCATATCCGGAGATAATGTTCAATTTGGGGTAATTCAAGTAGACTACCACTCCTATGATTACGAGAAGGAGCAGCAAAACACGTTTAAGTAGTTTCATGGTATAGGATGTATTTGTAACTTTCTGCTTCTAAATATAAACATTTAACCTATGTCCAACATTGGATTGATCATTGAAGAACGCAGTAGGGATATTGGCGACTTTTTGGTAGGAAGGCTGATTCCTTTCCGCAAGAAGCGCATGATCGGCCCTTTTATTTTTATCGACCATATGGGGCCCACAAAATTGGGGCCTGAAAAGTATATGGACGTGGACCAGCATCCGCACATGGGCCTTTCCACTTTGACATTTATGTTGGAAGGTGAGATCAACCACGAAGATAGCCTCGGGACCCATCAACGTATTAAACCCGGTTCCGTTAACTGGATGACGGCAGGGAAGGGGGTGACCCATACCGAAAGAACTCCACAAGACCTACGTAATGGAAATACTTTCACAGCCCATGGTTATCAAATTTGGGTGGCGTTGCCGAAAGAATTGGAAGACATGGAACCTCAGTTCCATCATATTGATGGTGCGGACATTCCAAAATGGAGCGATGGTCCCGCAGAATTTAAACTGGTTGCGGGAGAAGGTTACGGTAAAAAATCTCCTGTCCCCGTTCATTCCAACCTCTTTATGGTGGAAGTAATAGCTAAGGAAGAATACACTTTGAACGTAAACGGAAGTTTGAAAGGGGAAATAGGTATTTGTATCGTCGAAGGCGGAATTGAAGCCTGCGGTGAAACCGTTGGAGAAGGAAATATTTTGGTATCCAAAGTGGAGGACACCTGCAACATAAAACTAAAACCAAATACACATTTAATGTTGTTCGGTGGCGAACCTTTTCCAGAGGAACGTTATATTTATTGGAATTTTGTTTCTTCCAGTAAGGAAAAACTCGAAGAGACAAAAAAAGCATGGGCCGATAAAACCTTTCCAATGATGGAAAACGACAACACCTATGTACCGTTACCCAACTAAACGTAAACCAACTCACTTAAAGTTTAAGACAGAACCGACCAATGCCGAACAAACCAAGTATTACCCCACTGCTTTTATTACTTCTAATTTTTATTTCTTCCTGTAAAAAAGAAAAACCGAAATCCCCGGAAGCTGAGCTCTACACAAAATACTGCGCCAGTTGCCACTTAGCCCCAAAGTTGAATGAACTGCCTAAAGATGTTTGGGAAAAGTCCGTGCTTCCAGCAATGTTGGAGCGTATGGAAGTAGAAGGAATCAATGAAGGTGCGAATACAGAAACATCAGGCTTTAGACCAAAACTCACCTTTGAAGAATGGGTTCAGATTCAGACCTACATACTATCCAATGCACCAGAACATTTGGAAACCATAGATGTACCCAGGGCAGATACTTTGAACCAATTTGTGGCCAAGCCATATGCCGTTGATGGGCAAAATGGCGGTATGATCACCTATTTGGAGTTTCTTGGAGATAGCAATCAAGTACATTATGGAGATCTCACCGGGACTTTAGGGTCTTTTAATTTTGACCAAGAAGCCTCTGAACAAATCTATCAAGGCAAAACACCTATAACTTGGTACAGTAAAAAAGATTCCATGGAAATTATCAGTGAGGTAGGAATCATTCGTCCATCCGAATTGGAAAAAGGAAAAATACTTCGCAAAATTGGAACGGATACCTTAGCTGTAAACCAAAGTTTTCATAGGCCCGTCCATACTTTATTGGAAGATTTGAACGGTGACGGCAAAAATGAAATCGTCGTGAGCGAGTTCGGCAATGAATCCGGTCGGTTGTCACTTTTGATCGAGAACGAATCTGGAGGGTATGACAAAAAAGTATTGCTCAACCTACCCGGTGCCATACGTACTGTGGCAAAGGACATGAACAATGATGGCAAACTCGATATTGTAGCCTTAATGACCCAAAGCAATGAAAGCATTACTGTTTTCCATCAGACAGAAGATTTAATGTTTGAAGCTAAAAAACTTTTGGAGTTCAGCCCTATATTCGGAACAAGTTGGTTCGAAATAGTAGATTATAATGGGGATGGTTTAGATGACATTATAACAGTTCAAGGGGACAATGCGGATATTTCGTATGTACACAAACCCTATCACGGTATGCGCATCTATCTCAATCAAGGAAACAATGAGTACGCTGAATCCTATTTTTATCCCATGTACGGCGCTACAAGGGTACTTTCCAGGGATTTTGACCAAGACGGTGACATAGATTTTGCCCTGATCAGTACATTTCCCAATTATATGGAATTTCCGGAACGCTCTTTTGTGTATCTGGAAAACAAGGACTCGGATACGTATGAGTTTTCCACAAAAATATTGGAAGACCCCGCTTTGGCACGATGGTTTTTGATGGATGCTTCGGATGTTGATAATGATGGTGACCTGGATATAGTGCTTAGCTCCTTGACCTTAGGATTCACGCCGGTTCCCGATGTGTTGTCCGACCGATGGAACAACACCAATGTGGACATTATGCTCTTGGAAAATTTATTGCATTGAAAAACTGTGTTTTCATACTGATCATTATTCTTGTGGGATGCTCATCAAAAGAAGATGAAACAAAGCCCAACAAAAAATATGATTGGTACGGACACGAAGTCACGGCTTCTGCCTATAACTCCGTATTTTGGCAAACGGATAGTATCAACCCTTCCGTTGCGGCTTGGGGAGATACCTTAAAGCCCGGCATGAAAGTCATCGCAGTATCCAGAGACCTTATCAAAAAAGGATTGACGTACAATACCATGGTAAAAATCGATACTTTCCCAGATACATTTTACGTGAAGGACAAAATGCACTGGCGTTGGCGAAACCGTATTGATATTTACATGGGTAAAGACGTAAAAAAAGCACGGGAATGGGGCAGAAAAAGATTGATTATCTGTTATGCCGTTCCCATCGATTCCATAAATGCTACAAATGAAGAAGATTAGTTTACTTTTATGGGGACTGGCCTTGGGAGCATGCTCCACTCAAAAGGAAATTGTGGATATTCCCATTATTTTTGATGAACAACGGATTGAATTGACCAAAGAATACCTGTTGAATCGATACGAGTTAGAGCAGGATACCCCGGAAATAACGCCTAAAATGGTAGTGCTGCATTGGACGGCCATTCCATCCTTAAAAAAATCGTTCGAAGCTTTCAACCCGTCTACCTTACCCAACTGGCGACCCGATTTGGTGAACGTGAGCGGACTAAATGTAAGCTCCCATTTTTTGGTTGACCAAGATGGAACCATTTACCGATTAATGCCAGAAACAACTATGGCAAGACATACTATTGGATTAAACCATTGTGCCATCGGTATAGAAAACGTGGGCGGTACCGAAGGGTTGTCCTTGACCAAAAAACAGTTACGTTCCAATATTTATCTGGTTAACTATTTAGCATCAAAATATGACATTGATTATGTAATCGGTCACCAGGAATACACACTTTTTGAAGGACATCCGCTTTGGCTGGAGGTAGATGATGGTTATCGTACCGAAAAAACGGATCCAGGAATGGATTTTGTGGAAAAGGTTCGAAATGCCACTAAAAAATTTAACTTTAAACCTGTTCCAACAAAAAAATAATGATAAAGCAATTTTTTCTTTCGGCTGTCTTCCTTCTCGTTTGTAATGTGCAGGCTCAGGATGAACTTACCTCCAAGCTATACGAAACCTACGATGATTACAAAGAATCGAGCATTGGAAAACGGAGGATAAAACACGCCGACATCCAACCCTTGATCGAAAAATTTAAAACAAACCCTAAATTTGAAGTCCAAAAGGTAGGAGAGTCCATTCAGGGGCGGGATTTACACCTGATAAGCATTGGTTCCGGGGACAGCAATATATTTTTATGGTCCCAAATGCACGGTGATGAGCCCACGGCCACCCAAGCTATTTTTGACATCCTTAATTTTTTGGATGCTCCTGAATTCAAAGAAGAGAAGGAAGCAATCCTATCCAAGTTAAAACTTCACTTTTTACCAATGCTCAACCCAGATGGCGCCGAAGTATTTACGAGAAGAAATGCCCTTGGTATAGATATCAATCGGGATGCTTTACGATTACAATCGCCCGAAGGGCAAACTTTAAAGCGTCTTCGTGATAGCCTTGATGCCGATTTTGGTTTTAACCTTCACGACCAGAGCAAGTACTATAATGCAGAACGGACAGAGAAACCTGCTACCATTTCCTATTTGGCCACGGCCTACAATTACGAAAAAGACATTAATGAGGTAAGGGCCAATGCAATGAAGGTTATTGTTTATATGGATAAGATCATTCAAAACTATGCACCGGGACAGGTAGGGCGTTACAGTGATGACTTTGAACCACGTGCATTTGGTGACAATATTGCCAAATGGGGAACTAGCCTTATTTTAATCGAATCCGGAGGTTATCCCGGTGACCCTGAGAAACAAGAAATCCGTAAACTCAACTACGTTTCCATTCTTTCGGCCTTGTACACTATTGCCAACCAATCGTACAAGGACATTCCCATTGAGGATTATGAAAAAATTCCCCACAACAATCGTATGTTGTTCGATTTAAAGATAGAAAACGTCACTTATGAGCTTTTGGGCAATGACTATATTATTGATTTGGGAATAATCAACTACGAGGTAGATTTAAAAGATCACAACGAGTTCTATTACAAAAGTTCGGTTGCCGACCAAGGGGACCTATCCACATATTATGCTTACAAAACCTTTGATGCGAAGGGTTACAGCATCGTTCAGCCAAAGGTGGCCAAGGTGACTCGAATTGATAATCCCATGCAGTTATTGCAGGATGGGGTGGCCTATGTAAAAACGGAGAAGCCAGAAAAAAGCACTTTTGTACACTTTCCATTGATATTGGTAGATGAGAAATTTGAATTAAAAAGTTTTAGTATGCAACCGGGAGCAAACCCGACATTTTTTCTAAAGAAAGATGGGAAATTGACGCACGCCGTCATCAATGGTTTTTTGATAGATCTTTCCAAGCCTTTGGAACAACAAAATACAGGAAACGGTCTGATTAATGGTAAATAGATTTTAGAAACAGTAAATAACCCTTTAGCACATAAAAATGAAGAAACAGATTTTAGTAGGATTATGCCTTTTGGCAGCACAATTGACTTTTGCACAAGAGTCTATTACTCTTTTTAACGGTAAAAACTTGGATGGTTGGGTAAACCACGGAGAGGAAAAATGGTTTGTAGAAGATGGTGAACTCATCTGCGAAAGTGGTCCAAAAGGTGAATATGGCTATTTGTCCACAGATAAATTCTATAAAGATTTTGAATTGACCTTGGAGTTTAAACAAGAGGCCGATGGTAACAGCGGTGTTTTTATCCGTTCTACTTTTGAAGGCACCAAAGTAACCGGTTGGCAAGTAGAGGTTGCCCCTCCAGGAAAAGATACGGGTGGAATCTACGAATCTTACGGGCGAGGTTGGTTGATAAAACCAGACCCTGAAAAAGACAAAGCCCTAAAAATGGGGGAGTGGAACACTATGAAAATCCGTGTGGAAGGTCCCAAGGTAACTTCTTGGCTCAATGGGGTTGAAATGGTTCATCTGGAAGATGAAAAAATTGGAGAGGGCGAAGGCGCCATCGCATTACAGATCCATGATGGAGGAGGTATTCGCGTAAAATGGCGAAACATAGAACTTATCCCTTTGGATTAAGAAAAAAGAAAAGCCCGATTGCTATAATCGGGCTTTTTTTATTTGAATTATGAATCTTTAATTCTTTAAAGGAGTAACTTCAAAAGCTCTGTATTCAATAGGTCCGTGGTCTCCCTGAATCATGAATGGTCCAGGCTCACCTTCTTTACTGTCCAAAGCTCCTCCCGTAATCCCGGGAATAGTGGCATCAGAAATAACGGTTTTGCCGTTAAGCGTTACCGTTACCCGTCGTCCTATCAATATAATATCATACGTCTGCCATTCGCCAGCAGGTTTGGACGCATTCTGATTAGGTTCCAAAAAGCCATAAACACCTCCCAAATAGATATCGGCAGGTTCCAAACCTTCACTATCCACAATTTGAACCTCATAACGACCACGTAAATAAACACCGCTATTACTGCCCTCGGGGTAACGGAACTCTACGTGCACTTTAAAGTCTTGGAATTTTTCATCCGTAATCAAATTAGATCCTGATTCAGGACTGGTCAAAATGCCATCTTTTACCACCCATTGGTTCTTTTCGCCATCTACGTGCCAACCAGTAAGATCTTTACCATTGAACACCTCAATGGTTTTCCCCCATTTTGGATTTTCGGTGTAAGGCAGTTCAGGTGCTTTCACCCCGGTCCAATGAATAATGGAACCATCAGTATAGATCATTGTACCTTTCAATTCTTCACCATCCAATTCGCCATGGAAGATCATATCGCTGCCTTTGGGCTCCCATTGATTGGGAATACTAAAGGTAAAATTGTTCTCCCCATAAGTTTCCACTTCGGCAATGGGTCTTGCGCTACCAAAAGCAAACACAAAGCGTCCCAATAACGTAGCATTTCCAGAATGTTTTATTTCCAACCAAGAAGGGGAGGGCTTGCCCATAAAATCCATTTCCAAATCCCATCTGCCCTCTAACGGACTGATGTGTTGGGCATAAAGACTGCTGGCAAATCCTAAAAATAGGGTGCAAATAAAAGTGTAAATTGTTTTTCTAGGGTTAATCATAGTTATGTTCAGTTTAATTGCTGAACAAGATACGGTATAATCCCAAATTTAACTAGTTTAACGAGTATGCTGACTTATTCGCAACCTCCTATAAACCCTTTGGCACTGAATTTGGTCTGAACGGCTCCCTGTAATCCATTGTGGGTAAGTTGAATCACTAGGTTGCTTTCACCACTACCATCACGTTTTGGTGTACAATATTCGAACAGGTAATAGCTTCCCGCTTGTTCCTCCACACGTTCGGATATATCGTTGAAAGTATTTTCCAACTCTTCGGAATTGCTTGCAAACACACTGGCTGTTTTCCCAATTTGCTCCAAAACTTCGGTATCGATTTCGGCACCAAGTCCAATAGAGAAGAAAGAGATGTTTCTGTCCGCTTCCTCGACCACGCGTAGCGCATCGGACTCCCTGTAACGGGATGCTTGGTCGGTACCATCGGTGAACAATACTACGGAAGCAGCATTGATCACATCAGAATTTTCATCCAATAAATCTTCTGCAATGTTTGTTGATTTGATTACCGCACCGTACAAATCTGTTGATGGGTCACTACTGATGTCCGCTGTGATTCCATCCACAGAAGCGGTTAGTTCTTCAATAGAAAACGTCAATGGGTTCAAAAGGTGAAGCTCATCCTCTCCATCAAACCAATAAATGGCCATTCTGAAGGATTCTGAACCAGGTGAGGGCATTACATTATTGATAAAACTTGTGGTAGCTACCTTTAATTCATCCAAGCTACTTTCCAAAACACTGTTGCTCAAATCCAATACCAAGAGGGTATTGTTGTTGAAGACCTGTGAATTAGGGGAAATTCGTGCAAAAGATTCTGATGATGATATGGAGTTAAAGCAATCATCGTTCCTACCTTGCTCATAAATCGAGAATTGGTCGGCGGATAGACCTGAAATAGGATTGCCCATAAGGTCGGACACTCTAAAAAGAACAGAGACCTTGCCGGGTTGGGTGGTATATTCGTCCTGAATGGATAATAGAATCTCATTTTCATCAAAACCTAGACAATCATCCGGCTCTTCTCCAAGACCAAGCTCCCTGTCATCAATGTCAAAACTCACATCATCGTCAGCATTTCCACAAGAGAATAAAATAAGTCCAAGGGATACGAGGAAAGTAAATCGAAGTATATTTTTCATTTTCATATAAGTTAAGGTTCTGCATGCAAAACGCCGAATTTAAAGGAAAAGTATGCATGATAACCAGAATTAAATTAAAGAAAAGTTAAAAGAAATTCCTGCTTGTTAAAATGATAGGCGTTCGGGCAATTTTTAATATTTTCACCTTTTAATATAACCTACCAGCCTATCTAACCAAGATTCAAAACAAACAATAACGCTAATAGGTTGATATTATGACTATACTATTGTTCGGAGCTACCAAAGATATTATTGGGACTCCAACATTGTCGGTACCCACGGCAAGCTTGTCCGGAAAAAAAATACCCAATACGGTAGGTGAACTCAAAAAATTTTTGGAAAATACATATCCAGAACTCAAATCCATACCACAGGTAACCATTGCCGTGAATCAAAATTACGCATCGGATGGTGACAGGATCAATTCATATGACGAAATTGCACTGATACCTCCGCCACAGGTATGATTCCTAATACAAACCTTTGAACACAGAACACAAAAAAATAGCAACAAAACATTCTCCCAAATTATTTGGGCTGGTGCTGTCCGGTGGTAAAGGTTCAAGAATGGGAAGGGATAAAGGGCTGGTAGATTACCATGGAACTCCTCAGCGGGAATATTTGTACCACCTGTTAAAAGAGGTCTGCGATAGCGTCTTTCTAAGTATACGGCAAGAACAGTTACTAGAAACTCCAACAAGCTTTAAGACCGTTGTGGATCAAGATAAATACAACGGTCCCTTTAATGGTATAATGAGCGCTTTTGATGCCCACCCAAACGTTGGGTGGTTGGTAATTGCCTGTGACTTACCGTTTATGAACCTACCATCGTTACAGCAATTGGTTGGGGAAAGAAATTCTGGGAAATCTGCGACCGCCTTTAAAAATCCTGATACGGGCAATCCTGAACCGTTATGTTGTATTTGGGAGCCTAATGGGTTGGAAGAAGCTAAGAATTTTCTCAAAAATTCCGATTATCCAAGCCCAAAACAATTTCTAATGGATGCTGAGATTTTACTTGTTCAGCCTAAAAATGAGCAAGCGTTGTTCAATGCCAACTCATTATCGGACTATGATTTTGTAAAAAGTAAGCTGAAAGAGCAGGAGCGGGGCTAGTTTTTTGGAAATGCCCTTTTATGATTGTCCAGATCTAAGGTTTCAAAATCTTGGAAAGTTCCACAAGAAATCTGTCTTTTCACTAGTGATTTAGATTTCTTTCTTTTGGTACGTGATTCTATTTCTTTGTTCAAGTAATTCATGGTGAATTATTTTACCTAAAAACGAAATTAGAATTATTTTAGTGTGACAATCAGAAGATTAACCATTTTTAACACTGATTTGAGCTTCAATATGTTCCAAAATGGACATCCAGTGCATACGTAGAATCAATGCAGCGGTTGGCACATTGTCTTCTTGTATGGCATCTATCACGGAACGCGTCTGTGTGCTTAGTTTTTTGAAGAATCCATGATCTTTAATAAAATCGTGTTCATAAAAATGAAGCCTAACTTTCAAGTCCTTTAAAATTTGTAAGAGCACTTTATTTGGACAATGCTGTACCAAATGATTGTGAAAATTGAATCTGGCCCGTAATCCTTCAGTAATAGTGGTGGTTGCTTCAAGTTCGGACTGCATTTTGGCCAAGGCTTCCATTTCTTCAGGTTCAAACTTCGTATTCTCCAAGGCCATCACTTCCAATTGAGCCACAATTTCGATTAAGTTCTTGACTTCTTGTTTGGAAAGCTTGCCTACCACAAAACCGCGGTTGGGTATTGCCTGAATTACTTGGGCTTGCTCCAATTGGGTCAATGCTTCACGAATGGGCGTTACACTAATGCCCGTTGCCCGGGAGAGAGCCGCCAAATTAATCGTCTTGCCCACCAACAATTCCCCATTTTGAATCTGCTGCAATAAATGTTCTTTGATCTTATCTCTTAAAGCCGACAACTTAGCCATACGCAAAGGTTAGTGTTTCTTAGGGCAGCAAGTCAACACTATTGTTTTTCATAGATATAAGATGACACTCCTGGCAGTTCTTCATCCTTGTTCCAAATGAGCTGGTTTCCCATCAATTCAAAATTGCTGTTCAAAATGCTACTTCCTTGAAAAGCTACGTTGGAACCATCGCTTGCCCAGGCACCTGTAGCAAGATTGGTTCCGGTACAATCCACATAATACCTGTTATTGGTGATGGAATTGATAGTAAAACTAGATTGCTCAAACTGGTAGGTGGTATCTGCATTAAAAACTATGCTGCCCGACACACAATCCTCTTCTTCCATCAAATTAGTGGAGGATTCGCCATCACCATCCACATCGACTCCGCTACTTAAATTAACCTCTACCAATACCCAAGTGCCTACAAGTTCTGCATTGGAAAATCCAGATTGACCATCGTCACCATCCTCACTGCAGGACATCATCAATACAAGTGTAAACATCAATAAGATAGATAGTTTGATTTCTTTCATGAGATTGTTTTAGCTCGATGAAATTAAGACAATTTCAAGGAAAAAGGTTCAATCTACCCTGCATTTCATCGAATTGAATAAGCTCCTTTACACTAAAAATGAACGTGTTTCGTTGTTCTACCAACACATCTATAACCAAATAACATGAAGAAACTTAATCTACGAAATTTAAGCATCGCCTTTTTGACCATTGCCTTTCTTGGCTTTCAATCGTGTAGCGAAGATGGGATGTCCGGTGATGGAGAAACCCTTTCACAAGCAGAATTACAGACTATTTTGAATACCGACGATATTGCCGGAGCTGTTGATACGGCCCTAGCGGAAATAATTGGCGGGAATTCGGACGAAAGTGTCACCGTTGGCAAGGAAGGCGAATGCTATTCCACTGAATATACCGAAACAGGTTTTGTCGCAACCTTCAATAATTGTGTGCTCAATGGTACCGATAACATAAACGGAACCGTTACTGCCACTTACGAAGTAGGGAGCGAAATGACCACTTTTACCGCCACATACGAAGATTTTTATGTTGGGAACATCAAAGTAAATGGAACCAGAACATTTGAGATTTCCTCAAGTACGGAGCAAACCTCGGTATCGTTCTCCATTATCAGCGATATGTCCATAGAAATGGAAGATGGCTCCGTGATTTCCGAAAACGGTACCAAAACGTTTACCATTGCTTTTGGTGACAGCTTGGAAGGAACCATGATTTCCATCTCCGGAAGTTGGAACGTAGAAGCCGATGGGAACGTTTATGCCGTTGAAACTTTGGAAGACCTCCAAGGGAGCGCTGCCTGCGAACATATGACCACAGGAACCATGGTGGTTTCCAAAAATGGATTGGCCGTTACCGTGGATTTTGGAAATGGCGAATGCGACGACGTAGCCACACTTATTTATCCGAATGGGGCTACCGAAGAGATTTCTCTTTAAACACACTACACAACATAATGAAAAAGCATCGGTAAGCCCGGTGCTTTTTTGTTTTATGGAAGATGCTGTTCACAAGTTTGCCTATATTTAAAGAAACAATCAGTTTTATGGTAAAGCAATTGGTAGCTGCTCAGAATGACTTTTTTGCCACACAGAAAACCAAGGATATAGGCTATAGAAAACAGTATCTAAAAAAACTACAACAAGAGATTGTGGATCAAGAGGATGCTATTTCTGATGCGCTCTATTCGGATTTTAAAAAGCCAAAGTTCGAAAGTCTGGCCACAGAGACCCAATTGGCACTTGCGGAGCTAAAACATGCCATAAAAAACATAGATACATGGAGCGAACCCGAAAGGGTTTCCGGCTCTTGGTCCAATTTTCCGTCAAAGGAATGGATACAGCCGGAGCCATACGGCAAAGTGCTTATTATTTCACCTTGGAACTATCCCTTTATGCTGGCCATTTCACCGCTGATAGGTGCTTTGGCAGCTGGCAATACAGCTATATTGAAGCCATCGGAGTACAGTGTGCATACCTCCAAGATCATTTCGCAAATAATCCGCAAAGTTTTTCCGCCCGAATATGTGACCGTGGTGGAGGGTGGAGTAGAGGTGTCCACTCAATTATTGGCCGAGAAGTGGGAATACATATTTTTTACCGGTAGTACCCAAGTGGGCAAGATTATATACAAAAGTGCCGCGGAACATCTTACCCCGGTAACACTGGAGCTAAGCGGTAAAAATCCTTGCATTGTGGATGAAACAGCTTCCATAAAACTGGCTGCCAAGCGAATAGCTTGGGGAAAATTCATCAATGCCGGGCAAACTTGTATAGCCCCGGACTACATTTTGGTGCATAAAAATGTGAAAGATGCTCTCGTAGATAACCTTAAAAATTCCCTCACCGAGTTTTATGGAAAAGATATGGAAACATCAGGTGATTTTGCCAGAATCGCCACCGATAAGCATTACAATGAACTTAAAGGAATGCTTGAAGGGCAGAAAATAATTTTTGGAGGCAAGTTCGTGGATGCCGACCAATATTTGGCCCCAACTTTAGTGGATGAACCCGAAATGGACAGCGCTATCATGCAAGGGGAAATATTTGGCCCCATTCTGCCCTTGATTTCCTATACGGATGAAAGCGAACTGGACAGCTATATTTCCAAATACCCAAACCCATTGGCATTCTATGTGTTCTCCAGCGACAAAAAGTTCCAAAAACGCTTAATGAGCAGCTATTCATTTGGCGGTGGCACCATAAACGATACTGTAATCCATATCAGCAACAAAGATTTACCATTTGGTGGAGTAGGGCAATCCGGGATAGGGGGATACCATGGTAAACATACTTTTGACCTGTTCTCGCACCATAAATCCATTGTAAAAAGAGGCACTTGGTTAGATGTACCTTTGCGTTATGCTCCTTATACTTTTTCAATGAATTTGATTAAAAAAATAAAGTATTTGTTATAAATAATTAATGAAACAACAATTTTAGATGCGTTCATTTAAAAGAATCTCATTTTATTATTAAATGAAAGTTAAACACCTGATTCATAGGTTTTTTGATGCTAACTTTAAGAGTATCAGTCATAAACAAAAGCCTATGGAAGCAGCAGCAAAGAAGTATCGTATTTCCGTATTGCTGGACATGTCCAAAAGTTCCGCATTTGTGCTCACCAGCGCTTTGGAGCTGGCCAAGCAAATCGATGGCGCTTTGGAGGTTTTCCACGTAAACCCCTACAATACGCGGAATGGAAAAAGGAGCTCAATGACCAAAGATTATGATTCTTCACAGGCTCAAATTAAAGAGCTGATCATAAATATGGGGAAACAAGAGCATTTGCCCGTTACCTATAAAATGGAGCATGGCAGGGTAAAACATAGAATAAGGGACTATTTGGCACTACATAGACCAGATATTTTGGTTTTGGGCAAGCGTAGGCCCAGATTTGGGATTTTCTCGGAAAGCATAACCGATTTTGTAATCAACCAAACAAGCCATACGAATGTGCTTATTTTGGGTGAGGACGACAAATTTCACACGTTCAAAGATATTAACCTTGGTTTTTTTGGAAATGAACTCAAGGCTTCAAATTTAGAAGTAATCAAGGACTTAACCCGCAATAGTGAAAAACCTGTCCGGCATTTTGATATTTCCCAAGATCAACCACAAAAAACCGAATTTCCTTGGCACAAGACAGTTTCATACAAATTTTCGAAAGGTGTCAACGCTTTGGATGGTTTGGTGAATTATGTTTCGCACACCAATACACAATTGTTGTGTGTTCCTAAAAAAGCAGGCAAACGTATTATGCTTAAAAACAATCCAATCAAGGCAATTATCCGAAAAACCAAAGTACCGTTATTGATTTTGCCCAAATAAGCTGTCGGGTGGGGTTATGCTGGTTTTGAAACATTCTATTTTACATAATGTAAATTATGATACAAAAATTCAAATCTATTTTTTCACGAATGCGCGGTCTAATTCCTGATACATCATTAGAGCTTTATCATTCTCTGTTTTGATATTATCATATAGTGAACCAGCAATTACCCTTATGGCATGTTGTTCCGCTTCATTTAATTCAGGATATTTATATTCTCCTTTCCACATATGGTTATGAATTTTTTTCTTTCTATCAAAAAAGGAGTTCAAATCATTCTTTTCCCGACAGATTTGCTCTAAATGATCTTCCCAGTTTAAATAATTACTATGTTGATCCCTTCTTCGTTTATTACAGGATTGACAAGCGGGAACGACATTCCCTGGATGATGTAATCCATACTGGGCTCTATTAAACATAATTAGGTGTTCAATCTGAAGTTTATCTGATTGATTGCCACAATAAGCACATTTACCTTCAAAGACTTCATTTTTAATTCTCTCGAAAATCTTTTTAGATTTTCCTGAACTTGTATTGAAACTTTTTCCCCAATAATGTTCACCAACTTTAGTTAAAAATGCTCTAATCGCAGTGTTAGCCGAATCAGAAGATGTATTGTAAACTGCCATCCATTAAACTTTTGTTGGTATTAACAGATCTCGTATATCAACATCAAGAATTTCAGCAATCTTTTTTAGATCTTTTAAATGCGGCTGGGATTTGTTATTACAAATTGAAGTAATTGTATTTGGATTACGGTCAAGTTTAACCGCCAATTCCTTTTGGCTCATTCCCTTGATAACGAGTACTTCTTTAATTCTGTTTATTCGCTCAGACATAGTCTAAAGCTAGGCATAATCAAGTTTTAAGACAATGTTGGATTTTAACCAGTGTTTATTAAAACAATATAAACATTGTTTAAAACTATATTTATATATGTTAAAACAATGAATTTTGTTTTCATTTATATAAATAAAACCTATGTTTATATAGTTATTACCAGTGTTTCCATCGTAAATACAAATAGATTTATCCCATAATGAGCTTAAAACAAAATAACCTACTCCCCCTCCTCACCTACTTTGAAGAATGTCATGAGGGAAGTTTACTTTCCTTTACCCAATGGTTGGATAAAACGGTTTATATGTTCCATTACCTACCGTCGGATACTTTTTCAGAAGTGGAGCGCCAAAATGTTTGTCATGTGCTTATGGAACTAAAGGAAGTAGTTTTAAAAATCCATATTGAGCAAAATAAATCGTGCCTAAAATGCTCAACTTGCAAAATGGTTTAAACCTTCTACAAGGCACAAACAAAAAAACCACCCAAAGGGTGGCTTTAACAATATAGTGTGAAAATCGTGTATTTACAGTATCTCAACCACTTCAAGGTCGAACACCAAATCGTGGCCTGCCAACGGATGGTTGGCATCTATGATAATATCTTCTTCTTCTACCTTGGCCACTCTAAACTGTTGCTCTTGCCCTTGGGCATTGGAGCCTACCAAGCCCATGCCTACCTCAGGTTTTAGGTCTTCGGGCAATTGTGTTTTAGAGATTTTCTGAAAAAGTGCCTCGTTCACCTCTCCATAGGCGTCTTGCTTATCTATGGTGATGGTTTTCTTTTCATTGACCTCCATGTCAATAAGCCCTTTTTCAAAACCTGGTATAAGTTGACCCTGCCCCAAGGCTACCTCCATAGGTTCGCGCTCCAATGAACTGTCAAAAACCTGTCCGTTGGTCAATTTACCTGTGTAGTGCACCTTTACAGTGTCATTCTCTTTTACTTTACTCATAATTTTTGTTTATAGTTTTAAAATCAAAACGTTGCAAATATATGAGGTATAAAATGGTTCAACGAAAAGTTCTGGATTCGTTTTGCCAAAACCTCCTTAAAAATTGGATTTAAGCATCGCTAGCCATGATTTTTTTTGCAACCTCTTTGCCCACCTTCCCCTTTAGACCAAACAGAGGCCGCAAAAACCATATCCTACGAATAAGGAATTCGAACAACAAATAACACACTATAAAAGTGAACACCGTTATGGCTACAAACTGTAAAAACGGGTGAATCTTTAACGGCAAAATCAACAGGGCCCCCAAATACATCACAAACATATGGATGATATAAACAGGATAGGCCGCCTGGCTCAAATATTGCAACAGCCCGCTGGGCCTGTTCAAGTACCGATAGCCAAGACCAAGGATTCCTAAAATCCAACAATTGGATTCCAAGGCCATGAGGTATCCGGGAGCTTCCAACTGGAACTCCAAATACCGTACTGCATACAGGCTCAAGGCAAGTGCCAAATAGCCCCAGTGCCATTTTTTTACGGTATCCCAAAAATGTTGGCCACTGTAAACGAACAAATACCCAAAAAAGAAGGCCAATGCCCCTAAAAAGAACCCATGCCATGTTTCCGCATAAATGGAATACACCTGTGGTTCTACTAAAATGGCTTCCAACATAAAGAACAACGAAACCAACAAGGGGCCAACAGGGTTGGACATCAGTGAGCCCAATACTTGTTGAAATACCCCTCCTTCTCTTTGCTTTAAGAGATAAAAAACAGGTAAAAACAACAGCACGTAGACAAAAATATTTCCCAAGAACCATAGATGCCCCATATGCGGATAGTATCCCAAAGGCAGTTTATAGAATTTTTGAAAAATAAACATATGCAACGGTGCAATGGCCACTATCCCGAACAACAACGGCAACAAAATACGTCTGGTCCGCTCCCCTATCAATTGTTTCCAGTTACGTCTGCGCATGGCGAAAAAGAGCCCCATGCCCGATACAAAGAACAGAATAGGGATACGCCACACATTGAGCAATGTCATCGGGGTCCATAGCCCTTCAAGGGATTGTTCGCTCCTTACAAAACCAACAAACATGGCCCAAGGTTGAAAAATAATGGCAATATGATAGATCAGTAACAGGGCAATGGTAATTACCCGCAACCAATCAATATCGTGTCTACGTGCTGTTTTCATGATGACTGTTGTTTTTTGATGGATTATTGTAGCATTACGGCAATAGTAGGACGGGTCTCTTCAACCTCCTCCAAATCCAATTGCAAACCAATAGGCCCCAATTGTTGCTGCATCATTTCGTAAATGGGCTTTACATCGGCAAACGGGCCCACAACGGTTTCGCGCGGTGTTGCACCGTAGTTGTTTTTTATTTTTTTGTCCGCGCCCGAATCCAATAGCATTTGAACAGCTTCGATTTTACAGAAGAAAGCGGCCACATGCAGTGCAGTGGAACCATCATTGTTTTTAATGGACAAATCTGCTCCCGCATCTATCAAGGTTTGTGCAATGTCCTTCTTATCAAAAGTAATAGCTGTGATTAATGGAGTGGAACCGCTAAGGGCGTCCTTTTCATTGATGTCGGTCCCAGCTTTGATATGCTGTTCCACCGCTTCCAGATTTCCAGCGACCACGGCAGCAGAAAGAGCCACATCAGGGGCTTTTACCTCTGTTTTGGCAGTTTCTTCCTTATCGGAGGTTGACTTTTTTTGTCCGCAGGCGGATAGGCTTACCATTACAATAAGCAATGCGTACTTTAGATGTTTCATTGAATTGTTTTTAAAATTTTTCATGACTTTTAGTTTTAAGTATTGAACAATAAATTTTACGTTACAAAGATTCCCCAAAGCCTGATGCAGTACTAATCAGCTATGCCGCGTTGTATGTAAGTCTTGCGCAGTCCATAAAAATTATGGTGCATGGATATAAATTATGCGGCAATACCTGCATTTTCTCCATGGAAAGGAATCGCTTATATTTGTTAAACCCATGCAGCTATCAATCTGCAAGCCACCATGCTAGACAAACCAAAAGGGCAGAAATTTACCTATGAGGTCAAAGCCATCGTACTGGAACATCTGGGCGATGAACATTTTGGCGTATCGGAATTGGCAGATGCCATGCATATGAGCCGCTCCAGCCTGCTCCGTAAATGCAAAAAGCAGACACAATTATCCGCCAGTCAGTTTATTCGACAAATCCGATTGGAAGAGGCCATGGAATTGCTCAGGGAATCCGACCTTACGGTTTCGGAAGTGTCCTATCGGGTAGGGTTTGGCAGTACTTCTTATTTTATCAAATGTTTTCGGGAACACTACGGCCACCCTCCCGGAGAAGTTGGTAAACCTGATTTTGAAGCTGAACGGGAGAACACATCCACTCCATTTTGGATAAAATACAAATGGGCCATTATGGCCTTGACCATTCTTGTTATCAGTGGTGTTGCTTACCTACTTTTGCCTTCCTCCCCTACTACTGCCGATGCATCACAAAAAACAAACTTGGAAAAATCCATTGCGGTACTTCCGTTCAAAAATGAAAGCAGTGATTCCACCAACCTGTATTTTGTCAATGGTTTGATGGAAGCGTCGTTAGGGAACCTTCAAAAAATTGAGGATTTACGTGTGATCAGTCGGACATCGGTAGAAAAATACCGCAATTCCAACCAGAATATAGGTGAAATCGCCTATGAACTGAACGTGAACTATGTCGTGGAAGGAAGTGGCCAAAAAGTGGGCGACCAAGTTATGCTCAATATCCAATTGATCGATGCCGCTACGGATACACGAATCTGGGGCGAACAATACACACACAAGGTGATCGATATTTTCGCAGTGCAGAACGAAGTCGCAAAAAAAATTGCCGATGCCATCAAGGCCAAGGTAACTCCATCCGAATTGGAACTAATCGATAAGAAACCAACCGATAACCTAGCCGCATACGATTATTATCTGCAGGCCCAAGAACCCTTTAACCGGCAAACGGAAGAAGGTCTTTTGGAAGCCATTCCATTGTTTGAAAAAGCCATTGGGGAAGATTCTGAATTTGCCTTGGTATATGCAGACCTGGCAATTGCATACTACTATCTTGACCTTTATAAGAAAGAAAAACAGCATACCGAGATCATCAACAACTATGCTGACAAAGCCTTGTTGCACGATTCAAAATTAACCGAAAGTTTGATTGCCAAAGCTTTGTATTATGAACATATTGGGGACTATAGATTGGCTGTCCCCCATTTGGAAAAAGCGTTGGAATACAACCCCAATTCTTCGGGGGTGGTAAATATGTTGTCCACTCTTTATGCCAACAAACTGCCCAATACCGGAAAATATTTGGAATATGCGCTAAGAGGCATTCAATTGGATGTGGCGGACAACGATACGGCCAAGAGCTATATTTATCTTCATTTGAGCAACGCCCTTATACAATCGGGGTTTACCGAAGAAGCCTTGGAATACATTGACAAAGCAATTGAGCTATTTCCGCAAAACCCTTATGCCCCATATCTTAAGGCCTATATCCGTTATGCCAAGAACCAGGACATTAAGCAGACTTTGAATGCCATAAAACGGGAGCTTCAGAAGGATACTACCCGCTTGGACATTTTACAGGAAGTGGCCAAACTGCACTACTTTCAAAAAGAATATGACAGTGCTTACAGATATTACAAGTCATATAATGAGATGAAAAAGGCCCGTGGATTGAATATTTATCCTCAAGAGAATATCAAAATCGGGGTAACCTATGAAAAAATGGGGTATCAAAAAGAAGCTGATGAACTATTTGCAGCCTATACCGATTACTGTGTAAATGATAAATCTATATACCAACCTGCAAGTATGGCGGTAAAATATGCCTATGAGAACAAATTTGATCAGGCCATTGAACAATTGGAAGCATTTGCCGCCAAAAATCATTTTCAGTATTGGATTGTATTGTTTATGGGATTGGACCCTAACCTAGAGAAGCTCGAAGTACACCCAGAATACCAAAACGTGATAAAAAAAATAGCGAATAGATTTTGGGACAACCATAACCGACTTGAAGAGACTTTGAAAGAAAAAAAACTGCTCTGAACGATAGAAATTTATGGCCCACTGGGGCATTCAAAAGCACAAAAGCTCGTACCTCACCGGTACAAGCTTTTCTTTATGCATGGGTAAAAGTTTTACTTTTTATTACCCGTATTTACGAAACCCACGGGCATCAACAATATTTCTTTGGATGCAATGTTGAGCCCTTCGGAGGTATCGCCTTCCTCTAAGGTGCTTAAATCAACACCCGGTGTTCCTCGTGGTAGGTCGTACTGCTCCCCTACGCTTGCTGCACCATAGCCCAAGTCTTTCATGGAACCAGCCGTAATCCTGCTCAATGGATTTTCACCCAAGTTCAAGAACCCGGTCATCAATTCATTGTTCAATGTGGACTCTTGCCAGTGGCCAAATGCCGTTCCTGGTCCATAAAGGCTTTCTATGGGCAGTTCCCCTGTTCCTCCTTCTGCATTCCAGAATACGTTCGCTTTGTGTCCTGCAAAATATGGGGTGGTCTCGCCACCTAGCATCAAGGTTCTGTCAAATCCAAAATCAGCCGTGTTCCAAAGTGTACCAATGCCCAAAACGTGCCCCATTTCGTGTACGATCACATCTTCGAACAAGTCCAGGCTTTCCAAAAAGTCCAGGTCCTCTACGTCAAAATACATAACTCCCGAAATGGGCAAGAAATCACTTGTGCGGACAAAGTTGGGCCCTGCCTGTCCTAATACACCGCCGGGACCATCGATGGGTGCCAATGCCACTTCTATCACTATATCGTCCAAGGTTCCATCAACAGCAGGTGGAAAACCGGTAAATGCCGATGGAATGGTTCCTGTTATGGACGGAACGTCCTTTATAATAATTCGCTCCCATCGGGCTGCAGCTTGATCAAATACTTCTTGCTGTCTTTCGGTAGGTGGCAATAAAAACTTTAGGCTGATATTAAAGCGTCCGTTATCGGTACCTGCGGCACCTGTTGCCCTTGCGGTCGAAATATCCGTAGTGATCAAATCATCCAAAATAATGGGCTCTCCTGTGCGTGCTGCAAGTGTAACCAACGTAGGTTCGGACTTTTGGATGGAGTTTACATCTTCGTCCATACCAACATCGTTGGAGCAAGAGGAAAAAATCAGCATTCCCGCGGCTGCTGTAAATGATAAAGAATTGCGGAAAGATTTTGTGAGGTTTCTCGTAATCATGTTCTCAATTTTTAAGTTAATCTAGTAAACCAGAGTTTTGATTTTAACTAAATTTAACAAAAAAAAGCAGATTACTCTAAACATGTAACAAAACAGCAATGATTATGTATGGAATGATATTATCTATGTAAGAATGGTTGTTTTTTAATGATGATTGATTGATTATAGAAATTACTTTTCGTTAACTTCTACCAATTTATCATCGTTCCATTCACCGCCTGCGACCACATCTCCCTCGGCATCGTAGAACCTACCAGCTCCGTTTCGCTTGTCGTTCTTCCACTCACCGGTGTACTTTTCTCCATTGGGCCAGTAGTAGGTGCCGTATCCATTACGCTTGTCATCTTGATAGCTTCCTACATAATATTCGCCATCGGCCCAGTAAAAGGTACCCTCACCATGGCGCTGGTTGTTTTTCCAATCACCTTCGTACCTACTTCCGGTCTCTAAAAGTGCAACGCCAAAACCGTGGGCCTTGCCATCTTTCACTTGACCGATATAGTGCAGCTGGTTACCTTTCTTGCTTTTGAACGTAAGATATTCCCCGAACGATTTTTGCTGCAACTGTTTTTTAAGACGGGTCAATTGTACTTTGGCTTTTTCCAAGGAAAAGTTGATGGAATCATATTTTCTAACGGCTTCCTCTTCGGCCCAGTTTGATTCTTGGATGGTATCTTGTCTTGCAGTTACGCTGTCGGGCATGGGGCTGACAACTATTTTGTTTTGCTTTAACTTTTCCGCCAAGGCTATGCGTAAAGGAATCACCATATTGTTTTCCTTGCTGGAATTCATGGAAGCATGGTATGATGAAATTGCAGTATCATAATCTTCTTGGAGCAACAAAGAATCTATTCGGTTCAGTTGCTCATAGGCATTTATTTTTTCTGAAATAACCTTGTTTTCTTCTTTGACCTGCGCAAGGTCTTTTTGAAGTTGAACCGAACGGGATGCAAAGAAAAACATTGCCACGGCAAAAAGTGCTAAAAGTATATAGGGAGCGTATTTTTTTATTTTCATGCGTTAATTGCTTGGTTCACTATTACATACGTGGTTAATCGGTCAAATGGACGTCCGGTAACTTTTTTTTAACTCTTCTAAAGTCAGGAGAATAATACATATGGAATCGCAATGTCCAACCTTGTTGATAATAACCTCCATTGTACCTTTCCTGTCCTTGGTTGTACAAAAGGCCTGCGGCGAATGTGAGCCGTGGGGTAACAATATATCCAATAGTAGTGGTTAACCGAAGGTCTTCCATTGGACTTGCGACCACCTCCTTGCCGCTCTGCATGATCAATTCCGCCTCTGGTGCCACATAAATGGTTTTGGGGCTGAGTTTATTATTGTTCAAAGGGATTTTTGCCCTGAACATGTATCGCCAACGGTTTCTGAAAATATAGTCGCTGTTCTCCGTAAAGCCTTTGCTCCAACGGTGCTCTATTCGAATTCGATGATAGAACATGGCCGAATAAAACGGCATGGCAAACTGATATTGGTGCCAGATACGCCATTCGGGAACCACATTTTTACCTTCCGAATCTTCATCGGTATTAAAATTGATACGCACTACCCCACCCAATCTAAAATTGGTCTTTTTGTTGAAAATATAACCAATGGCATGTCGGTTATAAATTTGACCGATCTGTCCAATAAACGGGGTGCTTTTGGTTTCCTGAAACCTAAAATGGGTCTGGGCATCCCAGAAGAATCGTTTACCTATTCTTATGTTCCCATAGGTGTTGACCCAGACTTTCGTCTTTGGGTCCTTGTACTGTGAGGTCTCCGGAAGCACTTCGGGTTCCGATTCTTGTGCAAAAACCGTACATCCAAATAATAAAACAACAACCGCCAAAAAGCTATTTCTACTATTCTTCATGCTTATTGGTTTTGGGAAGTTGATTGTTCAAGTATCAGTGCCAAAACTTCCGCTGGCCGTTTTTCACGACGAAGTTTGCGCTCCAATTTACGGGTGTCCTTATTTCGTAAATCCAATATGCTTTGGTGAGTGTTCATCATCTGGTCGTTCAATGTCCCTGTATTGTCACATGTTAATTCTTCTGTTGCCGTGTTCAAGAAATAAGGAATCAGGATATCCCTATAGGCCGATACAATTCGTTTTTTTACCTCCTCCTCCATCACATTGGCCATAAATGGATTCCATACGGCATCGGTATATTCCTTTTCCACAGCTTCAACACGGTTCGGAAGTGCTTTAATGCCTGTTGCCAATTCGCTCAGCTGCATAAGACATGTTTTTGCCCCTTTGCCATATTCTAGTTTTTCCTGAGGATTTTTGATATCCGCATACCGGGTCAAGGAACTATCTGCTATGTTTTTCAACTGTGTTAATGCATTTGTATATTCTGATGAAAGTCCTGGAACAGAATCTAATTTGTGCTCTAGATCATTGTTCAGCTCAATAAGCTCTTCTTCAAGTCCGTTCAACATTTGAAGCTGTTCCTCATTGGTCAATCGTGATGCAAGGGAACCCTTTATGTATTCCAAACTCATTTTTGCGTACGTGGCCAAAGCTTCGACCGCTAACAGGTCATTGCTTTCATATTCAAATTCCTCAGAACTTGGCAACTTAAACGTCCTGGTGCCACCTTCTTCGTCGGCGACCACCAAAATCTCCGTGCTAGGTTTGCCATTGGGCCAAAGCATTTTCAATAGCAAAGGAATTTCTTGGTACTGTACAATTTCCAGTTCCCTATGTGAAACCAATGTGGATAACGGAATCAAGAAGTCGTTGTTTATTTTTTGAGCGGCATTGTAGTAAAAAAGTGCTTCGGAATCCGTACGCTTTACAATGTTCAGATGACTGTTTTCCAAAATCATGGAGCTCATTTCTTCTGCGTCTTTATATTCCGAAACAATTTTGTCCAAGGCTTTATTTTGAAGGGAATCCAAAGGAAAATAAGGTACCCTGACTTTCATGTTGGGCTTAAAATCAGAAGTTCCCAAATGGTTTAGCACATTGTTGACCTTTTGATAATAATCCATGTTCTGGCCCAACAAACGTACTATTTGGCTTTCCCCGCCTTGTAAACGGATAAGCGATTCAAGCAAAGTAATATAACCCTCGTTCAACTGAACGGTTTTATAGGATGCAACGCTCTTGGTGAATACGTTTATATCCTGTGATTTACCCTCGGACTTTATTTTTATGGTTCTCAGTAATCCATCCTCGAAGAACCAATCCTCGATATCCTCCACGGCCTCTGTTCCATAGTACGACCATTCATCGTGCGCAAGACCGTCCCTTAAAAATCGACCCACCAGCACGCTGCTATCGTTCTCTATTTGAAAGTTTTGACGCGGTACTCCTTTGTCAAAAGAAATGGTGCTTTTAAATATGATTTTTTCAACCTCGGAGTCCTTTATCTGGTTAATGGTGTAGTTCCAATCACCATCGGGTTTACCATCTATTAGGTTCCCCTCACCTATTTCTTGCACACCACTGACCAAAACCCGGTATTCGTAGCCCACCACCTGACTCTGACTATTGGTCTTGTATTCTCCAAATTCAAATTCCCATGGTCCGTTGGCAACGCCTTTATCAAACTTGCCCGAAAAACGAAAGGATATATCTTCGTTCTCTACTAATGTCTCCAAATTGGATTGTTGTAATTGAAAATCACCGTCAAAAATGGTATCGAGGTCAGAAATAACGAATTGATAAACTGCTTTTCCCGTATAAGGTCCTACTTTTAGTGGTCCTTCATATGTTTTTCGTTCTTGCCCAAAGGTCTGAAGCGAAAGCATCAAAAATAGAAATACAGAAAAAAGCCGCTTTTTGGAAGGCTGTATCATGGAGTAATCTAGTGTTAGTCGAATCGTCCATTTAAATACGTTCCGAAAGGGGTATATGGACGAGATGGTCAATGGTTTTACGATATTGATGGATATACCCGTTATTTATTGAACGGTTATTAAGGCTCAAAGGAAAATTCTATCAAACTGCTTATCCAGTCTACTTTTGCAAACACCGTAACTGCTTTAAAAATAAATAAATCCTTTCTTTTTTTTCATACCTTGTTCTCTTGATTCATCAATAAACTAACTCAATGAGAAAAAATTACTACCTGTTGGCATGTGCCATAGTATTTATGAGTACTTCTTCTTTTGCTCAGGATAAAGAGCAGGTTGCGGACAGCACAAAAAAGGCAACCGAAGAACTACCCTTAGAACCGGAGAGAACCATTTCTTTCACCACCAAAGAGGGAACTTGGATTTCCTTGGACGTAAGCCCTGATGGCAAAACCATCATTTTTGATTTGATGGGCGACCTATACACCATTCCCATTCAAGGGGGCAAAGCAACTCAGATTACCAAAGGAATGGCCTATGATGTCCACCCGAGGTTCAGCCCCGATGGAAAATCCATCGTTTTTATTTCCGATAAAAGTGGGTCCGATAATATCTGGACCATGGAATTGGAGTCAGAAGAAACCAAACAAATTACCAAGGACAGTGATCAGAATTTCTTTTCGGCCGACTGGAGTCCGGACGGAGATTATATTGTTGGTGCCAAAGGCCGTAGGAACATCAAACTGCACATGTACCACAAAGATGGTGGAGGTGGTGCTCAACTTATCTCCGAACCGGAAAAACTTAAAGCGATTGACCCTGAGTTCTCACCAGATGGAAAACTCATCTATTTTTCGATACGTACGGGAGCATGGAACTATAACGCCCAATTGCCTCAATATCAACTAGGAACTTACAACACCGAGGATGGTGGGGTTTCTACGGTAACTTCCAGATATGGTTCGGCATTTACCCCTACGCTTTCGCCCAATGGCAAATGGCTGGTATATGGAAGCCGCTTTGAAACCGAGACGGGACTGGTATTGCGTAATTTGGAAAATGGTGACGAACGTTGGTTGGCCTATCCAGTACAGCGGGATGAGCAAGAATCCATTGCACCACTTGGCGTACTGCCCGGAATGGCCTTTACTCCTGATAGTAAAAACTTGGTGGCAAGCTATGGAGGAAAAATATACCGTATAAATATCGACTCGAATTCATCGGTTGAGATACCTTTTGAAGTAGATGTCAATCTCGAATTAGGCCCACAATTATCTTTTAAATATCCCATTGAGGATACCAAAGAGGCTTTTGTGACACAAATCCGGGATGGTGTCCCGTCACCCGATGGAAGCAAACTTGCCTTTACCGCGTTAAACAGGCTGTATGTTATGGATTTGCCCAACGGCACACCAAAACGTTTGACAAAAAACGATTTCACCGAAGCACAACCCGCTTGGTCCCCTGATGGCGAAAGCATTGTTTTCACATCTTGGGAAACCGATGGCGGTTATTTGTATAAAGTAAATGCTAACGGACGCGGAGGCTCCAAAAAACTAACGGAGGAATCGGCCATCTATAGCAATCCGGCCTGGTCTTACCAAAGCAATAGAATTGCCTTTACCAAAGGTTCCGCGCAAGTGTATCGCGATGCAATTGGCCCTCGTGCGAGTGGTGCCGAGGAAGATTTGGCATGGATTCCATCCGAAGGTGGAAAAATTACGGTGATAGATAAATCCGAAGGTCGTTCCAATCCACATTTTACCAAAGTGGGCGACCGAATTTATTTGAGCAAAGGCAAAGATTTGCTTTCAATTCGATGGGACGGTACTGATCAAAAGGAACACCTTACGCTTAGCGGTATTACTACATTCGGCTCCTCTTCTTTTGGATTCCATGATGAAAACGGAGGACATAGTATTTTGCCAGGGTCAGAACAAAATAAAGCTCCAGAGGATAAGTCATCTGCTCCATCAGAAATCAAGATTTCACCGGACGGCACCACGGCCTTGGCCAAAATCAACAATGATATTTATACGGTTACCATACCTAAATATGGGAAAACGCCAAAAGTATCCGTAGCTGATGCCGATAAAGCGGCCTTCCCTGCCATAAAGTTGACATTGCTGGGCGGAGAGTTTGCTGCATGGTCGGGAAATAGCAAAGATGTGCACTGGTCTTTGGGCGCCAGTCACTTTATTTACAATCTTCCGGCCGCCAAAGCATATGCCGACAGTGTGGCAATTGCTAAAAAGGAAGCCGAAAAACTAAAAAAGGAGAGCGAAGATGACGAGGAAGAAGATGAGAAGGATGATGACAAAAAGGAGGACAAAGGATATCAAGCCAAAGAAATCAAAGTAAAGGTTAGTTATACCAAAGATATTCCTGAAGGAATGGTGCTAATAAAAGGTGCACGCATCATCACAATGAAAGATGATGAAATTATTGAAAACGGTGACATCCTTATCGAAAACAATCGAATTAAAGCAGTTGGTGCGTCAGGTTCTTTAACTGTTCCAAAAGGAACCGTGGAAATTGATGCTGCTGGCAAAACAATTACCCCCGGTTTTGTGGATACCCACGCGCACATGTGGCCTAACTGGGGCATTCATAAAAATCAGATTTGGATTTATTCCGCCAATTTGGCGTACGGTGTTACAACCACCAGGGACCCTCAGACGGCCACAACCGACGTTCTTACATATTCCGATATGGTTGATGCCGGAATGATGCACGGACCACGGGTCTATAGTACCGGGCCCGGCGTTGGTTATTGGTCGTACAAAATAAAATCATTGGAACATGCCAAGGAAGTGCTGAAGCAATACAGCGAGTACTACGATACCAAGAGCATAAAAATGTATTTGGTGGGGAACCGACAGATGCGTCAATGGATCATTATGGCAGCCAAAGAACTAAAATTGATGCCCACTACCGAAGGTGGATTGGATTTTAAATTGAACATGACCCAATTGTTGGACGGTTATCCCGGTCACGAACATTCATTCCCGATTTATCCTATTTACAAAGATGTGGTACACTCCGTTGCAGAATCCAAAATGGCGGTCACCCCTACCCTTTTGGTGTCCTATGGCGGACCATGGGCAGAGAACTATTATTACGCCACCGAAGACGTGTACCACAATAAAAAGCTACAATACTTTACTCCTTATGAAGAATTGGCTCAAAAATCAAGACGAAGAGGAGCTTGGTTTATGCCCGAAGAACATGTGTTTAAAAAGCATGCCGAGTTTATGAAAGATTTGGTCGAAGCTGATGGACTCGGTGGCATTGGAAGCCATGGTCAGTTACAGGGATTAGGCTATCATTGGGAACTGTGGTCGGTAGCAAGTGGCGGAATGCAGACAATGGACGCCCTTAAAGTTGCGACCATCCTTGGTGCGGAATCGCTTGGTTTGGATGGTGATTTGGGAAGTATCGAGGAAGGCAAGTTGGCGGATATTTTGATCTTGGATAAAAATCCGTTGGAAGATATTCGAAATACCAACACAATTACCCATGTCATCAAAAACGGAAGGGTCTACGATGCCGATACGTTAGATGAGGTGGCTCCTGTTAAAAAAGAAGCGGAGACATTCCATTGGCAAACGAAAAAGCCAGAGGGTATTCCTGGAATGAAGAAATAAATTTTCAGTAACAAAAAAGGCGCACTGATTAGTGCGCCTTTTTTGTCGAGAAGTGTTCTTTTTACCAGATTTTGATACGTTCTTCTTCGGATTTATAATTTTCTTCGCCCTCCTTCACTTCAAAGGCCTCATAGAACGGGGTAAAATTCATTAAAGGACCGTTTACCCTCCAGATGGCCGGAGAGTGTGAATTGGTATTCACGTAGTTCCTCATAAACTCATCACGTACTTTTACGCGCCAAATACGGGCAATGGACATAAAGAACCGCTGGTCCGGGGTATATCCGCCAATTTTAACGGTATCCTGCCCTTGTTCCGTCATTTTAAAGGCATCATACGCAATTGAAATTCCACCGTTGTCTGCCGTGTTCTCACCAATGGTCATGGCACCTTTCAAGTGCACGGTATCCAACACGGTAAACGAGCTATATCTATCTATTAATTGTTGGGTCTTGCCCTTGAATTTTTCCAAATCTGATTTGGTCCACCAGTTTTTCAGGTTTCCTTCGCCATCGTATTGCGAACCATTATCATCGAACGCATGGGTAAGCTCGTGACCGATGACCATTCCGATTCCGCCATAATTCACTGCATCATCGGCGGCCATGTCAAAATAAGGGAACTGTAGAATCCCAGCAGGGAAAACAATCTCATTTAAAGAAGCATTGTAATACGCGGTTACGGTTGATGGCGTTGTGCCCCAAGCATCCTTATTCGGTGGTTTGTTCAAATATTGTACGTTATATTCGTAATTGTTTTCCTGTAGGGCTACCACATTTTCAAAGTATTGGTCTCTTGCAATTTCAACATCATATTCTCTCCAAACATCTGGATATGCAATTTTCTTGGTGATGGCATACAGTTTTTCCTTGGCCTTGGTTTTGGTGCTATCGCTCATCCAATCCAGTTCGGACATTCTGTTCTCGAAAGCTTTTTGAAGGTTGTTCACCAAATCCAAGACACGTTGTTTCGCGGCTTCATCAAAATATCGTTTCACGTACAATTGCCCCAAGGCAAAGCCTAGGTTCCTATCTACCTGTTGGGCCATGATCTGTGCTCTTGGTTGTTGTTCGGACTGCCCCAACAAAATTTTGTTGTATTCAAATAGGGCATCCTCAAAAGGTATGCTTAAAAATCTGGAGTAATTGTCCAGGGTATGTGCCTTTAGATAGGTTTTCCAATCATTCACAGAAACACTGCCCAACATACTGTTCAATTTATCGTAATACTCGGGCTGTCTCACATTGATGGAATCTGCCTCTAGCTCCAATTTTGATAGCATCGATGCCCAATCAATGTTTGGGTTTGATGCAGTAATAGAGGAAACCGCCAATTTATGATAGTTGGTCTGTGGGTCTCTCCTTTCGATACGGGTTTTATGCGATTCCGCCAGTTGTTTTTCTATATCGTACACCGTTTCTGCCTTTTCGGCACCATCTTCAATATCCGTTAAATCGAACAAGGTTGCCAAATAGGTTTTGTAGGCTTCCTGAATGCCAACTGTTGATTCATCCGTCTTAAAATAATAATCCCTGTCCGGCAGGCCCAGTCCTGATTGGCCGGCATGTAAAATATTGATCTGACTGTTTTTGTTATCGGGTGCCACACGTAGCCCCATGATGGAGTTATTTCCTTTAGAAATTTGTTCAGTGACAAAATCAATCAACTCCTTTTTGTTGGAAATGGCATCGATTTCTTCCAAAATAGGCTTTATGGGTTCATATCCACGCTGGTTAAGGGTGGCCGTGTCCATTCCTGATGCAAAGAAATCCCCCACTTTTTGTTCCACGGTGCCTTTTTCGTGCTCGGAGGATGAAACTTCTTCCAAAATATTCTGCAGCAATTGGCGCTGAGGTATGTTCAAGAAGCTGTAGGAACCTACACCGACCTGATCATCGGCAATTTGGATGGTATCGTACCATGTTTTGTTCACATGGTCAAAAAAATTATCGCCCGGTTTTATGGACTCTGTAATTCCTGTAAACGCAATTTTGGAGGGTTCTTCTTCTTGCTTTTTTTCCTGTTGACAAGATAGCAACAGCATGCCCGCGAGGGCCATTGTTATTGAGTATTTCATAGGGTTGGTTAATTTGCAACAAGGTAGCCAAATAAGAAGCACCATTGCTACTGGAATGTTTTAAAAAAATCATAAAATACCGTTGAAAAACCCCAGAAAATCAGCCAGTAAATTTTTAAAGCTTACCAAGCATTTTATTGGACAGCTCAACTAAATCCTCCTCATAGATTTCGTTTAAAAATTCCTTGTACGGGTCATTTCTTTTGTATTTCAGGGATTCTTGGGCTTTCTTTAAATTATTTTTTGCGTTGATGGTATCACCTACCTTTAAATAGGTCTCGGCCAAGCCGAAATAAGCTTCACAAGTTGTATCATATTGAACCAGACCTTTTTTATATGCCTCTATGGCGTCTTCATAATTTTCCAATTGATAATGACAAAGACCTTGATAGACAAATGCCTGCACATCTACCCAATCGGCACCTTGGTTTACCACACTCTTTTCAAAATGCTGCAATGCCAGTTGATAATCTCCCAATCCATAATAGCATTCCCCACGTAAAAAATCAATGTCCTCGCCCCATGGGGCATCCACTACCTCTGGAGTCATGGTGTCCAATCTGTCAAAATCCTCCAAGGCTGCTTGATAATCCCTGAGAAAACGAAGTTTCATATATCCTCGATAGCCCAAATGCTCCAAAGAGTTAAGTTCAACCGCTTGATTCAAATAACGAAATCCCGTGGCATAATCTCCTCTTTTATTAAAGGCTACAGAACGTTCAAAGTATGCCGAGGCATACTCCGGGTGTTGCCAATTGAGGACATCGAACATCGCCTGAGACAATTCATAGCCCTGCATGTTTCCAGCAATATTAAAACGTTTTTCTTTAGACTTAAAAACTAATTCATAGGCCACCAACCCAATATAAAAAGTGAAGATGGAGGCAAGGATTATTTTTATGGTTTTCAAAAAAACTTTCATATCCTAAAAAATATCGGTGATTGTACCATTCTCGATCTTAAATACAATCTGAGCATAACTATCCATAGGGTCATCCTGTATTTTACCCGGTACCCAACCATCTAGCTTGGTAATTAAGGTTCCAAAATGTTCCAAACCTTGTTTCGGCACTTCAACTCTACTCAAATTTGAATCAATCATATGAGCACGAAAATATCCAGTTTCCCCATGGCAATTGACCACAAATCGAATGGTCAACAAACCATTTGAAGGTAGGCCATCAGCATTTACATTGGGTAACAGTTTCTCTTTAATGGCTTTTTTACCTCCTTGAAAATAAGTGCCAACTTGGTAATACTGTAAAACTCGATAATCGCCACAAAGTTCAAAGTCTGAAGAATCAACAGTACCATCAAAGGAAATATCACCAACATGTTGGGTGAACTTAAAATAAAGCCAAAGTGACAACAGCCCAGCAATAAGAGAGCTGACCAATAGCCAGATATTGAGTTTGCTTTTAAAAAAAGACATGTTTTCGTTAATGGTTGATGGAAAGATACCAATAATGAATCAATTATGGTGCTTACTTTGTAAACTACCCCAAACCTTCAACCAACTGCAATGCCCTATCGATTTCTTCTTTGGAATTATAAATATGTACGGAATGCCGTATCATTTCGTTGCCCACCGAACGGGGCTGCAAACGTTCCTTATCCCACATGTATTTTTGAAGTTCAGGTCCAGACATGCCGGCCACACCATAGGTGGTGATCCCTGCGGCCATATCCTCATTGGTGGACGAATAGAATGTAACATGGTCCATTTCCTTGAGCCCGTCACGCAGGTGTTTGCCCAATTCCTTTACACGGCCCAACCACACATCATGGCCAATAGTGTTGAAGAAATCCACAGCTGCTTCATACCCAGCCATTAGTCCTGCATTTCCCGTTCCGTTCTGCATCAAACGGAAACCATGATCGTCTTGATTGTCCCAATTATAGCTGGCAATGGTGGTCCAGATATCGCTTACCACATCTTTGTTGATGTACAACAACCCACTTCCCGAAGGAGCCAACAACCATTTGTGCAAACTGGAGTAATACGCATCGCAACCGATGTCCTTGACATCCACAGGAATTTGACCAACGCATTGTGCTCCGTCCAAAACCGTGAAAATACCACGTTTTTTAGCTTCTGCACAGATTTCCTTGACTGGCATTACCGTTCCAAATCCTGAAATTATATGCGGTACTGCAATCACCTTCGTCCTTGGGGTGACCTCCTTGAAAATGGCATCCACGATTTCCTGCGGGTCGTTGGCAGGCTCTGGCATAGTGGCCTGCTTGTATACACAGCCTTTTCGTTTGGCCAACAATTGCCAAGCCCCAAAACCACCACCGTGTTCTTGATTGGTATTGAGCAGCTCGTCTCCTTTTTTTAGATTGAGTCCCATGCCAACGTAGTTCATACCGAATGTAGCGTTTTGGATCAGAGAAATTTCCTTAAAATCGCAATTGATGATCTTGCCCAATTTGGTACGAAGCTCTTCATACGGAAAATAACCGGTCAACAACTCCGGTCCCGAACCATTTTTATAGTCCACGGTAGCGGCTTCCACGTTCCAATGCATCATATGGTCGAACATTTTGTCTAGCACATATCCAGGCGTAGGCCCCATGGTTCCATTGTTAAAATAGGTTTGGCCTTCTTTGAGCGGAAATTGCTTTCGTACCATGGCCCAATATGTCTCGTCCTTGGGGGCATTGGTTTTCAATTCTGCGATGGACCAATCTTTTTGGGGGTCAAAAGAAATAAAAGGTAACGACATCATGGCTGCCGTGCCTTGTTTTAAAAATTTTCTACGTTGTGACATATGGGTTGGTTTTTGGTTATTGGTTGATTGAACATTGACATGGTTCATTGTTTGTTAGTCGTGAAAACCGAGTCCTTTCAATATCTTGGGTATATACTTCTCCACACGCGATACACGGGTCTTGGATTGTTTCGCTCCGGCGAAATAGAGCAAATACCCTTTTTGCCTGCCTGGAGTCAATGCTTCGAATGCTTCTTTCAAATCTGCATCGGCATCCAAACGTTCTTGGAATTCTTCGGGCACCTCATAATCCCTAATATTTTTATAAGTCACTTTTTTGCCCTGTTCATTAACTTCCAGTGCTTCAAAAATGTATGTTTTCAACACATCCTCCAATGCAATTATCTCTTCAATATTAGTAAACCGGATTACCCTGCCCGCTTGAGAATTTTTCCCCGGTTTTTTCAAAATTCCATTTTCATCCTTTAAGAGTGCTCCCTTAAAAAAACTAAGGATTGCATTTTCTTTAAAGGCCGCCACCATTGCTATCACATGGCCATTATGGGTGTAACAGGGCACGCTCCATTTCAATTCCTCCGTTAATCCACAGCTCAAAACAAGCTGTCTGAGATATTTCAGTTCTTGCTGCCAGCTATGTACTTTGCACTGCGGTGTGCCCCCCAAGGAGCATCTTCCACAACCTTCTTGTAAATACGAGTCAATTTCGGGATTCATAGGTGTGTCAAAAGATTAATTGTGGCCCCATTGGGATCTTTTACAAAGAATCGACGTACGCCCCAACTCTCGTTCCTCAATTCGTAAACTATACCGAATTCATTTTCTTGGGCCTGCTCGTACAATTTATCCACGTTGGACACCTCGATGGATATAAAGGATTCGTCAACTATGGGCTTATCATTCTTAAAGATATTGATTTGCGCCGTTGGATTTTCTTTGGAGGCAAATGTTATGACCCATCCAATATCCATCACCAATTCCATCCCTAGGAAATCCATATAAAACAATTTGCTTGCTTCGAGGTCATTGGAATGGATGTTGGGAACAATTCTATGCATTGCTACAAGGATTTATTTTAAAACTACTGTTCGTTATACCCTTTACCCTCAAAAATTTTGGGAATGGATTTTTCAATTCTGGCTATTCTGGTCTTGGATTGTTTGGCTTGGGAAATATGGAGCATATACCCGCGTTGTCGACCAGGTGTCAATGCCTTAAATGCTGATTTGAACTCTATATCCGAATCCATTTTCTTCTGAAGCTCTTCAGGCATATCAAACTCGGAGGTCTTTTTTAGTTTTACTTCCAAACCTGCTTTTTCCACTTCAATAGCTTCATAGATATAAGCTTTTAGAATTCTTTCTTGATCTATAATTTCTTCAACATCAGTAAATCTAATCTGGCGTGCGGACTGTACATTCTCGGTCTGCTGAACCAAAATATGTTCTGTGTCTTTCAACAAAACGCCTTTATGAAATAACAACGCACAATATTCCTTAAAACCATGCATCAAAAAAATATTGTTGCCATTTAAGGTATAGCAGGGCTTGCCCCATTTAAGCTCTTCGGTCAAACCCGTGTCGAGCGCAATTCTTCGTAATTCCCTGAATGCATTTTGCCATTGGGATGGCTTTTCAAAAAAGAAATCAACTTTTGGGTTCATGATATTTATTTTTGAGGGTTCCTTTCAAAGAAAATGTAAATTCTTTGAAAATGTGGTATCACTTCTACCCTTTTTACTTCATTACCTTTAAACAATCCCTTAAATTTAGGGAGCTAATTCAATACAATGAAAAATAAATTACTTCCCCTGCTCCTGCTGTTAGGAGTAGTCAGTGTCTCGGCCCAGGACAAGATCATTGGGTTCAGTGAAAAAGCTTCGGAAGCACAGACCCAACTCGAAGCTGAGTACGAAAAACAACTTTCCACTAAAAATTTGGACGAATGGATGAAGCTCATGGTGGCAGAACCACACTGGGTGGGTACCGAATATGGTGAAAAGAACGTAAAATGGATGGAAAAGCAGTTCAAATCTTGGGGCTACAAAACCAAGATTGACACCTACCATGTGCTTTTTCCGTATCCGAAAGTGCGCGTGCTGGAATTGACTGCACCGACCAAGTACACCGCTTCCTTAGAAGCCATTGCCGTTGAGGGCGACCCATACACCGCCCAAGGTGACAAATTGTTGCCCAGCTACAATGCTTTCTCCACCGACGGTGATGTTGAGGCCGATTTGGTCTTCGTGAACTACGGAATCCCCAGCGACTACGAAGAGCTCGAAAAATTGGGCATCGACGTTAAAGGAAAAATCGTGATTGCCAAGTACCAAGGTTCGTGGAGGGGCATCAAACCGAAACTGGCCGCAGAAAAGGGTGCCATTGGTTGTATTATCTACTCCGACCCTATGGATGATGGCTACTACCAAGGGGATGTGTACCCCAAAGGTCCGTACAAGAACAAAACCGGTGTACAGCGTGGTTCCGTAATGGACATGCCGTTATATCCCGGTGATGTGCTGACCCCCGGCTATGCCGCTACCAAGGATGCAAAGCGTTTGGACCGTGAAGATGCACCTACAATCACTAAAATTCCGGTATTGCCCATTTCCTACGAAGATGCACAGCCGTTGTTGGCTGCTTTGGAAGGCCCTGTTGCACCATCCAACTGGAGAGGTGGATTGCCGATTACCTATCATATTGGCCCTGGACCTGCCAAAGTGCACTTAAAATTGGAGTTTGACTGGCAATTGAAACCTGCCCACAACTTGATCGCTACGTTGGAAGGTGACGAGTTCCCGGACGAGTGGGTGATCCGTGGAAACCACCACGATGCTTGGGTACACGGTGCCAGTGACCCCGTGAGCGGTATGGTAGCTTTGATGGAAGAAGCCCGCGTAGTGGCCAAATTGGCTAAGGAAGGCAACAAACCCAAACGTACCTTGGTGTACTGTGCTTGGGATGCCGAAGAACCCGGATTGATAGGTTCCACCGAATGGGTGGAGGACCACATTCCCGAATTAAAGGAAAAGGCCGTGGCCTACATCAATACCGACGGGAATAGCCGTGGGTATTTGGGCGCTGGAGGTTCCCACTCTTTGGAGGCCATGGTGAGCCAAGTGGCCAATGCGGTGACCGACCCACAAAAAGGAGTTTCCGTTGCGGAGCGTCGCAAAGCGGCCAATGTAATGCGTGGTGGGGACAACTCGTTTAAACTGTCCGCATTGGGTTCAGGTTCGGATTATACGCCGTTTATCCAACACACAGGTATTGCCTCGTTGAACTTGGGCTACGGTGGTGAAGGTTCTGGTGGTGAATACCACACCATTTACGATACCTACACCCACTACACCCGTTTTAAAGATCCCGGATTCCAATATGGTGTTGCCTTGGCCAATACGGCTGGACGTATCTCTTTGCGTTTGGCAAATGCCGAAGTTTTGCCGTTTGAATTGACCCAATGGCACAGCACCATTGAAACCTATTTGGGCGAAGTGATGAAAACTTTGGAAACCATGCGTTCCGATGTGGAAAAACATAACAAATTGGTAAAAGCGGATACCTACGGATTGGTGATGGACCCAAAAAAACCTATCGCTCCCGCCAAAATGGAGGGCGAAGTACCTTATTTGGACTTCTCTCCCATCCAAAATGTGGTAGCGGAATTGAAGAAAAGTATCGAAACCTTTTCCAAGGCAGATGCATTGGCCCTGTCCCCAGCCAAAAAGGCACAACTGAACCAAGAGTTGATGGGCATGGAGCAAATATTGTTGCAGGATAAAGGGCTGCCCCGTAGAGATTGGTTCAAGCACCAAATCTATGCCCCTGGATTTTACACAGGGTATGGGGTAAAAACACTTCCAGGCGTGCGCGAGGCCATTGAACAGAAGGAATGGAAAGAAGCACAGGAACAAATTGGGGTATTGGCCACTACCCTAAAAGCTTTTGATGCGCAGGTGCAAAAACTGAACAGTATTGTGCAGTAGATAGATTTCTCCTGAATAAGCCAAGACCGCCCCTGCGAACAGCGTTTGGGGCGGTTTTTTTATGCCCAAATCACATTTTTGCTTTTTTCACGGGCATGGACTACCTTTCCCAGACCCAAAAATTAGAAACACCTACCATGAACGTACGGCTTACCAAAGACCAAAAGATAAAAGTGCTCAACTCTGCGGACATATATGCGATCATGCAACAGGTATTGCTGCGCGAAAACAAGATACGCCGCAACCAAGAGCATTTTTGGGTAGTGGGGCTCAACCACAACAACAAAATACTGTTTGTGGAGCTTATTGGATTGGGTGCCAGCAACCGCGTAAATGCCGACCCGCCCGATGTGTTCCGCATGGCGATCTACAAACTGGCCAGTAAACTGATCTTGGTGCACAACCACCCCAGCGGCACGCACGAGGTTACCGATGCCGACATTACCTTTACCGACCACATGCTAAAAGTGGGGAAACTCATAAAAGTGGAAGTGCTCGACCATTTGGTGATCACCGAGACCCACTACACCAGTTTTGCCGACCAAGGAGTTATGGACGAACTACAAAAAAGTGGTCTTTTTGAGATTATGGGCCCCGAAAAGCAAGAACTGGAACAATTTAAGATGGAAACCGAGAAAAAGCGGGCCAAAAAAGAAAAGGCGATTAGTATTGCCAAGAAGATGAAAGCTAAAGGCTACGACAATGTGACCATAAAAGAACTAACGGGGTTGAGTTTGAAGGTGATTGGGGGGGTGTGATTACTGCATCATTTTTTATTGCTAGTTTATCTCGGTAATTCTTTCAATCAAAAACTCAAAATCCGTAGTTTTCATATCCCTTATGCAGTAAAGGAGGGAAAGTTTTGCAATTCTTGAATTTGTAGCCACAATTTCTTCTCCCATTTCTAAACCTGAACCAGAAGAATAGGCAAACACGAAAGTAATCTTCCTGTTTTTAAACATTTCAACAAATTCCTCTTTAGTTAAATTTTGCTGCGCACCATTTTCAAAGTAACTAAGAGCTTCATCTTCATATTGTTTATGTGATATCACATCATAATATTTTTCTAAGGACTCATTATTATCTTCTCTTATAGCGTTAGTTAAAATTCTTGCCCCGCTTATTATTTGATTTGCTAAGACTCTTAAATCTCTTCCAAGACCCTTTTTTACATGATATAAATAAAGTGTATCATCCGTAATCCTGATTAAATCACAAATCTCAAGATTGTATAACAAGGCTTTATCTGCAACTAAGAATTTTGGGATTTCAGTGTAATGACTATTGTAAGCTCCCTCTGTTTCATGTTCATTGAAATCCCAATTTTCTAAATTTTCAGGAGGCATTAACAAACTAAAATTTATTCCTCCGAGATAACTGTTCAAATATTCATTGAATCCTTCTCGATATCTATACCATTGATTGTCTAATTTAAAAAACCTTTTTCCATCATACTCAATTTCGCCTCCGATCCATTGATCAAGACTTGCAGCCCGAGAAAAAGCTCCTTCCTCGTCTAAAGAGAATTCTCCGGTACAGTCTGTCATACTTTGAATAAAGCTATTTTCCGAGCTTGAATCAATAATATCTTCATCAACCAAAGTATTTATCAGTTCAATAAAACCAAAAGATTGCCCAAGGGGAATTTCTTTGAAGTCTCCCACGACATTAAATCTTACTTGTGCGGACTTCATGTAATTAAATATATCTGGATGATAAAAATCAACAGAATCTCCTGCAACATAAGCATCATAGGCCATTTTAATTAACTCCTGATCTAAATTATTCCCAATTGCTCTTAATTCGCTAAGAGACAATCTGTAGAATTGATTAAATTGAATTCCTTCGGTTTCTAGTAATTCTTCAATTTTATTAATTCTTTGAACTAATTCTGAAAAGTCAAAATTGGTTGATACTTCAAAAGATGAACTTCCTGAAATTGACACTTTGGTTATGTCTTCTCTTTTCTTAACAATTCCTAGCCTTTCAAAATGTTCCTCATCAATATTTGCTAGCATGGTTTTGTATATTTTTCCAAAATCATCTTCATAAACAAGATTATAGTCTTCTCTAAAATATCGTTCTGCCCCTAATACTGCACCAAAAACAGCTCTTTCTTCCAATTTCCTTATCTCCGTCACGTTCTTATCCACTAGTCTTGATAATACCTCCAATCCAAAAAAATTATCCATATCATCTTCAATTAAAAATCTACCGTAATAACCTTTTGAAACTGCGTATATCCTATTGACATTATATACAAATAATATGAATGCTGAGTATTTCGTCTGTAACTCTAATAAATCCTCCTCTCTTTCTGCTATCTCATTTAAAAAATTTAACCAATTTGGAGATTTTTCTTCGGTTGTGTAGATAAATAATCTTGATTCATAATCTTCATTTTCAGTATCAACATTGAGTTCAACTTCATTGAATTGATGTCCACTTTTATTATAGTAGGCATTAACCATATTTGTTATATACTCTTCAATATTTTCTGTTTCCTCCGTTATGATTTCTTGAATCCTGTAAAGTTTAGCGTTAACCCTATTAGACATAGAAAAAGTTTTGTGAATATGACCAAGTCATCATATTCGTTATTAAATCATTTTGAGTGAAATAGTACTTTGGGGGAGAATTTAAATATACTAAATATTAACACGTAACCGATTACACCAAACCGTAACCTCTTAAAAAAAGCCCTTTAGGGCTTTTTAAATTAATTTAAAATGTACATTGTTATCTTAATACCTCTGGAACATATTTTTTAAATGTTACCGTTACTGTATGTGTAGCTTTTTTACTCCATTTTTTGCCTCCAGATATGGTAAATGGAACTAATTCGTATTCACCACCACCATCAGTTTCTTTTTCTATAGCAAATGTAATTTTGACTGAAAATTCATTTAACCGCTCCTTATCTTCATCTTCCAAGGCTTCAATTTCATTAAGAGCGTTTATAATAGTTGAACTTAATTGATACTTAAAAATATCAGGTTTCGATTCTCCTTCTGCAATAGGATTTAAATCAGGATAAGTATATGTATATGTAATATTGTTAGTAGTTGATTTAGTCCATTTTCGTCCAATAGAAAAAATTAAAATTTTAATTCCAGCATTACTCGAATTTGAATTAGCTGATTCGAAATTAAAAACCATACTCTTAGGTTGATAATTTAAGGGATCCGCACCTTTCCTTCCTAAAATAATTTCACTTCTAGATTGAACCTCTTCAATCACTTCTTTTGACATAGTTAAAATTTTCTCCAAGGGAGCTGTTTTTGAATCAGTTTGAGCACCTCCCAAATAACCAAATAATAATAAAGCATAAATAATTTTTTTCATGATTTAAATATTAAGATTATACTATTGTTTTCTCAGGTTTAACCTGAATTAACGGGGGAAGATTTTACTAATTAACCTATTGATTTTCAAACATATAAATTTAAGTCATTAATAGGTTGCACAAAAACCTTAAAAATTTTAAAGGTTTTCCATAAAAAAGCCCTAAAGAGCTTTCCCCAACATTCCAAAAAATCCAACCACTCACCTCACCTTTTTCACCCCTCCTTAAAAATCCGTTGGCTCAAAACGGCCATTCCTCAATTCAAAAGGGGCATCCGTCAATTGAGTACGTAGAATTATTGCATATTGTGTAGTTTGGAAAAAAATTAAGAGTATGACTACACTTGAAACGATAAACGCCTTACAGATTTTTTGCTTAGTGGTATTGGGATTCATCATATTTATGGTGGGTTGGCTTTTGGGAGCAGAATTTTCCAGAAAATACAGATGTTAAAGCAATACACCAGGTTTTAAACCGTTCGTACACACCCAAACCTAATTAAACCTACTTAGCCATTTTTTGGAGAGACCCAAACATTCAAAGCATTCTAGCCTATATAGGAGATGGGCAGTACATTATACGAATAGATCGGTTGCGCAGCGGCGAAATCCGTTATCTGTGCTGGAACAAGCGTAACGGCATCCTCACCAAGCCCAACCTAATCCTTGGAAATGGGGAAATAAGGGAATCTGCCGAGGGTGAGACAACGGAATACGTGTTTCTTCACGAGGAAAGTACATTTTCGGTGGAGCACATTCATCCCAAAAAAAACGGGATGCCCAATTACTATTTTGTGGAGGTCACGGATAGGAACCAAAAAAAAAGTACTTGGAAAATGGAACAATTGCCCATCCCCAAGTACCTTGAATCATTATCTTAAAAAAGGGTTATCCCTTGTAAGTGACCCTGTAAATGGCATTGCCCTCATCGTCGGAGATGAGCAACGAACCGTCTTTTAGGAAAAGAAGGTCCACTGGCCTACCGAAGGCCTCTTGCGATTCTTCGTCCAACCAACCATCTATAAAAGGTTCGTAGCTTACGGCTTCGCCATTTTCCAGTTTTACCATGCTTATCCTATAACCCACTTTCTTGGAGCGGTTCCACGAACCATGCTCGGCCAAAAATGCCTGTCCGGTATATTGCTCGGGGAACATAGGGCCTTCTCCGAACTTAACGCCCAAAGCCGCTACGTGCGCCTGTAATGTCTGTGCCGGAGCAACAAAATCCGAACAAGGTCGCTGGTCTCCATACTCGGGGTCCTTAACGGTTCCACCATGGCAGAACGGATATCCAAAATGTTGGCCTACCTCTGTAAGTTTATTCAATTCTCCCGGGGGAAGGTCGTCGCCCATCATATCCCGGTTATTGTCGGTAAACCAAAGTTCCTTGGTCTCTGGGTGCCAAGTGAAACCTACGGTGTTTCGTACCCCGTTGGCCACGATTTCACGGTTACTGCCATCCAAATCCATTCGGGTGATGGAAGCATAACGCTTGTCCACAGTGGCACTATCACAAATATTACAAGGTGCTCCAACAGGTACGTAGAGTTTGTCGTCCGGTCCAAAGGCGATGTATTTCCAGCCGTGGTGGAACTCGGTCGGGTAGTCATCGTAGATCAATTCGGGTTCCTGTGGGTTTTCCAACTGCGACTCAATATCCGAATACTTGAACATTTTGCTCACTGCGGCCACGTAGAGGGCGCCATCCTTGAACGCAACGCCATTGGGCTGCTCCAAATCGGATGCAATGGTATAGGTTTTGTCAACCCTGTAATCACCATCGGTATCTTTTAGGGCATAGACCTTTCCTTCGTTACGGGTACCCACGAAAAGGGTGCCATCGGCCCCCATGGCCATGGAACGGGCTCCTTCAATATTTTCCGCATATACATCTATGCTAAAACCATCGGGCAGATTAAGGCGGTCCAATGGCAAATCTGTGGTGGTTTCGGTGTTTTCCGCTACTTCTTCTTGGGTTGATTCCTCTTGATTCTTCTTATTGTCCTTACAGGCTGCAAAAGCCCCCAAGAGCATCAACATAAATATTGACCGTTGGGTCAAAGTGTACATTTTCATTTTACTAGTTTAGATGTTTTAGTTTCTGAATCAATAAAGCTATGACAAAATGATGGAAAGTGGAAAGATATCCCTTGGCAATGGCAAAACTTGACGCCCTCCTCTCCTATTCTTTCTTTTTGTATTCGGAAAGGTTGCCCTGGTACCAAATATTGGTCCGTTGGCTACTGGAGACCGTGAGCCGGGCATTTCCGTTGGGATATAGCTGAGCGATAACTTGATAACTCTCGGAATCTTCGGTAATGTTGAAGCGCATGGTTTTCCCCGAATCCTTTTTGTTAGATGAAAAGGAAAGGTCTTTCGGGACACCTTCAAACTTGATTCCCGCCTTGTTCTGATTGTAATATCCGCCCATGCGCCGCTCCCCGAAAAAGGGCAAATCTGCCTTAACGCTGTCGCCCACCATACGCAAATAACCACCCGACCCGCTGATATCTATACGGCTGGCGGTACTGCCAAAGGGCAAAAGCCCAGCATTGGCAATGCTATTCAATCCTTGACTTGCCATGGGTTGGGCCCAATTGGCATCGATTTCAAATTGTTGGTCGGAAATCATTTTGTCCAAAGCAGCGATTGCTTCGGGGGATGCTTGGTCTTTGCTAGATGCACAGGCTACGGACGCTAATAGCAAAAGATAAGCTCCAAATTTTATAATATGCTTCATTGGTTTAGAATTAATTCGAAAGAAAATACGAAAAAGCCAAACCAATTCCGAGATAAATAACGGAGTATTAACGTTTAAAGCGCTCAAAAATAGCCAAGGTCTTTTTGGTATTGATGAAATAGACCCCGGTCAACAATATGGCAGCTGCCAGAATGGATTGAAGGGTAATCTGTTCATCCAAAAAATACCAACCCAACAATAGGGCCACAATAGGGTTCACGTAGGTTGATGTAGCCACTTTTTCCGGAGAAACGGTCTTGAGCAAATAGTTGAACGAGGTAAACGCCAAGATGCTTCCAAAAAAGATGAGCAACAACATCGAAATCTGCACATCGCCGCTCCAAGCCAATGGTGACGACCATTCTTCTCCAAACCCAAGGCTCATCAAACTTAAAATAAGGCCTGCAAAAAACATTTGATACCCGGTATTTACAAAGTAATTGGTCGGTAAATCTGCTTTGGCTACAAAAAGGCTTGCATACGCCCAACATAGCATACAAAAGAAAATCATTGCCATTCCCACAATGGATTCCTCTTGGGCTATAATCTGCTTTTGACTTACGAGCAAGTAGATACCTACGATTCCCAAGACCACTCCCACTACGGACATAGGCTGTATTTTCTTCCCTTGGAGTATACGCATCATCAAAAGGATAATGAGCGGTTGCGAAGAAATCTCTAGGGCCGCGAAGCCTGTATCCACATAGCGTAAGGCCCAAACCACGAGACCGTTGCCAACACTTAGAAAGAGTATGCCTGCCAATACAGAGTTTATAAGCTGTTTTTTGGTAATGCTTAGGGAAATCCCCATGATCTTGGCCAAGATAAAAATACAAAGACCAGCCACGGTGAATCTGCAGCTCGCCAACATGAACGGTTCAAGTTCCATGACAGCGATTTTATTCAACAGGTAGGTTGAGCCCCATATAAAGTAAATGGCAAAAAATGCCAGGATGACAAGTACGGAGTTTGAGGATTTTGCCATTGCGGGATACTGTTATTATCCTGCAATATTACGCATGAATATTGGGTGACAACCGTTTTGTTGAAAATTTAGAACAAAAAATCGCTTACAAGGGCTTTTTAAGGTCGAAGAGATAGGCCGCAAATTCGCTTTCCAATACTTTGAAACGATTCAAATGGGATTCGATTTCATGGGTGTCCGTTTCCGGTAAATCTACCTTTTGATTTCTTATTTTGGACAACAACCTATTTTGATGCTTCCTAAACTCTTGAATGTGTCTATTGAGCTCATAAAACTTTTCGAACCGCTGTGGACATTTGGGTTCAAAGGTGTAAGAATTTAATTTTTCCGATAGTCTTTGCACCATACGTTCGTTTCTTTCCACCCTTACAAGAAGTTCCTGTTTATGTTCAATGGTATTTGGGGATATATGTTGCATGGCTTACAAGGTTTTAATGGTGTAACGTGTTGTCCACTATTAAGTTAAAACAATTCTTGCAATACTAAAACGGCTTAACTCACATTTAATAGTTTATTTAACATCTGGCCATAAAAAAAGCCCGGTTTTATCCGGGCCTTATCTTTTAAAAGCAAGCAGTTCTTAATTTTCAGTCTGTTCTTTAGCTTCTTCCTTAAGTTCGTCGCTGGCAATAATGGCCAACTCCACACGGCGGTTGGCAGCTTTACCGGCAGCTGTTTCGTTGCTTTCGATAGGCTGGTCCTCACCATACCATTTAGTGGTGAAACGTCCGCTGGAGATTCCTTTGGACACCAAATAACTGGTTACGGATTGTGCTCTACGCTGAGAAAGGCTCATGTTGTACTCGGCAGCACCATCGGAATCGGTATGTCCTTCGACCAATATGTTGGTTTTTGGATATTCCATAAAGATTCCGGCCAATTTATCCAATGTAGTAGCTGAAGCTCCTTTGATATCGGCCTTGTTTGTATCGAAATAAACACCATTTTCTCCGCTAAAGGTCACATTGATACCTTCACCTACCCTTTGCACTTCGGCACCAGGGATTTCTTGTTCAATTTTTTCGGCCTGTCTGTCCATACGGTTACCAATGTACCCACCGGCAGCACCACCTACAACAGCACCGATAATGGCGCCAAGGGCAGTGTTTCCTTTACCTACATTGTTACCGATAACACCACCGATAACGGCACCACCACCGGCACCGATTGCGGCACCTTTTTGGGTGTTGTTCGCGTTTTTGACAGCATCACAGCTAATAATCATGGTCAACGCTAAAAAAGCAGTTGCACCTTTCAATAGAATATTTTTCATGAAATTATTTTTTTGAGAATTCGTAAACAATGGTCACACTTTGACCGTCAACCGATACATTGGAATTAAGGGTCATGGACTGTTCGGACAAACTGACAATGTTCAAACGGTACCCGTAACCTCCAGAGATGTCCTTTCGGTTTTCATCAATAAACTTGAACTGTAATTGACTCTGGTAATTTTGTTCCGGCTCCACAACGGACCATCTGAAAAAACGGTCCCCTCCTTGACAGAGCGAACTTGGGGCGATGGTGTAGCGTCCAGTACTATTGTTGTCCCTGAAAAACCACTCACTATCCTCAAAGCAGATATCCTCTGCATCGTTGAAGATGGTGGATTTAAAGTTTCCGGAAGCGTTTTGGTAATAAACATTGTCCAAATTCCAAGTTCCGCTGAACAAGTCTCGCTGTGTTCTAGCACTTTTGGAAACCGAACATGATGAGAGCAAAAGTCCCACCACTGTAATCAATAAGAGTGATCGTTTCATCATAGATAATTAAGTTAATGTTTAAGAATATACGTTTGGGGACGCATTTATAGTTGTTAAATTATAAAAAAAATGGCTAATCAACTTACTTTAAATGGGATAAACAACATATTAATATTGATACAGTTCAACTAATTCCGATTCGAACCGATTTTTGGGCAAATAGTTTGTTTCAAGTGATTTTGCAAAGGGAACCGGTGTTTCCAAACTCCCCACCCTTTTGACGGGAGCATCCAAATATTCAAAACAATTCTCCATGACCATGGCCGAAATATCGCTGGCAATACCTCCGAACAAAGTATCTTCTTGCAGCACAATCAATTTACCTGTTTTCTTCACCGATTGGCAGATAGATTCCAAATCCAATGGTTGGAGGGTTCTTAAGTCCAGTACATCGGCATCAATCTCCGGGTGTTTTTCCAAAACTTCCAAAGCCCAGTGAACACCAGCGCCGTAGGTGACCACGGTCAAAGCTTTTCCTTCCTTTAACAGCTTAGCCTTGCCAAAAGGCACTGTGTAATAATCGGTTGGAACATCACCTTTTATACTTCGATAGAGTCCTTTATGTTCAAAAAACAAAACCGGATTAGGGTCGTTTATGGCCGTGTTCAATAATCCCTTGGCATCATCTGGGAACGCTGGGTACACGACTTTTAAACCGGGCGTTTTCGTAAACCAGGCCTCGTTGGTCTGGGAATGGAACGGCCCCGCCCCTACACCCCCACCGCAGGGCATGCGTATAACGACATCGGCTTTCTCGTTCCACCTATAATTTACTTTCGCCAAATAATTTACGATTGGGTTGAAACCGGAGCTCACAAAATCGGCAAACTGCATTTCAACCACTGCTTTCATGCCATTGATGGATAGTCCCATAGCCGTGGAGACAATGGCCGATTCGCAAATAGGCGTGTTTCGAACCCTGCTCTTGCCAAATTTGGGCACAAAACCTTCGGTGATTTTAAACACTCCGCCATAATCTGCTACATCTTGCCCCATAATGATGAGTTCGTTGTGACGATACATAGATTGCTCTAAACCTTGGGAGATGGCATCGACAAACCGTATATTCTCTTTTGACTCTAATTTTGTTTCAATATGTTGGTAATCAAAACCATGATATACCTCTTTTAATTCTTTACTTTCAACTGAACTCACTTCATCTTCATCAAAAGCCAACTGTAAATTCGAGTTGATTTCCTCGGTGATTTCTTCTTTGAGGGTCTCAATGTACGCTTGGGTCAGCACTCCTTCCGCCAGCAGAAAGTCTTCATAATTGGAAATAGGGTCTTTTTTGCCCCATTCCCTCATTAACTTTTCTGGAACATATTTGGTGCCGCTTGCCTCTTCATGTCCTCGCATGCGGAAGGTCTTAAATTCCAACAAAACGGGTCTTGGACGCCTTCGTATAGCCTTGCACAATTCATCAACTTTTGTGTAGACCTCTAGAATATTGTTGCCGTCGATTATCCTCGATTCCATGCCATATCCCTTGGCACGGTCAGCTAAATTCTCACATCGGTATTGTTCATTGGTCGGTGTAGATAGCCCATAACCGTTGTTTTCAATACAGAACAACACTGGAAGGTTCCAAACGGAAGCCACGTTCAAGGCTTCATGAAAATCCCCTTCGCTCGTCGCTCCTTCCCCTGTAAAAACTGCGGTAACCCGTTTTTTTCTGCGCAGCATGTCCGCAAGGGCAATCCCATCTGCCACCCCTAATTGGGGGCCCAGATGCGAAATCATACCGATTATTTTATATTCTTGGGTCCCAAAATGAAAACTACGGTCCCTTCCCTGCGTAAAACCACTTTGCTTTCCTTGCCATTGGGAGAAAAGACGATTCAATGGAATGTTCCTGGAGGTAAAAACTCCAAGATTTCTATGCATAGGGAGAATGTACTCACTTTCCTTGAGTGCCTGTGTAACGCCGACAGAAATAGCTTCCTGACCAATTCCACTAAACCACTTGGAAATTTTGCCCTGCCGAAGAAGAATCAGCATTTTTTCCTCTATCATCCTTGGCTTCAACATGCCCTTGTACAACTCCAGCAACTTTTCGCGTTCCAAGCTGCCAACATGATACCTCATATCGTAAAAATTCTGTTGGCTAAAAGTAGTAAAAAGCCCTTCAAAACACTTTAAAATTCAAAAACCTTCAGCTTATTTCCTTATTTTTGGTTTTATATCAAAGATGACAATATGAGTGCGATTCCAAGTGTGGACCTGAACGACTTTGTTTCGGGCGATGCAAAAAGAAAAGAAAAATTTGTCAATGAAATAGGTGCCGCCTTTGAAGATATTGGCTTTGTGGCACTGAGCGGACATTTTTTGTCTGATGAATTGGTGGGTGACCTTTATAGTGAGATTAAAAAGTTCTTCAACCTTCCGCAAGAGGTGAAAGATAAATACGAAATTGAAGGTATAGGTGGCCAAAGGGGATATACTTCCTTTGGAAAAGAACATGCCAAAGGAAAAAAGGAAGGCGACCTAAAAGAGTTTTGGCATTTTGGCCAATATGTGGAGGACAATCCAAAATTGCAGGCCGAATACCCGGATAATGTTACCGTTGATGAGCTCCCTGACTTTAATCGCGTTGGAGAAGAAACCTATAAAATGTTGGAGAAAACCGCTAAATATGTGCTACGGGCCCTGGCATTGCATCTAAACCTTGAAGAAACCTATTTTGATGATTATATCAAAAATGGAAATTCCATTTTAAGGCCCATCCACTATCCGCCCATTACCGAAGAGCCAAAAAACGCAGTGAGAGCCGCTGCCCATGGCGATATCAATTTGATTACATTGCTTATGGGGGCCCACGGTAAAGGACTTCAAGTAAAAGACCACCAAGGTAATTGGGTGGACGCCATTGCCCAACCCGATCAATTAATGATCAATGTCGGCGATATGTTGTCCCGCTTGTCCAATAACAAGTTAAAGTCGACCATTCACCAAGTAGTGAACCCGCCAAAAGAGCTATGGGGAACATCTCGCTATTCCATTCCCTTCTTTATGCACCCGGTAAGCGATATGCCATTGAATTGCCTTGAAAACTGTATCGATGAGGACAATCCCAAGGCATTTGAGGATATTACCGCGGGAGAATACCTGCATGAAAGACTTATTGAGCTAGGGCTTGTAAAAAAATAAAGATGGACTTAAAAGACCAACTTAAAAACCTGTTCCCGGACCATGAACCGGAAGATGAGCCTGACAATGAAGGAAAAGAACCGTCTTACTGGTTACAGGACGACCCCATTATATGCAAATACGAAAAGCGAAAAGGCAAACCTGTTACTATAATTGAAGGATACAACGGCGCAGACAGTGACTTCAAAAAACTGGCCAAAGATTTAAAGACACTCTTGGGTGTCGGGGGCAGTTTTAAGAACGAAGCCATCATTATTCAGGGAGATTATCGCGATAAAATCATGGATTTCCTAAAGGAAAATGGATTTTCCGTAAAGCGTGTTGGTGGATAATATAAAATTTAACAAAAAATCGATTCTGTTTTTAATTGATGTTAAAAACTTGATGTTTAAAGCAATGTTTAGTGAAAAAATTTTTGTGTTCCTGCTTTAAACCGTACTTTTATTATTCCTAACCAACGAAAACTGAGCTGAAAATGAAATCACTGTTGCACATAACCAACGGGGACAGTTTCACGTCCAGATTACAATCTTTGCAATTAAAAGGAGACGTAATTACATGGAGAGAAATGCTTTGCGAAGGCAAAACTCTCTCTTCCGTGGGAAGCGAATCTTTTTGGAAAACAAGGTTCGAGTTCCTTAACAAGAACTACAAAGTATCCAAATCTTGGTTCATTGAAAAAACCCTGAAAGAGTATAGGTCCCTTTGTAACCACAAACAGCAGGACCAGATAGTGCTATGGTTTGAATATGACCTATTTTGCCAAATAAATATGCTGGCCGTACTTAGCTGGTTAAAAACCCACAGAAGACATGCCGAAATTTATTTGGTATGTAGTGGCAAAGTTGAAGGCTCCAATAAGCTTTATGGCCTAAACGAGCTCAACGACGAAAAACTTCTTGAGCTTTACGACAATAAAAAAGTCCTTTCACAGGACGATATTGAATACGCGGATTACATCTGGCAGTTATATTGCAGTGACAATCCCATTCGTTTGGAAAACCAGATTGCCAATAACGATTTCCAGTTCGAATATCTTTCGGATGCACTCAAAACCCATTTGAAGCGCTACCCTACCATTAAAAATGGTCTTAACGACTTGGAGAACCATATTTTGGAAGTAGCCAAAGAAGAAAAGCCACAATCCAGAAATGAGCTTATGGGCAAACTATTGACCAATCAAGGTTATTATGGTTTTGGCGATACGCAATATGACCGAATGATTTCGTCCCTAAAACCTTTGTTCAGTTCTTTTGACCCGGTCAAACTGACCAAAAAAGGGTTGCATGTGCTAAAGCAAGAAGCTAACTATTATTCAGAACTACGTGATAGTCAAATGTATCTGGGAGGTTCCTTAAAGTATAACTTTTTATACAATACGGATACCGAACGAATTCTGAAATTGTAATACATGAAAGCCTCTTTGAGCAATTCAGAGCTTATTCTGAATGCTGATGGGAGCATTTACCATCTCAACCTTCTTCCAGAAGATCTTGCCAATAGTATTATAACTGTAGGTGACCCAGAACGTGTTTCCGAAGTTTCCAAACACTTTGATTCTATTGAATTAAAGAAAGGGAAACGCGAATTTGTCACCCATACAGGTAAATATGCCCATAAACGAATAACAGTTATCTCAACAGGCATCGGAACGGACAATATCGACATTGTTTTTAATGAATTGGACGCCCTTGCCAACATCGATTTTGTTTCCCGAGAAATTAAATTCAAAAAAAAACAGCTCAGTTTTATACGGATTGGTACATCCGGTTCCATACAACCAGATATTCCCGTTGATTCGTTTTTGATCAGCAGTTCTGGAATAGGTTTTGACAACTTACTCCATTTTTATGAGCATGGGCACGTAAAGAACCATGAACTCGAATCTGCCCTTACATCTTATTTGGGTTGGTCAGACCACCATATACATCCCTACGTTATCGATTTTGACGAGTCATTAGCTAAAATTTTTGAATCAAATCGTATACGATATGGCGTAACAGGAACAAATTCAGGTTTTTATGGGCCACAAGGAAGAACGTTGAGATTAGCGCCATCCATTCAAGATTTTAACCACAAATTAGCCGGTTTTTCCCATCAAAATACAAGGATAACAAATCTGGAAATGGAAACCGCAGGTATTTATGGTCTTGCCAAACTCCTTGGACATCGAGCGGTTTCGCTCAATGCGATATTGGCGAACAGGGCCACCGGAGAGTTTTCCGAGCAAGGACATAAAACCGTCGAAGAACTGATCAAGTACACTTTAAATGCTATCGCAAGTAGTGACCTGTCATAATTTTACGCTACTTTTTTTGACGGATACCGAACGGAATCATAATTTTAATACCACAAAGCAACAAGTCCTATGAAAACGGTAAAAATAATTGGTGTCCCAGAACATTTTAACCTCCCTTGGCATCTGGCCATGGAAGATGGTGCTTTTGAAGACAGGGGCATTCAATTGGAATGGACCGATGTTCCAGAAGGAACCGGTAAAATGACACAAATGCTACAAGATGGAGAAGCGGATATGGGCATTATTCTTACCGAAGGCATTATCAAAAGCATATCGCAGGGAAATTCTAGTAAAATTGTTCAGGGATTCATTTCCTCTCCGTTGCTTTGGGGCATTCATGTGGACGCTAACAGTAGCCGCACATCTATTTCCGACCTTAGGGATGATAAAGTAGCCATTAGCCGAATGGGAAGTGGAAGCCACTTAATGGCCTACGTTAATGCGCAAAACCAAGGGTGGGACACGGAAAAACTGGAATTTGAGATCATCAACAATTTGGATGGCGCCATCGAAAGTCTAACTGGCGGTTCCGGCGCCTATTTTATGTGGGAGCATTTCACTACTAAACCTTTGGTCGACAACGGTACTTTTAAAAGAGTGGGCGACTGCCCTACCCCTTGGCCTTGTTTTGTGATTACTGTTTCAGACTCATTTATTCAGGATAACGAAGGCGTGCTCAAACATGTTTTGGAGGTTATCAACACTTATACATCGGAATTCAAACAAATTCCAAGTATTGACAGAACCCTGTCCAACAGATATGAGCAAAAACTGGAGGACATAAAAGCATGGTTATCCAAAACAACTTGGGGACAGGAACAACTTTCCTCAGCAACCGTGAACGAAGTCCAATCGAGATTGCACGACCTTAACTTAGTCGATGAAGTCAAGTCTATTGAAACCTTTCTTTGGAAATAAACCAAAGTCCGCGAATCAAAAAAATCCAATAATCCAACATTCGAATTCAACCTACCAGTCAATAGCCTCTTTACCCATGCGGTTCAACAAATCATTTGTTTTGCTGAAATGCTGATTGCCAAACCACAGTCCTCTATTGGCACTCAAGGGCGAAGGATGCCCAGAGGTAAGAATATGGTGCTTGGTTTTATCAATCAAAGATGATTTTTTTTTGGCGAATCCGCCCCAAAGCAGAAAAACCACACCTTCCAATTCGTTGGAAACTGTTTGGATCACCGCATCCGTAAATTGCTCCCAACCCTTTTTCTGATGGCTTCCGGCCTGATGTGCCCGAACCGTCAGCGTCGCGTTCAACAAGAGTACGCCTTGGTCGGCCCAACGCTCAAGATTACCGCTTTTAGGGTAAGGCTTTTCAACATCCGTTTTAATTTCTTTAAAAATATTGACCAAGGATGGTGGATGTGGAATCCCATCTTTTACGGAAAAGCACAATCCGTTGGCCTGGTTTGGGCCGTGGTACGGGTCTTGTCCAATAATTACCACTTTGGTTTCTTGAAAAGGGCAATGGTCGAACGCCGAAAAAATATCCGTTCCTTTGGGATAGCAGGTATGTTGTTGATATTCCTGCTTCACAAAAGCGGCTAATTGTTGGAAATAGGGTTTTTCAAATTCGTCAGATAATTGCGTTTTCCAACTGGGTTCAATGTTTACCTCCATATGATGGTTTTGATGGGAATTTCAAGTTTCACCCAAAAGTACATAATGCAGACAGTTTTTACTAGACAGCACATCTGCTAAAAGACTTCAAAATCCTATATTTGCCCTGCTAGTCGAAAAAGATGCGAAACATTCACCCCAAAACACTTCAAGACCTAGAGTTTCCAACCGTATTGACGCAGATTGCTGCACGATGCAATACGGCGCTGGGAAAGGAAAAGGCATTGACCATTCAGCCATACCGCCACAAAGATGAATTGATGGGTGTTTTGGGACAGACTTCGGAGTATCTGGCTTCGTTTTCCAACGATAACCGTATTCCCAATCACGGTTTCGACCACATCAATAGTGAACTCGGACTGCTCAAGATTGACAACAGCACCTTGGAGATTAGCGGTTTTCGAAAAATTGGCGGGATTTGCAAAACGGTTGCCATTCATCATAAATTCTTCAAAAAGTTTAAGGAGTATTATCCCTTACTTTTTATTAAAGTGGATGCTTTGGAGCTACATCCTGAAATTCCCGATGCCATTGATGATGTTATCGATAAGTTTGGGGAAATCAAGGATTCCGCGTCGGATGAACTTCGGTACATCAGGAATCAAATCAACGAAGTACGTAGCAAGATAAACCAGAGTTTTAGTGTTGCATTGGGGCGTTATCAATCGTCCGATTTTTTGGATGAAATCCGTGAATCCGTGGTTGAAAACCGTCGGGTTTTGGCTGTTAAGGCCATGCACCGCAAAAAAGTAAAGGGCACCGTGATGGGCACTTCCAAGACAGGAAGTATCGTTTACATTGTGCCGGAAGCTACGCTGGCCTACACCAGAGAGTTGAGCAATCTGGAATTTGACGAGAAAGAAGAGGTACAACGTATTTTGAACAAGTTGACGGACCAAATCCGTCCTTACTTGGAAGTGTTGAAATCGTATCAAACGTATTTGGCCGAAACCGATATTACGGCAGCAAAGGCACGTTATGCCAACGATATGAACGGCATATTGCCAGAAATCAATGATGAGCGTGAGATGTTTCTCCGAGATGCCTTTCATCCACTACTCTACTTATCCAACAAGCGAAAGAACGAAAAAACATGGCCGCAGACCATAAAACTGCATCGGGAGAATCGGATTATTGTGATTTCTGGACCCAATGCAGGGGGTAAAAGTATCACGTTAAAGACCATTGGACTGCTTCAAGTAATGCTTCAAAGTGGTATGTTGATTCCTGTGCACGAGCGTAGTTCCGTTTGCTTTTTTGATAAGATTTTGACGGACATAGGAGATAATCAATCCATTGAAAATCATTTAAGTACGTACAGTTATCGATTGAAGAACATGAACCACTTTCTTAAAAAGTGCAACGACAAAACATTGTTCTTAATTGATGAATTTGGAACGGGAAGTGACCCCGAATTGGGCGGTGCCCTGGCCGAAGCTTTCTTGGAAGTGTTCTACGAACGAGAAGCTTATGGGGTCATCACAACGCACTACGCCAATTTGAAGGCTTTGGCCAATGAATTGCCGCATGCCACCAACGCCAACATGCTGTTCAATTCCAAAACGCTGGAACCCACCTTTCAATTGGTATTGGGCGAAGCGGGAAGCTCCTTTACATTTGAGGTCGCCCAAAAGAACGGCATCCCCTACTCCTTGATCAATAAGGCCAAGAAAAAGATTGAACGCGGTAAGGTCCGTTTTGATGCCACGATTGCCAAGCTGCAGAAAGAGCGCAGCAAAATGGTAGAGACCGGCTCCAAACTTAAAGAGGAGGAAAATAAGGCACGTGAGGAAAATGAACGTTTGGAACAACTGAATTCCAAGATCAAATCCAAACTGGAGAGCTACCAAGAAATGTACGACCACAACCAGCGTATGATCCAATTGGGCAACAAGGTGAACACGGCTGCGGAAAAATACTTCATGGACAAGAAAAAGCGTCCTTTGATCTCCGAAATGCTGCGTATTGTGGAAACCGAGAACAGCAAGCGCAAAAAGACCACTGCAAAAAAGGCCAAGGCCAAACAGCAAGAGAAAAAACAAGTGGCTGAAGAGCTGGAACAAAAAATCAAAAAGGTACGGGTCGAGAAGAAAATCCAAAAGAAAAAAGAAATCCAGGCCGAAAAGAACAAACCCAGACCTGTTTTTAAAATCGGTGACCGTGTCCGTTTGATGGATGGTAAGGCCGTGGGCAGCATCGATATACTGGAAAAGGGCAAAGCGGTGGTCAACTACGGTATGTTCACCACCAATGTGAGCGTGGACCAATTGGAATTGGTGGAGGCCAAAAAGTAATCCGATTGTCATTTCGAAATGAGGAGAGCACCGACGATTGAGAAATCTCTTTACCATCTTTAGATTTCTCACATTCGTTCGAAATGACACGCTGCTATTATTTTTAGTGTTGACAACTCCTCATAAGTCAATAACTTAGCCTATTGTGTTCAAAGGTTTTTTCTACGAACTTCGTTGTCGCTTGATATAAAGCCATTTAAAACGATTTATATATTTTAAATATTAGCAATAATTAAATACAAACAATGAACTCAGTAGAAATAATCAAACAGCTTGAAATTGCTAAAAACCTATTTACTTTTGAATCAAAGGCACATAGTGATTATACCAAATATTCTGTGAGTGGTTTGACCAATCTTAGAAAGTCAGTAAAAGAATTAGACAAAACAAAATTATTTCAAAATCAAATAGATCGACTTAAAAATTCAAGTTGGTTTTCTGGATTCGAAGACCAATTGAACATTTCTAGTACCGAGAACTCTCAGATAACTCAATTTATTGATTTTATCAGAACCGCTAGCCAAGGAATTAATGAATATATAAACTTGAAGAGCGAGACAAATGAGGAATTTGTCTTAAATATATATTTGCCGAATCAATACACCTTTTCAGATTTTGAATCCTTGTCGAAGGACTTAAAAAAAGCTATCGAACTTCCAGCCCTAGACGTTGGTGGTTCATCGAGAATTATTTCAGCTGAACCAGGTTCAATTTGGCTTATAGTCGCATTTACGACAAGCGCAGCAATTTCAATAATTGGAAAAATAATAAGGATTGCTACCAAAGCAAATATTGAAATTCAAAAAGGAAAAATTTTTGCCAATTATGCTAAGAGTTTAAAATTAAGTAACGAAATGAATCAGACAATTTTGGAGGCTCAAAAGAAATTAATAGATGAAATAATTGAAAAGGAAATAGAAGAGGCAAAAAAGGATATCGATACTTCTAATGATATTACAAAAGTTGGTAGACTAAAATTAGCAGTAACGACAATCTCGGAATTATTGCGAAAAGAAATAAAATTTTTGCCTTCACCTAAAATGGGAGCTGAAATAGTGGAGAATTTCCCTGATGAGGAGAAATCTAGTTTGTTGGAAAAAGAAATAATAAAATTAATATCGCCAAATCAAACAGAAGAAGATAAATAGCTATTGATAACAAAGATGGCTCTATATAAGCAGTAGTGCTCACTGATTCTTTATAGCCCTCGCGGATTTTCAGTTTGGTATGTACTTGCAAAGTTAACCGGTAAACCACGCAACTACTCATATCCTAGACCAACAAACCCTCCCCATTTTACACATATCACAAAATCCCTCCGAGCGTTCAGTTCATTTTTTCCTATCTTGTTTAGCAATTAGAAACTAAACATCGTATAACGAAAAATGAAAAAAACAACCAATTCCCAAAGCAGAAGAAATTTTGTGAAAAACACTGCGCTGGCGTCCAGTATTTTTATTGTGCCCCGCCATGTGCTGGGCGGTCCGGGCTTTTTCGCCCCGAGCGACCGTTTGAACATCGCTGCCATTGGTGCCGGTGGCAAAGGAGCCAGCGATATTGCCAACGCCTCCGTAAACGGGCGTGAAAATGTAGTGGCCCTTTGTGATGTCGATTTTTCCGGATCGGCCAAAAAATCCGTGGAGCGTTTTCCCAAGGCAAAGCTCTTTAGCGATTATCGCGAAATGCTCGATACCATGAAGGATATCGATGCGGTTACCATCAGTACGCCAGACCATGTTCACGGTCCGGCAGCAGCTTATGCCATGCAGCGCGGCAAGCACGTGTATGTACAAAAACCGATGACGCACAACATTCGAGAGGCACGTATGCTGACTCAAATGGCCCGTGATAAAAAAATAGTGACCCAAATGGGGAACCAAGGAGCGTCCAACCCGTTATTGGGCATGGTGCAAAAATGGGTAGATTCCGGAGCACTGGGCAGAATCACCAAGGTTGAGATTTGGACCAACCGTCCTGTTTGGCCACAAGGAAATGCCATGCCAGAACCGGACGCCTCTAGCAAACCGAAAGATTTGAACTGGGACCTATGGTTAGGCCCAGCCCCCATGAAACCGTATACACCGAACCTGCACCCGTTCAACTGGAGAGGTTGGTGGGATTATGGAACCGGAGCTTTGGGCGATGTAGGATGCCATTTAATAGACATTCCTTACCGAACCCTGAAACTTAAGTATCCAACCGCGGCCGAATGTAGCGTAGGTACCGTATTCTCCCAAATGTGGAACCCTGATTACCATCCGGAAGGCTGTCCACCATCATCGTTTATTACACTGAACTACGAAGCTACCGACAAGACCGGAGGAGCTCCGTTGACCATGACTTGGAGCGATGGCGGAATCCGACCTTCGCACCCAGAGATCATACCTGCGGATAGCGATATCGGTGGGCCAGGAAGTCAAAACGGTGTGTTGATCCATGGAGAGCATGGGGTAATTTCCACGAACATCAACGATAGTTCGCCATTGACTCCAAAATTATACATGAACAATGGCGTTACCGAATTTGGACCAGAGGTAGAGGAAATGCCAGAACCTGAATACGGTCACCAACGCAAATGGGTAGATGCCTGTAAAGCCGGTTTCGGAAGTACAGAACATCTAGATCTTACGTCTTCTTTTGATTACGCCGGACCTATGACGGAAACCGTTCTCATGGGTAACCTGGCGATACGCAGTTATATGTTGCGCAAGGAAAATGCCGAGGGCAATATGGAATTTTATGGCCGTAAAAAGTTGCTCTGGGACGGTGACAACATGAAAATCACCAATTTTGATGATGCCAACCAGTTTGTTACCCGCACCTATCGTGAAGGCTGGGAAATGCAGGATGTTTAGAATATACATCCCATTAGAAATCAAAAGACCGCTTATCGCGGTCTTTTTTTTATACTCTTTTAAACAAACATCGTAATCAATTACCAAAAAACCTGTGCAACTGGGTGTTCAACCTAACCCTTATCCATGTACAGTATTGATTTTTCTATTGATTACACCTTCTTCCTAAACTTGGCCTTGTAGCCATATCTGGAATGGTGGCTACTTTGGGAAAAGTGTGAAGCACCACAGGGAAATGCCCCCTAAAAGCCTGTTGATGGAAAAATATTGAAATGGATAGCGATGATTTGCCATGTTTGCTTGGCTGTTTGGATTGTATTGAAGTTTACAGCTTCGTAACGATAAATGTTAGTGGGTTCTATATCGTGAAGACTTTTCTAAACCATTTTTCATTACAGAATAACCAAAACAATATCATGGTCATTTCGATATGAGGAACGAAGTGAGGATTGAAGTGAGGATTGAGAAATCAAGAAAACAGATGTCTCGACTGCGCTCGACATGACAGCGCTACAATAATTCGTGAGAGTTCGGGAAATTCGTGTCAAACTGTAAAAAAACGATTGTATATCACCTCCACCGCAACCAAACTAACTTTATTCTTCAAAACTTGTTTGAGTCCCACCGTAACTTTTGCTTTTCAAGGATATTTCAACGAAATTGGACGCCAATTAAAAACTCAACTCCTTGAAAACAACCAACCTTATTCTTTCTTTTTTGTTCGTGCTCTTGCTGAGCTGCAAAACCGATAAAAAAGAAGGTGCCACAGAATCCCCGACCACAACTCAAAATTTCACCTCTAACGATTATCAAGACCTTGTGGCCTTGTTCAAGGAATGGAGAACGTTCGAAAATCCTCCGCTGTTGGATGGAGCTCCCGATTACAGGGCAGCAACCTTTGAGAAACGCTGGCCAACATTCAAAGAATTACAATCCAAACTACAGGCCATCGACACCACCAATTGGTCCGTGGAAAACCAAGTGGATTGGATGATCGTTTGGGCCGAAATGAACGGCTACGACTTCAACCAGCGCGTTTTACAACCTTGGGTGCGCGATCCCGCCTATTACAAAGTGGTTTGGACCGCAAAAAGCGATGTGCCCGCCCACGAGGGACCCACCAATCATCGGACTACGGAACTCTGGACCTATACTTTTCCTTTATCCACAGAGGAACGTTCCAAGCTTCTGTCCGACTTAAAAGTGATTGCCCCGTTCTACACGCAAGCCAAGCAAAACTTGACAGGGAATGCTCGTGAGTTATGGATCACAGGTATTCGGGATATCCAAAACCAGAGCGAAGTGCTTACCGAGTTAAAAGAAAACGATGCCGTTACCAACGATGCCGAATTGGTCAAAGTTATTGATGAAGCCATAACCGCCACCGACGACCTTGTTAGTTGGTTGGAGACCGAATCCGAATCAAAAACCGGCCCTTCGGGCATTGGCAAGGATAATTACACTTGGTATATTCAAAATGTACACCTGGTGCCGTTGACATGGGAAGATGAGGTAATGATCCTAAAAAGGGAACTTGCCCGTGCATGGACCGCCTTAAAATTAGTGGAGCACAATAACAGGAACCTGCCGGAACTGGTGGATGCCGACTCTCCGGAAACCTATGATAAAATGGCCGATGCATCCGCGAAAAGCTTGATGAACTTTTTGGAGCAACAGAACATCGTTACTGTAAAACCGTATTTTGACCCTGCCCTACGCGAGCATTTAGGGGAATTTATCCCCAAGGAAAAACGTAATTTCTTCGCCATTGGAGAGCATTACGATGCCCGGCCCCTCTACTCCCATTTTTACCATTGGTTTGAACTGGCGCGCATGGATTTGGAGCCCCACCAAAGTGAAATACGGAAAGGCCCATTGTTGTACAACATTTGGGATTCCCGGAACGAAGGAACCGCCACGGCCGTGGAAGAAATGTTTATGCAGGCCGGACTGTACAACGATAGTCCACGGACCAAGGAGATCGTATACATTATGATCGCGCAGCGTGCGGCCAGAGGTTTGGGCTCATTGTACGCCCACGCCAATGAAATGACCATGGAAGAAGCCGGAGGCATCCACAGCGAGTATACGCCGCGTGGTTGGATGAAGACCGAAAAGGAACTGCTCATTTTTGAGCAACACCTCTATTTGCGCCAACCCGGGTATGGATCTAGCTATATTACCGGTAAATATTTGTTGGAAGCCGCCTTGGCCGATTATGCCCGACTGCAAGAACTGGAGGGCGAACCCTTTGCCCCAAAGGACTTTTTTGATACGCTGAACAGCATTGGCAACATCCCTATTTCGTTGGGACATTGGCAAATGACGGGCTCCAATACGCATTTAAAGACAATTACAGAATAATCACAGCATAAAACAAAAGAAAGGAGGGCCATAAAGGCCCTCCCACCCTTAACCTTTCACCTTAACCCTTCACCCCCATCACCAATAATCCGCTCAATACACTCCCACAGGACTTTTATACTGTAGAGTGCATCTTTTTCCGCCTCATCCAAAGGTTCGGAGGAATGGTACACCGCAATATTGTGCAGCAGTTTTAGAGATTGTACCAGATCGGGGCCATCCAAGGCATCGGTGTAGTCCAATAATTGGGTTTGTGCCGGGCTGAGCATTTGGGAAATTTTGGGGACGCTTTGCGCATTCGCGTTACCGCAATTAGGGCAGCTTTTTTGACCATCTTGTGTTGACATAAGTAAGTAGGTTATTAATGAAACAAAAAGGGAAGGTCACCGTCAACACATTCCAAGCAATGCTCAGATAGGTCTCGGGACTTGCACCCGTATGCCTTCCCAGTTTTTTCTGTTTAAACCGATTTTGAAATTTTCGCATTGCGAGATTATTAAAATGTGTTGACGCTTCAAATATACATTTTATCCCGAAACCGAAAACAGGGACTGGTTGATAACTTTTTTACAACTCGGCAAATTAACTTATTGATTTTGAGGGAATTTTCGGTGAAATTAGCTTTTGGATGATTGAAATTGAATAACTCAATTTAAAATAATGGATAATCCAATACATCGATTATAAGCTCTATTGGGTGTATATAGATGTATTTTATGCTTATATAAACAAGTTGTAGTGCATTTAAAATCCATTCCGAGTACCATATGAATTATAGAAAAATAATAGATTTCATTAAAAATGAACAAAAATCTGGAAAGGTATTTGTTGGCTTAATCTCAGTTATTATTCTAATCGGAATTGGAAAACAATATTGGGAACAGAAACAAATATTTGAGGATAGAGGCACAACAACAGGAATTGTAACTGAATATCTTGAAGCTGGCTGGCAAAATGATGCACTACTCTATGAATACACTGTGAATGGAAAAAAATACCAAAATAGTGTTGGAGTCTCTCGTAACACCGACAAAAAAGCTGGAGAAAAGCTAAAAATGAAATTCAAAGTTTATTATGCAAAATCTGAACCAAGACTTAGCGTAATTAATTTAGCTGAACTGGAAGAATATAAAACATATGTAGAGTTTTTTGATTTTTAAAAACGCACTACAACAAAGAACTGAGTTAAAAA